>JBKPEC010000051.1:0-2822 GCA_046728195.1 Actinomycetota bacterium
CGCAATCCGGTCTGGCTCGGTCTGAGCTGGGGTAGCGGCCTCGTCGTGATCGCGATTCTCGCACTCATGATCTGGAAGCCGGGCGCCTGATGCTCGCCCTCGTTCGGCCCGACGCGTGGAACTTCCCGCTTTTCCTGCACGTGCTCGGTGGGACGGTGCTCGTCGGCGCGACCGCTGCGACCGTGGTCATCGCGCTGAGAGCTCCGGCGTGGCGCGGTCTCCTCGTGCGGACGATCGGGTTCCTCGTGCTCCCGGCGTGGGTGCTGATGCGCGTCGCCGGGCAGTGGATCGACTCTCGGGAAAACGTTCCCGACGACCCGACCTGGCTGGGGATCGGTTTCAGCGTCGGGGACGCGGGGCTCGTTCTCCTCGTTGTCACCGCCCTCGTCGCCTGGTGGGGCCTGCGCCGCCCGGAGCGCCTGTGGCCGGTCCGCACTGTTGCCGCGATCTCCGGGATCTACCTGGTCGCTCTTTTCGTCGCAGTGTGGGCCATGACAGCCAAGCCGGACTGAATGCAGTTAACACAACTCTTACGCCCGGAAGGGTTTTTCCTTGCAGAGGGGGAATAGGTTCGAGTCATGTCCGCTCTTCCTCTGAATCTGGTCGATACTGCGGGCTTCCTCGTCGCCGACAACCGCGGGCGGGTGGTCGGGAAGGTCGAGTGTCCGATGTACGGGACGCTCCCCGACGTCCCTGACGCGCTCTCCGTCAAGGCGGGTCTCTTCTCACGGCATCGCCGGATCGTCCCGGCGGACACGATCGCCGACGTCGATCGCACGAGCCGGGTCGTCGGCCTGCGGGTCGCCCGCGAGTCGATCCGCCGCTTTTTGTAAACCGAACTGCTGGGGTCAGACCCCTGGCGAGGTCAGACCCCAAAACGACCACGAGCTGCGCAAGATTGCAGCAGCTCGCAGTCGGCCGTCAGTTGGATCTCGTAGGCCGCAGAGCTCCACGAGACCGGCCCTCATTCTCCCTCTTTCTCACAGCACCGACAAGTACTTGTCCAGCTCCCACTGGGAGAGTTGCACGCGGTAGTCGTCCCACTCTCCGCGCTTGAGCTCGACATAGCGGTCGAAGATGTGCGGGCCGAGAGCCTTACGGGCGAGCTCGGAGCCGGCGAGCTCGTCGATCGCCTCGCCCAGCGTCTCCGGCAGGGAGACGATCCCGCGCTCGCGGCGCTGCTCGGGGGTCAGGTGGTACAGGTTCGTCTCCATCGGGTCCGGCAGCTCGTAGCCTTGCTCGATCCCCTCCAGTCCCGCCTGCAGGAGCGCGGCGAAGGTCAGGTACGGATTACAGGCCGGGTCCGGGCAACGGATCTCGGCGCGGGTCGCCTGCTCCGCTCCGGGCTTGTAGAGAGGGATCCGGATCAGGGCGGAGCGATTTCGCCGCGACCAGGCAACGTAGACGGGAGCCTCGTAGCCCGGGACGAGCCGCTTGTACGAGTTGACCCACTGGGCGAAGACCGCGCTGATCTCCCGTGCGTGTCGGAGCTGGCCCGCAATGAAGGCCTTGCCCGCCGGCGACAGGTGCCAGTCGTCCTCGGCGTCGAAGAAGGCATTCCGGCCGTCCTTGAAGAGGGACTGGTGCGTGTGCATGCCTGAGCCGTTCTCGCCGAAGATCGGCTTCGGCATGAAGGTCGCGTGGTAGCCCGCCTTCTTTGCGATCTCTTTCACGATCAGGCGGTAGGTGACGGTGTGGTCGGCCATCGAGAGCGCGTCGCTAAAGCGCATGTCGATCTCGTGCTGAGACGGGCCCACCTCGTGGTGGACGTACTCGATCGGAATGCCCATCGACTCGAGCGCCCGAACCGTCTCCTGGCGAAGCTCGCTCGCAGCGTCCATGGTGGTCATCGCGAAGTAGCCGCCCTCGTCGAGGGTCTCGGTGCCCTTGTCGTCGCGGAAGAGGAAGTACTCCAGCTCCGGACCGACATTGAACGTGTCGAAGCCGAGCGAGGTCATGCGTTCGAGCGCGCGGCGGAGGACGTAGCGGGGGTCGCCCTCGTACCGGCTTCCGTCCGGCGTGACGATGTCGCAGATCATCCGTGCGACCTTCGTCTCGCCTTCGCGCCACGGCATGAGCTGGAACGTCTCGGGATCCGGGATCGCGACCATGTCCGACTCCTCGATCGCGTTGAACCCCGTGATCGACGAGCCGTCGAAGCCCATGCCGTCGTCGAGCGCCTCCTCCACCTCGCTGGGAGTGACCGCAAAGCTCTTGAGGTGGCCCTCGATGTCGCTGAACCAGAGCAGGACGAACTCGACCCCCTCCTGCTCGATCCGCTCTCGCACGCGCCTGCGTGAGTCCTCGCTCGACGTGGCTCTGTTTTGAGTCTCGACCTGCGTCATGAAATCCTCCTTGAAGCGCGAAAAGCCCCAGGCGCGGTCACCGCGCCCGAGGCTCCGTTGCCTCGACGACGGGAGGAGTCTATACGGTGGCGCGATGCGCCTTCTAGTCACCGGCGGCGCGGGCTTCATCGGCTCGCACTTCGTCAAGCGGATGCTGGCCGGCGGCGAGGACGTCGTCGTCCTTGACAAGTTCACCTACGCAGGCAACGAGGCGAACCTGACGGACGTTGTCGACTGCCGACGCGGCGACATCGCCGTGCGTGAGGACGTCGAGCAGATCGGCGAGGTGGACGCCATTGTCAACTTCGCAGCCGAGACGCACGTCGACCGCTCGATCCTGGGTCCAGAGGAGTTCGTCCGCACGGACGTGCTCGGAACACTCGTCCTGCTGCGCCGCGCCGAGGAGATGAGCGCGCGCCTCGTCCACGTCTCCACCGACGAGGTGTACGGGGACGTCGAGCCCGGCTGGTCCTCACG
>JBKPEC010000052.1:0-12688 GCA_046728195.1 Actinomycetota bacterium
TCGAGGGCCTCCTGCACGAGCCGTTCGGTCTCCGTGTCGAGTGAGCTGGTCGCCTCGTCGAGGACGAGGATCGGCGGGTTGCGCAGGATCGTCCGCGCGATCGCGATCCGCTGCTTCTCGCCCCCGGAGAATCGATAGCCGCGTTCGCCCACGATCGTGTCGTAGCCGTCGGGCAGGGCAGCGATGACGTCGTGGATCCGCGCAGCCTTGGCCGCAGCCTCGATCTCCTCGTCGGTCGCATCTGGCTTGGCGAAGCGCAGGTTCTCGCGCACCGACTCGTGAAAGAGGTATGTCTCCTGCGAGACGACGCCGACAAGGTCGGACAACGCCTTGAAGCTCAGATCGCGGATGTCGACACCGCCGATCCTGATCTGGCCGCGACTCGCGTCGTAGAGCCGCGCGGCCAGGTAGCCCAGCGTCGTCTTGCCCGACCCGGTCTCGCCGACAAGAGCGGTCGTCGTACCGGCGTCGACCCTGAAGGAGACGTCCTGAAGGGTCCAGTCCTCCCCGTACCGGAACCAGACGTGGTCGAAGACGACGTCCCCGGCCCGACCGACCTCGAGCGCATCCGGCTTCTCTTCGATGTCCACCGGCTGATCGAGGTATTCGAAGATCCGGTCGAAGAGAGCGAGCGACGTCTGCAGGTCGAGCCCGACGCCGAGGAGCGAGCCGACCGGGAAGAACAGTCGGGTCTGCAAGGTCGTGAACGCGACAAGCGTCGGAATCGAAATCGCGTGGGATCCGCTTGCCAGCGCGAGGCCGCCGAACCAGTACACAGCTGCCGGCATGACGGCGAAGCTCGTCTGAATCGAGGCCATCACCCAGCGTCCGGCCATTCGCTGCCGCACCTCCAGATCGGCGAGCCGCAGCGAGTCGGCCTCGAAGCGGTCGGCGAGCTCGTCCCCGCGGCCCATCGTCTTGCCGAGCAGGATCCCCGAGACCGAGAGCGACTCCTGCACCAGGCTCGAGATGTCGGCCATGGTCTCCTGCGTTGTCTTCGCGATCCGGCGCCGCTCGTTGCCGACACGACGGGTCAGCACCGCGAACAGCGGGATCAGCGCGAACGCGAAGAGCGCAAGCTGCCAGCTGAGGAGAAGCATGCCGATCATGGTCGCGACGACCGTCGTCACGTTCGATGCGATCGACGTCGCCGTGTTGGTGACGACGTTCTGTACGCCTCCGATGTCGTTCGAGATCCGCGACTGCACCTCGCCGGTGCGCGTTCGGGTGAAGAAGGCGAGCGAGAGACGCTGCAGGTGACGGAAGACCGCGGCGCGCAGGTCGTGCATCACCCGCTGGCCGACCTGATTGGAGAGCAGCGTCTGGATCACGCCGAGCACACCGGTCACGACCGCGATGACGATAATTCCGCCGGCATTGAGCGAAAGGGCCCTGGTGTCGTTCCGTCCGATCGCCTCCAGTACGTGCTTCAGCAGGAAGGCTGGGACGACGCCCAGCCCGGCGGATACCACGATCAGCAGCAGGACACCGCCGAGCCTCAGCTTGTAGGGAAGGAAGAGCCGTCCGATGCGGCGGAGATTCGCCCGGCGTGTGGCAGGGTCGGCCGGCCGCTCCGGCGGCGCCTCAGCAGAGTGAAAGAACATGCCCACCCGGGTCAGGGTACGCCGAGTTAGTGGCTCAGAGCCACTAACTCCAGGAAGGCCCGGCTCAGCGTTCGCGATACTTCGCAGGGACGAGCGCCTCGTACTCGGGGTGGCGCTCGATGTAGTGCGCGATGAAGGGGCAGAGCGGCACGACCTCGAGGCCCTTGGCGGCTGCGTCCTCGAGGGCGGCTGCGGCCAGCCGGCTGCCCAGGCCGTGCCCCTCGCAGGATTCGTCCACCTCCGTGTGCGTGAACGCGATTCGACTGTTGCGACGGTGATACGCGGCCAGGCCGACGAGACGTCCGTCGAGGCGCAGCTCGTAGCGGCTCGCCTCCGGGACGTCGACCACGACGGCCTCGGCCGCCGGGTCGGCTGCGGCCTCGAGCTCGTCCGTCCCGCGGAAATACTCGATCAGCTGGCCCGGCGCATCGGACTCGCGCGCGGCGCGGTGGTCGGCAAAGCGGCGGCGGTGTGCGGCGTCGAACTTCCACGGGTCGCGCTCGTGCAGGTGCGCAAAGATCTCTCGGGTGCCGCGATACATCGCGCCGTCCTCCGTCTCGAGGACGGGAATCTGGTCCGTGCCGGCGACGCTGCGGAGCTCTTCCCGTTGCTCGGGCCAAGGCTCGACCTGTCGCGCGGTGAAGCTCAGGCCCAGCTCCGTCAGGACTTCGCGGACCGCTGACGAGAAGGGACACCACTCCGCCTGATACAGGGTGAGCACACCGTTAGACATGGCAAGCCGTGCCACGGTAGCGCGGCGAGGTCACGTTACGACTGGGCTCAGGCCGAGGCGCGCGCGAGCTCGAGCGACCCGATGACGCCCGCGCGATCGCCAAGTGCCGGCTTCACGATGTAGTCGGCGAGGTCGCCACCAAGCTCGCGCGCACCGGTGTAGCCGGCCAGCAAAGCGCTCACCCGTGCGCGGACGAGCGACATGAGCTGCGGCTGCTTCATCACGCCGCCGCCGAGGACGATGCGCTGCGGCGAGAGAATGCAGATCGCGTTCACGAGCCCGAGCGCGATGTAGTCGGCCTCGAGCGACCACACTCGTTCGTCGCCGTTGTCCTCGGGCGGAGCGCCCCAGCGCGCGCGAATCGCCTCACCCGAGGCAAGACCCTCCAGGCAGTCGCCGTGATAGGGGCAGACGCCGTCGAACGGGTCACGCTCGCGGTCGTGCGGAATGCGCATGTGCCCGAATTCCGGGTGCTGCAGGCCGTGCATCAGGCGGCCGTTCGCCATGCCGCCGCCGCCGATCCCGGTTCCCACCGTGATGTAACAGAAAGTGTCGAGACCGACTGCGGCGCCCCAACGGTGCTCGCCGAGCGCCGCCGCGTTGACGTCCGTATCGACGGCAACGGGAACGTCGAGCACTGCGCGGAGGGCCGAGCCGATGTCCGTGCTGGCCCAACCGGGCTTCGGCGTCGTCGTGATCCGGCCCCACGTCGGCGAGTCCCGGCGAAGGTCGATCGGCCCGAATGAGCCGATGCCGACCGCCGCAACCGAGGCGCCGCCGGCGAAGAACTCCGCGGCGCGTGCGATCGTCTCGTCCGGGGTCGTCGTCGGGAAGGTGACGACTTCACGTAGGTCTTCGGGCCCGGTGCCGATTGCGCACACCCACTTGGTTCCCCCGGCCTCGATTCCCCCGAAGCTCATCTAGCTGATGCTCACGCGGGTTGGGCGTCTGCTCCGAAGCGAGCACCGCTCGACCTCGCGCACGTTCGGGGCCGTGAAGTGAAAGCCGCCCACTAAGAGGTTCACCCGGGCTGCCAGGCCGGATCGTCGTAGCCGCGGCCGCTGTCACGCGTGAGCTGGCGCAGGTGGCTGCCGTCCGCATTCATGAGCCACACCTCGCGCGGCCCCTCGGCTTCCCAGTCCGGACTGCACTTCCCGGTCCAGGCGCAGCTGAGGTCGGCGAGGAAGGCGATCTCCTTGCCGTCCGGGGACCAGGCTGGGCCGCTGTCATCGCCCGGGCGGTGCGTCAGGTTGCGACGCTCCGCGGTCTCGAGGTCGACGACGCCGATGTCCCCCCAGTTGGGCGCCTCGCCCCGAATCTCGAAGGCAATCCGGGACCCGTCAGGAGACCACGAGAGATGGCCGCCGAAATTCCCTCGGAGCCGGCGTCGATGTTCTCCGTTGACGTTGATGAGATTCAGGCTGCCGTCGTTCGAGAGAAACGCGATGCGCTTTCCGTCCGGTGACCAGACGGGAGAGAAGACACCGCCGATCACACGGACGAGTCGCCGAGGTCCCTGACCGTCGGGACGGATCGTCGAGAGTTCAACGCCGGAGCCATTCGAGTCGCGGGCGATCAGCAGCCGCGTCCCGTCCGGCGACCACGCGGGCCCGTATGCGTTGCTCGCGACGAGCCGTAGACCGGTGCCGTCGGAGCGGATCGTGTAAACGTCTGTGCCGAATAGCTTCCCTGCGAGCTCGAGCACGAGCATCTGTCCGTCGGGCGACCAACTCAGCGCCGTCGCTGACTCCGTGCCAGGCAGCAGACGTCTTTGCCCCGTGGCGGAATCGACGAGGGCGATCCCCCGGCCCTGCCAGTTGGCTGCGATCAAGCCGCTCTTCGATGTCTCGTGGGCCCGACTGCACGCGACGCCCGCAAGCCCGAGCGCCGCGACGAGGCCGAGCCCCACTCCTAGGGCTTCGCAGGCAGCGAGCGAGCGTAGGAGGTGCCGCGATCGACCCACTTGGCCAGCTGATTCTTCGTGCGGAGATCCTGGGTGTCGACTCGCAGCCATCCCTTCATCGCCCGTCCTCGCATCACCATGACCTCGGCATTCGACTTCGCGACGAGCTTGTCGGATTCTTCAGGATCGACGCGCACGAGCGCGCCTCCCTGCCCGCTTGCTGCGATGGCCATGTTCCCGCCGATCAAGAAGGCGAGCCCGCCGAACATCTTCTTTTCGGTCAGATTGGGCTCCCCCGCTACAAGGTCGCGGATCCGCTCTGCGAGTTCTTCGTCGTAAGTCACGGCCTCGATAGTAGAGACTCAGGCTCGGCCTGCTCTCGCCTGCATCCGCGGTACCGCGGCGAATGGCAGAGTGGCGCCGTGACAACGATGGCCGACCTCGACGAGCTCGCGTCGTCTCTGCCTCAGGTGACCAAAGAGGTGAGCGACGACGGACGGCCGTCCTATCGCGTGCACGGCAAGCTCTTCTGCTGCCAGCGCGGCCGCCGACCTGACGCGGTCGATCCCGAGACGGGCGAGCGGCTTTCAGATGTGTTGATGTTCCGGGTCGCCGACCTTGGCGTAAAGGAGCTGATGCTCGCGGACGGCCGCGGGGTCTTCTTCACGACGGCCCACTTCGACGGCTATCCGGCGGTGCTGATGCGGATTCCGTCTCTGGCACGCATCCAACGCGACGAGCTCGAGGAGCTCGTCGTCGAAGCATGGCTCACGCGCGCGCAGAAACGCGTGGCCAAGGCCTGGCTGGCGGAGCATGGAGTGACCGACGCGTAAATCCGGATCAGGCAAGCAACACGGTGTTACTCGACCGTCAGTTCTTCATGCGCGTGGCGACGTCGTACTTCGCGACGCCGGTGCGCTGTCCCGGCGTCTGGTCGGTCGGCATGGCGTCGAGGATCTCGTGGGCCTTCTGGTAATCGTCCTCGTTGTCCAGGATCAGGACGACCAGGGACTTCTCGGCGTCGGGGTCGTGTAGGACGATCAGCTCGCTCGAGGGGAAGCCCTCGGGCGGCTCGCCGTCCTGCATCTCCCGGTTCATCTGCTCCATCCGGTCCTTGCTGACGCCATCGAAAGTCACGACACGTGCGAGCGCCATCTCAGCCTCCTTGTCGATTGCAGACAACACTACGCTCCCTGAGAGTCTCAGGCGTAGCCGTCCGCACGACTTAGTGGCTCTGAGCCACTAAGTCCGGCGCCCCGCAGGCTTCAGCGGGTCAGGTCGGCGGCCATCTCGTCGAAGGCGGCGATGAAGGCGTCGCAGTCCTGGTGGGTGTGCGCGACGGAGAGCGTCCACTCCTCCTCGCGTCCCGGCGTCATGTAGACGCCGCGGTTCATGTTGTAGAGCCACGCGAGGTCGGCGAGCTCCCCGTCCTGGTGCGCCTTGAAGCTCTCGTAGTCGACGACCGGCTCCGGGGCGAACACGACGCAGCCCTTTGCGCCGATGCCGACGGTGTAGCCAGGTAGGCCGTAGCGTTCGACCACTTCCGCGCAGCCGGCAAGCAGGCGTGCTTCGATGGCCTCCAGGTGTTCGTATGCACCCGGCGTCAGCACCTCTTCGAGGCTCGCCCGCGCCGCGGCCATCGCGAGCGGGTTGCCGTTGTAGGTACCGACCTGGTAGACGCTGCCGTTCTCCACGACTTCGAGCGCTTCTTCCGTCCCCCCGATCGCTCCGGTCGGCAGGCCGCCGCCAAGAGCTTTCGCCAGCGTCACGAGGTCGGGCGTGACGCCGAAGCGCTCCGTCGCTCCCCCTGCGGCGATGCAAAGACCCGTCTTCACCTCGTCGAAGATGAGGAGGATGTCGTGCCGGCGCGTCAACTCCCGGACAGCCTCGAGGTAACCGGGTTCGGGCAGAACGACCCCGAGGTTCATCATTGCCGGCTCCATGATCACGCAGGCCGGAGGACGACCTTCCTCGACGAGCTGCTCGATCCGACGCTCCATCGCGCCCGCGTCGTTGAACGGCACAGCGATCGTCATGTCGGCAACCGCCTGCGGGATGCCGGCGCCGTACCGCAGCGAGACGTAATGCTCGCGGTCCCCGATCTGCTCGTAGGGGACGCCGATCGAGACCATCAGGTAGTCGTGATGCCCGTGATACGAGCCGAAGATCTTCACGATCGTCTCGCGGCCCGTCGTCGCGCGAGCGATCCTGATCGCATCCATCGTCGCCTCCGTGCCAGAGTTGACGAAGCGCCAGCGCGGCAATCCCCAGCGCCGCTTGAGCTCCTCGGCGACCGCCACTCCGTCTTCCGTCGGTGCGGCGAAGTGCGTACCGAGCTCGACGCGCTCCCGTACGGCTTGGACGATCGCCGGATGAGCGTGGCCCTGCACCATCGATCCGAACCCGTTGTGGAAGTCGACCATCTCCGTTCCATCCACGTCCCAGACGTGCGAGCCACGACCGTGCGAGAGATAGATCGGCCACGGCTCGCGCACCTGATAGGCGGAGGCCACGCCCCCTGAGAGCGCCTGTCGCGCACGTTCGTAGAGCGCACGTGAGCCTTGGGTACGTTCGTCGAGCCGCCGTTGCTCTCGCTCGGTCAGCTGGGCGATACGCGCGCGGTCGAGGTCGGTGGTGGCGGGAGCGCTCATTCGGCGATTCTCTCCCATGAGGCAGGCCGCTGCACTAGCCCTTGATTCCGGCGGAGGCGATGGAGTTGACGAAGTGCCGCTGCGCGACAAGGAACGCCACCAGCATCGGCAAGACCGCGAGCACATTCCCGGCCATCAGTAGCGTCCACGCCGTCGAGTGAGCTCCCTGGAACGTCGAGAGCCCGAGCTGCAGCGTCATGTTGTGCTCCGACTGGATCACGACGAGCGGCCAGAGGAAGTCGTTCCAGTTCCAGAGGAAAGCGATCACGGCCAGCGTCGCCAGTGCGGGACCGGACAGCGGGAGCACGATCCGGATCAACGTGCCGAGGCGCGAGCAGCCGTCGATTCGCGCTGCCTCCTCCAGCTCGATCGGAAGCGTCCGGAAGAACTGGCGCATGAGAAAGATCCCGAACGGCGTGACGAGGTTGGGCAAGATCAGCGCTCCGAGCGTGTCGACCAGGCCCAGGTGGCGCATGATCAGGAAGATGGGGATCATCACCACCTGAAACGGGATCATCAGCGTCGCCAGCAGGATCACGAACAGGACGTCGCGCCCGAAGAACCGCAGGCGTGCGAACGCGTAGCCGGCGAGGCTGCAGAGAACGAGGTTGCCGAGGACGCAGGCGCCCGTGACAAGGAAGGAGTTGAGGAAGAACCGGCCGAACGGCGCTGCATGGATGGCGCCCGTGTAGTTCTGCCAGTGAATGCCGGACGGCAGAACCGGCGGGAAGCGGCGCGCCTCGTCCGGTGTCTGGACCGACGTCATCACCATCCACGCGAGCGGGGTCACCATTACGAGGGCGAGCGGGATCAAGATCAGATGCGTCGGGCTGAACGGGAGCCGCGGCCGGCGGACCCGTTCTTCGTGCATGACGACAGCTTCTTCGCTCATGAGGAGTAGTGCACGCGTCGCCTGGCCACCCATAGCTGCAACAGCGTGAGCAGCAGAATCGCCACGAACAGGACGTACGCGATCGCAGCGCCGTAACCGGCGGCGAAGAACTGGAATGCCTGCTGGAACAGGTAGTAGACGACGACCGTCGTGGAATGGAGCGGCCCGCCTCGCGTCGACACGTAGATCTCGTCGAACACCTGCAGCGCGTTGATGGACGCCCACACGACGAGGAAGAGCGTGGCGGGCCCGAGCAGGGGCCAGACGATGCGGCGGAAGGTCGTGAACTGTCCCGCCCCGTCGATCGACGCGGCCTCGACCAGCTCCTGCGGGATGCTCTGCAGGGCGGCGAGATAGACGATCGCGTTGAAGCCGATCCAGCCCCAGGACGTCATGAGCACGACCGAGTAGAGCGACTGGTCGGGGTTCTGGAAGAAGCCGTAGGGCCCAAGCCCCACCCAGCCGAGGACGTAGTTGACGACGCCGAAGGTCGGCTCGAGCAGCCAGTTGAAGATGATCGCGGTCGCGACAGTCGAGCAGGCAACCGGGATGAAGACTGCGGTCCGGTAGATGCTGATGAACCGGACTTTCGCGTTCAGCACCACCGCGACGGCCAGCCCCCCGAGCACGGTGATCGGGACGAACAGCGCGGTGTAGACGAGCGTGCGGCCGATGGCCGCCCTGAACTCAGGATCGCTCTTGAGCGCGCGGTAGTTCGCGAGCCCCACCCAGTGGGGCGGCGAGACGAAGTCGCTGGCCTGGAACGACAGCAGCAGCGACCAGCCGATGGGGATCAGGCCGAAGCCGAAAATGAGCAGCGCCGCCGGCAGGACGAAAAGCCAGCCGGCGGCATGCTCCGAACGAATCAGTCGCACTCGCTCACGTGGGACGACGCAGGATGCTGTCCACCTTGCCGGCCGCGTCGTCGAGCGCCTTCTTGGGGTCGGCCTTGCCAAGCAGGACGGCCTGAACTGCCTGCCCGACGGCCTCCGAGATCCGCGGATACCTCGCGTCGACGGGCCGCACCTTCTTCGCGTTGAGCAAGTTGGCGACGAACGTCTTGATGCCCGGGTATTTCTTCGTGTACGCCTTGTAGCCGGGCTGCTTCAGCTCGGACTTTCTTATCGGGAGCTGGCCGGTCGCGAGGGCGAGCTTCAGGTGTTGCTTCGTCGACATGAACCACTTCATGAACGTCCAGGCAGCGTTCGCGCGCTCCTTCCCGTTGTCGAAGAGGACCCAGTTGTCGGGACCGGCGATGGTCTGATGGTTCTTGTCGCCCGGGAGGATCTGCACGCCGTAGTCGACGTTGGTGAAGCTGCTCAGGTCCCAGGGCCCGGTGTAGAGCATCGCGATACGGCCGGAGTTGAACAGGTTCGCGTAGTTCCCGTTGCCGGAGTCGAGGTAGATCGACTTGTCCTTGGCCATGCGCTGCAGATGCGTGAGCGCCTTCACGCCCGCCGGGGAGTCGAACGCCGCCTTCTTGCCGTCGGGCGTGAGGATGTCACCGCCGGCCTGCCAGAGGAGGGCCCAGTAGCGCCAGACCGTGTCCTCGCTGCCGTCGTTGACGTAGGCCCAGCCGAACTGCTTCTTCGAGCGGTTGGTGAGCTTCTTCGCGGCCTGTTCCATCGTGGCCCAGTTCCACTTCGCAGTCGGGAACGGCACGCCCGCCTGGCGGAGGAGCTTCTTGTTGTAGACGAGCGCGAGGTTGTCGATCAGAGCAGGGAGGCCGATGACCTTGCCGTTGACAGTCGCTGCGAGTCGAGCCGCGGGCCAGATGTCGTTGAACCGGAACCCGGGCTCTTTCACCCGCTGCGTGAGGTCGAGCGTCTTCGGGCTCTTGGCGATGTTCGCCGCCCACGATCCGTACAGGTAAGCGATGTCGGGATACTTGCCGCCGCTGATCGCGGTCAGCACCTTCTGGAGCGCATAGTCGGCGTTCCCGTAGAACTGGAGCTTCACCTTGACGGCCGATTGTGACCGGTTGAACTCGTCGACCTGCGCCTTGAGAGCCTTGCCTTCGACGTCGGTGTAGCCGTGCCACATCACAATCTGCACGGGCGACTTCGGCGCGCCGAGCGACACCGTCGCGAGCACGGCCGCGAGGGCGACGACGAGGCCGACGAGAGCGAGTCGCTTCATGAGTGGACCGCCTTTCTCGATTCGCAGTTCTTCATCTCTGAGCCCTGGCCGTCAATGTCGTGCCGCGACCGCCGTCCACAACGATTCGGGCAGTGCAGCGCCGTGCGCCACGAGCAGCTCGTCGACCACGGCCTCGATCTCGTCCAGAGTGAGGCTCGACGCGGCGTTCGGATCGAGCATCGCCGCGTGGTAGACGTGCTCCGGCTTTCCCTCGAGGGCAGCGCGGACGGTCAGCTCGCACACGTTGGCGAACGTTCGGTTCAGTGCGGCGAGCTGCGGAGGAAGCTCACCGACGTGCGTCGGCTGCACGCCCGCACGGTCGACCAGGCAAGGTACCTCCACGCAGCAACCATTGGGGAGGTTCTCGATCAACCCGCTGTTGCGAACATTCCCGTAGATCACGCGCTCCTTGCCTGTCTCGATCGAGTCGATGATGAGAGAGGCGTACTCGAGGCTTCGTTCGATCTCGAAACCCTCGCCCGACGCCAGGGCGGCACGAATCCGCTCGTACTCACGAAGGTTCTCTTCGCTTCGCTGCACGTACTCGCCCACGGAGATGCGGAAGTGCTCCACCAGGTCGTCGTGGCGCATGAACCACGGCACGTACTCCGCACTGTGTTCCGAGGACTCGGTCGGAAAGTAGCCGAGGCGCTTGTAGAGCTCCACGCGCACGGTGCGTGCCAGCTCAGGATCACGCTCAATGGCTTCGTCGAGGAGTGGATAGAGATTCTCGCCGTCCCGCTCGAAGCGCAAGATGAACGACTGGTGGTTGATGCCGGCCCCGAGAAAGGTCACGTCCTCGAATGGCACGCCGACGAGCCTCGCCAGGTGCCGCGTCGTCTCCTGGACCGAGTGGCAAAGGCCGACGACCCGATCGACCGACGATCCGTCGTAGACCGCCCAGCAGAGCATCGCCATCGGGTTCGTGTAGTTCAGGAGCCACGCATCGGGGCACTCCTCGGCCATGTCCTCGGCGACTCCCAGCATCACGGGGATCGTCCGCAGCGCGCGGAAGATGCCGCCGATCCCAAGCGTGTCGCCGATGGTCTGCCTCAGGCCGTGGCGCAGCGGGATCTCGAAGTCGAGCAACGTGGCGTCGTGCCCGCCGACCTGCACCATGTTGATCACGTAGTCGGCACCCTCGAGCGCGGCTCGTCGGTCGAGCGTGGCCGAGATGCTCGCCGGCGCTCCGAGCGTGTCGGACGTCCAACGGGCGATGGCGGTCCCCGCCTCCAGCCGCTCGGGGTCGATGTCGTGGAGAACGATCTCGCTCCCGGCCAACTCGGGGAACGAGAGGATGTCTCCGAGGAGGTTCTTCGTGAACTCGACGCTCCCCGCGCCGATGAACACGACCCTCGGATTCATGCGCGGAAGTGTCCCATTTCTGCCCTAAACGAGCAAGACCGCGCAAAATGGGGCCTCCGGCCGATTCGACAGACTCTCGCCCATGGGATTTGCGCTCGAGTTCGAGGACACCTTCGAGGGCGAGGAGCTCGGTCTCGAACGCTGGCTGCCCTACTACCTGCCGCACTGGAGCAGCCGTGAGCGCTCGGCCGCGCGCTACGAGATCGGCGACGGCGCCCTGCAGCTGAAGATCGACGCCGACCAGGAGCCGTGGTGTCCGGAGCTCGACGGCGACGTGCGGGTCTCGTCACTGCAAACGGGAGCGTACGCGGGCCCGGTCGGCGGCGCGATCGGCCAGCATCGGTTCAGCGCGGCAGCGGTAGTCCGTGAAGCGCAGCCGAACGTTCGTCTTTACACGCCGCAGTTCGGTCGCATCGAGGTTCGTGCGCGAGCGAGTGCCGATCCGCAGACCATGGTGGCGCTCTGGATGATCGGCTACGAGGACGAGCCGCAGCGGTCCGCCGAGATCTGCGTTTGCGAGATCTTCGGCCGCGACGTCACTCCTGACAGCGCAGCAGTTGGTGTGGGCGTCCACCCCTTCGGCGACCCGACGATCGTGGACGACTTCTCGAGGAAGACCATTGCGATCGACGCACGCGAGTTCCATGTCTACGCGGCCGAGTGGACCGCCCACTCGGTCACCTTCTTCGTCGACGGCGCGCTCGCGAAGCGCGTCGACCAGTCACCGGGCTATCCGATGCAACTGATGCTCGGCATCTACGAGTTCCCTGCGCCGGGCGCGGAACGGGCGGCGTCGTCGTATCCGAAATCCTTCGTGGTCGACTACGTCCGCGGTTACCGGCTTGACGAGCCTTGCGGTTGCTCTAGGAAGGCTCGGCCGGAGTGGGCGCGATCCGTCGTAAGGAATCTGCAGACGGCACGAAGTAGTACGCACCCGACAGCGCGTGGGTGTAGAGCGTGAGCGCGTCGCGCTGCCCGCCGGACGAGCCGGCCATGCTCTCCAGCATCGACTCCAGCGGCCGTTGCTCGGCGCTGAAGCCGACAAACATCGTCCCGTGGTCGGTCACCGTTCCGTAGGGCATGTTGCGGCGGAAGATCTTGCCGAATTGATCCTGGTCGGTGCTCGCGACATGCGAGTCCGCGGGCTTGTCGTCCAGCTCGACGCTGTCAAGCTTCCTCCGGCCGATCACCTGCTCCTGCGCGTCAACCGTGAGCGCCTCCCACTGGGCGGCATCGTGGGCCCACTTCTGCAGCAGCAGGATCGTCCCGCCGGCTCCGGGCTCTCCGTCTGAGATGAGGATGAGCCCGGGGGCGTCGATCAGCGTCGGATTCTCGGTTCCGTCGATGAAGCCGGTCAGGTCTCGGTCGTGCAGGTAGGGCCAGCTCGAGGTCTCCGCGACG
>JBKPEC010000053.1:0-6543 GCA_046728195.1 Actinomycetota bacterium
CGATTGGCGTGATCCTCGGCAAGCCGGTCGAGAAGCGCTTCGAGGCGCCGCGTCCGGGAGACATCCGCGACTCCTGGGCCGACATCTCCGTCGCCCGGGAGACGCTGGGCTACGAGCCGCAGGTCGACCTGGCCGCGGGCCTCGAGCTCACGGCCGAGGCAATCGTTGCCCGCGTCTGACACGGACACAGCGCCGCCAGAACGCGTGCGGATCCTGCGGGTGATCGCGCGCCTCAACATGGGCGGGCCGGCGTTGCACGTGGCGTACCTGACCGACGGCCTGAAGAAGCACGGCTACGACACGACTCTCGTCGCAGGCTCGCTGGCCCGCGGCGAGGACTCGATGGCCTTCGTCGCCGACGCCCGGGACGTGGCGGTCGTCCGGATCGACGAGCTGGGCCGCGAGATCTCGCCGCTGCGTGACCTCGTCGCCACCTTCCGGCTGGCGCGGCTGATCCGGCGCGAGCGGCCGCAGATCCTCCACACGCACACGGCGAAGGCGGGGACGGTCGGGCGCGTCGCGGCGCTCTTGACGGGGTCGCGCCGGCCGCCGATCGTCGTTCACACCTTCCACGGCCACGTCCTCCGCGGCTACTTCGGGCCGGTGCGCTCGCTCTTCTTCAGGCTCCTCGAACGGTGGCTCGCCTCGCGCACGACGGCCTTGGTCGCAGTCAGCCCACAGGTTCGCGACGACCTCGTCTCCCTCGGGATCGCGCCGCGCGAACGGTTCGCCGTCATCCGCCTCGGAATCGAGCTCGACGAGCGGATCGCCGCCGAACGGAACGGCCGTGCCGAGAGCCGCCGCTACCTCGGTATCCCCGACGAACGGTTCGCGATCGGCTGGATCGGCCGCATGACCCCCGTGAAGCGGACCGACGACGTGCTCGTGGCCTTCAAGCGCCTTCGTGACGGCGCCGTCGACGCCACGCTCTGCATGGTCGGAGACGGTCCCGACCGGGCCGGCCTCGAGCAGCGCGCCCACGAGCTGGGCATCGTGCGAGACACGCTCTTCCTCGGCTACCAGGAGGACGTCGCGCCGTTCTACGCGGCCTTCGACGCGCTCGTGCTGCCCTCGAGCAACGAGGGGACGCCCGTGACCGTGATCGAGGCGCTCGGGGCGGGCAGGCCGGTCGTCGCCACGCGCGTGGGCGGCGTGCCGGACATCGTCCGCGACGGCGAGGACGGCTTCCTCGTCGAGCCGGGCGCCACGGACGAGCTGGCCGATCGTCTCGCGCGCCTCGCGCACGACCCGGCGCTCAGAGAGCGTATGGGGAAGCAGGGACGCGAGCGCGTCCTCCCGCGCTACGCCGTCGACCGCCTCGTCGGCGACATGGACCAGCTCTACCGGTCGCTGCTCAGTGCGGCAGGCGGGCGAAGACGTTGAAGGACGGTTTCTTCTTGCCCTTCGCGGTGAGGAAGCCTGACTGCCAGCCGATCCCCGTGTTGGTGTCGTCGCGCAGCATGAACCAGATCATCATGTCGATACGCGGATTCGCGCGGGCGATCGCGTACGACTGGCGAACGTAGGCTGCCTGCCGCGCGAACGAGACCCCGAAGAGCCGGTCCGGAGGCGTCTGCCAGCCGTACTCCGTGATCCAGATCCGCTTCTTGCCCCAGAGCTTGTTCACGCTCGCGATGAGCGTGTTGATGTTGCCGAGCGTGACCGCCGATCCGCGTGGCTTCGACGTGGGCGTCTCGCTTGGGGCGCCGTAGTACGGATGGTGCGCGTACGCGTCCAGGTTGCGCAGCCCGGCCTTGCGGGTCAGCTTCATGAAGGCAATGGGCGACATCGACGGCCGGCTCGACCGCGGCGCGTTGTTGCCGCGCGGCCCTGTCGCACCGCACGCGACCTTCTCGCCCGCAAAGTTCGTGAAATGCACGCCCTGCCAGATCGCCGTGCAGATGCGCGCGTACGACTGCGGGCTGACGAAGCGACCGCCCGCCGTCTGCTTCAGCCAGTTCGGGTTGTTCGGCTCGTTCCAGGCGAGCCAGTACTTCACCGCCGGCAGGTAGAGCTCGTCCGGCGCGTCGGTGTTCGGAATGTAATGACCGCTGTAGCGCTCGGCGGCCGCGTACGCGAGGTTGCGCAAGTCGGTGTAGTTCCTCGGCGGGACGTTGCGTGCGCCGCCGCCGTTCGCCCACGAGGGCGTGAATAGGATCGTGAGCAGGACCTGCATGCCGTACTGCGACGCGTACTTGATCGCGCGGTCGTAGACGCTCCAGTCGTAGGCCGGATCGGCGGGATCCTGCGGATGCGCCGGTCGCTTCTTCGCGACGTCGGGCCAGTTCAGATTGATGCGGACGATCTGCGTGCGCAGCTGCTTGAGCGTCGAGAACGTGAACTGCGGGTTGCCGCGCAGCGTCATCGCGTCGTCCTGGATCCCGACGAGCAGGTGCCGCTGGGCCTGCGCGGCAGGCACGGCGAGACCTGCAGCGACAAGAACGATCGCCGCGAAGACCCCGAGTCGTCTACGCAACGATCGGCTCCCGTCCGAAGCTCGGAAGCATCCGGCGCAAACCTTCCTCGAGCTGGACCTCCGGCTCCCAGTCAAGGAGCTGGCGCGCACGGGTGATGTCGGGTTGACGCACCTGCGGATCGTCCACGGGCAGCGCCTCGTACACGGTCTCGCTCTTCGACCCGGTGACACGGATTACAGCCTCGGCCAGCTCGTTGAGGGTGAACTCCGCCGGGTTGCCGAGGTTGACAGGCAGATGCTCGTCGGACTCGGCCAGCAAGACGAGCCCGCGGATCAGATCGTCGACGTAGCAAAAGCTACGAGTCTGAGTGCCGTCTCCGAACACGGTCAGTGGCTTGCCCTCGAGGGCCTGTCTGACAAACGTCGGAACCGCACGTCCGTCGCTGGGCCGCATGCGAGGGCCATAGGTGTTGAAGATCCGCGCAATCGACGTGTCGACGCCCTGCTGCCCGTGGTAGGCCATGGCCATCGCCTCGGAGTAGCGCTTGGCCTCGTCGTAGACACCGCGCGGACCGATCGGATTGACATTCCCCCAGTACGTCTCGGGCTGCGGATGCACCTGCGGGTCTCCGTACACCTCGCTCGTCGAAGCGAGCAGGAACCGCGCCCGCTTGAACTTCGCCAGGCCGAGCGCGTTGTGCGTCCCGTACGAGCCGACCTTCAACGAGTGCAGCGGCATGCGCAGGTAGTCGATCGGGCTGGCGAGAGCCGCGAGATGGAAGACCACGTCGACCGGCTCGTCGACCTCGAGATGCAGCGTGACGTCGTGGTTGACGAAGAGAAAATCGTCGCCGCGAAGGTGCTCGACGTTCTGCAGCGAGCCCGTGTCGAGGTTGTCGACGCAGATGACGCGGTAACCCTTGGCCAGCAGGTGATCGCAGAGATGGGAGCCGAGGAAGCCGGCCCCACCGGTGACGACGGCCGTAGGCATCGGCGGGATGCTACCCACGCCTCCGGCCAGGAGCCGCAGGCTTTACGAGGCCCTTACACCCCATAACTGTGACCGAACTTCCAGACCGGTCGCCCCTTGCAATACGGTCTCCCTGTGGAGACGCGGCGACACAAGCATCTCGTCCTGATCCTGGCCCGCGAGTTCGCCTCGAATCTCGCCACGCCGACAGCGATTGCAGACGATCAAGGGACGGTCGTGTTCTACAACGAGGCAGCGGAGGAGGTCGTCGGCAAGCCCTTTGCGGAGGCGGCTGAGATCTCGCTAGACGAGTGGTCGACACGCTTCGCTCCTCGTACCGAGTCGGGCCCGGTGCCACCAGAGCAGCTGGCCGGTCAGGTGGCGCTGCAGGAGCGGCGCGCCGTCCACGAGCGGTATCGAGTCACGAGCGTGGACGGAGTCGAGCGCGATGTGGCGGTGACGGCGTTCCCGCTGCTTGCACAGGGCGAGGAATTCGTAGGGATCGTGGTGATCTTCTGGCGCGAGTAAGGGAGGGTCGGCGGGCGTGCGGGTGAAGATCTGGGGCTGCCGGGGATCCGTGCCGACGCCCGGTGCGGATACGGTGACCTACGGGGGAAATACATCCTGCGTCGAGGTCATGGCAGACGACGGAACGACCTTCGTGCTCGACGCCGGTACGGGAATCAGGGGGCTTGGCCTGGACCTGCTGGAGCGCGGAGTGCGTCGGCTCCATCTCTGCCTTACGCACCTGCACCTCGACCATCTGGAGGGCTTGCGCTTCTTTGCGCCTCTGTGGGACGACCATGTCGAGCTCGACATCTGGGGCCCTCCGTCCCATCACCTCAGCCTGCAGGAACGGATCGCCCGCGCGTTCTCGCCACCGCTCTTTCCCGTCGAGCTCAGGGACGTGCCCGCCGTGGTCACCTTCCACGATGTCCCGCGCGAGCCCTGGACGATCGGGCGCACCACGCTCACAGCGGACTTCGTGCTCCATCCGGGCCCGACGGTCGGTTACCGGATCGAGACGAGCTCGGCAAGCTTTGCCTACATCCCCGATCACGAGCCCGCGCTCGGCGGGTCGATCGGCGACAGGCCGGCCGACTGGATCTCGGGCGCGGCGCTCGCCGCAGGCGTTGACGCCCTTGTCCACGACGCGCAGTACTTCGAGGACGAGTACCAGGATCGAATCGGCTGGGGCCACTCGAGCGTCGCAGACACCGTGGCCTTCACCGGCGCCGTCGGCGCTCGGCGACTGTTGCTCTTCCACCACGAGCCCCATCACAGCGACGGCCTGCTGGAGCAGCTCGAAGATCGTGCGCGCGAGCTTGCCATCCGGAACCGCGGGCCCTCGCCCACGCTCGCGCACGAAGGCATGGTCGTCGAGCTGCCTTAGTGCTAGCGCAGGTCCTTGTTCGACTCCATGTCGAACCACATCGCGAACAGCGTGAACTGCGAGCCGAAGATCAGCAGCAGCGCGACGAGGACGACGGTGCCGACGGAGACCGCGTTGCCCAGGATCCGCAGGACGACCTCGGCGATCCCGAGGCCGAGCCCGAGCAGCGTCATCAGAAAGCCGAGGGCGTAGAAGAAGACAAGCGGGTGGAAGTCGCGAATCACGTACTTCTCCCGCATACGCCAGAAGAACCCCTTGACCAAGAGCCAGGAGATGCGCGGAACGACCGTCCGGATCTTGATTCCCGAGCGCTCGCCAACGCCGTACACGGGACGCGACGGGATGTCGCGCACGCGCGCGTTCCAGACGTTCAGGTGGACGAGCATGTCGTTCGGGAACCCGTAGCCGCGGTAGATTCGGTCGAGGTCTAGCTGCTCGAGGATCTCGCGGCTCGCGGCGGTGTACCCGGATTGCGAGTCGGCGACGTGCCAGTACCCCGAGGCGATCTTCGTCAGGAACGACAGGACCGCGTTCCCGAGGTACCGCGACCTCGGAATCACCCGCCAGGCCTCGCCGGAGATCAGACGGTTCGCCTTTGCGTACTCGAGCTCCCCGTGCGCGACCGGCAGTGCGATCTTCTCCAGATCGGCGGGGTCCATCTGGTTGTCGGCGGCCATCACGCAGGTGACGTCGATGCCCTCCGCCAGCGCGCGCTCGTAGCCGGTGACGATGGCTGCGCCGACGCCGGAGTTGCGCGTGTGCCTCACCACTTCCACGCGCGCATCCCCGGTCGCGCGTGCGGCGTCCGCGGTGCCGTCCCGCGACGCGTCGTCGACGACGAAGACGCGGTCGACGAATGTCGGCAGGCCTCGGATCGTCGTGCCGACGAGCCCCTCCTCGTCGTAAGCGGGCACGACGACCGCCACGGTCTTGCCCTCGAGCATCAGTGCCTGCGGCTGCGGCGGACGACCGGATCCCAGAGCAGGGTGGCCAACAGTCCGATGAGCACGCCGAGGAACGCGCCGACGACGACCGAGTTCCGCCGGCTTCTCGCCGTCGTCTTCACCGCGGCGGCACGAGTGAGCACGGCTGGCCGCTCGACGTCCTGGGCCTGAATGAGAAGCTGCTTCGCCTGCAGCTGGTCATCGAGGAGGTCGCCGAGGTGCAGCGCGATGACTGCCTTTGCAGTGGGATCCGAGGCGGTTCGTTGCTGCCTTTGGATGGCGTCGATTTGCAGTTGGTCGGCGTTGATGCGCTCCTGCAGTCCGCCGATCTTCCGGTCCGCGTACGTCGACAGCCGCGTGATGACGACCTGAGCGAGCGCATTTGCGGCGGCCTGCGCCCTGCGCCGCGTCGATGCCTGCACTGTGAGACGCACCAGCGGGTTGGCAGTGACCCGCGTCGTGCTGGCGCCCGCTCCGGTCGAGATCGTCTTCGTCGACACGTTGCCGCGCAGGTCACCGGGACGCATCCCCGCGCTCGCCGCAGCCTGCTCGATCGAGCTCTCGGCGCGCGCAATCGTCCCGACGGTCGACGGGTTGGCCTGCGGCCCCTGCAGCAACGTCCCGCCGATGACGCTGTACGAGGCTCCGAGATACACGGTTGCGCTCGCGTTCCAGACCTGCTTGCCGCCGAGCGAGATGAGATAGCCGATCAGCGCACCGACGACCAGCCCGACGAGCAGCAACCACCAGCGCGAGACGATCGCGCTCCAGTAGCGGCCGAGGTCGACCTCCTGCTCGGCCTCCGGGTCCCGTTCACGCG
>JBKPEC010000054.1:0-3962 GCA_046728195.1 Actinomycetota bacterium
CGCCGATGCTCGTCTGGACGCGCGATGCCGAGGCCAGCTACTACAACGCCCAGCTCCTACGCAACGGCGTGAAGATCCTGAGCGTCTGGCCGACGGGCCCGTCATACAAGCTCAAGAAGAGCTGGGCGTTCCAAGGCCACAAGTACAAGCTCGCGCCCGGCAACTACCAGTGGTTCGTCTGGCCCGGCTACGGCCCGCGCTCGCAGGTCGTCTACGGCCAGCGGTTGGGCTCGAGGGCCTTCCGGATCGTCGGCTGAGCTCGGGCTAGCGGCTCGAGTGTGCCATCCAGCGGAGCGTGCCCGCGAGGCTCACGATCGGCAGGATGGAGAGCGGGACGGCGAATGTCAGCGAGAGCATCACCGACTCCCGTTGAGGATCAGCCCTAGCGCTGCGAGGACGAGGAGGGCGATGACCGCAAGTCCTATGAACATTCGCTTCTTCATGGCGTCGATTCTCAGTCACAGGACGGACGAAGTCGTTACGGTCTTCCGTACTTCGGCGTGCGGCCTGCATGTGAAAGCTCGACCTTCCCCTCCGGCTTCTCGATCTTCTCGACCAGCACCTCGAGCGGGTCACCGAGCCTGAACTTGCCGCCCCCGCGCCTGCCGACCAGGGCCGTGCCCAGCTCGTTGAGCTCGAAGTAGTCGCCGCCGAGCCTCCGGGCCGGGAGGTAGCCCTCGAAGACCTCGCCGAAGCGGATGAAGAGCCCGGAGCCGATCGCGCCCGTGATCTCGCCCTCGAAGGGCTCGTCCCACCCCCGCTCGAAGAGCGTGGTCTCGAGGAGCCAGGCGAGGCAGAGCTCGTCGGCCAGGTACTCCACCTGGGCCGCCTCCCGTTCGCGACCGGAGGCGTGCTCGGCGAGCCCGTCCAGCTCTGCAGGTGTCCCGTCCTCGCCAAGCCCCAGCTCGCGGAGCAGGGTTCGGTGCACGACCAGGTCGGGATAGCGGCGGATCGGCGAGGTGAAGTGGGCGTAGGCCCGGCTGGCCAGGCCGGAGTGGCCCAGGTTCTCCGGGTCATAGCGGGCCTGCTTCAGCGAGCGAAGGACGAGTGACGGGAACGCCTCCCGGCCCCGACCGGTACGCGACACGTAGTCGCCGACGCGCTCGCTGATCTCTCCGGCCAGCTCGCTCGCCGCCGCCGCAGAGAGCTGCTCGGGCGCCGGAGGCGTCGGCACCTCCAGATCGGCAAGCCGCTTGAGCAGGAGCTCGATCGAGCTCGGGTCGGGCCGCTCGTGGACCCGGTACAGGGTTTCCCGGCGGCGGCTCGACAGGAGCTGGGCGACGGCCTCGTTGGCCGCGATCATCAGCTCCTCGACGAGGCGGTGCGCGGTCGGCTCCGACTCGAGCCACGCCCGGGCGACCCCGCCTCTGCCGTCGAATTCGAAGTTGACCTCCGGGCTCTCGATCCGCAGCGCCCCTCGCGCGAAGCGCCGGTCGCGCATGGCGGCGGTCAGCCGGTCGGTCGTATCGAGCGCCGCGGCAACCTCGGGGTCGGCCTCGCGCCGCTCCGCTTGCGCGTAGGTCAGCCTCGCCTTGCTGCGGATGATTGAGCGGTAGAAGCCCGGCGCGCCGTCGGGCGGCAGCTCGACCGTGACGCAGAGCCGATCCTCGTGCGGCCGCAGGCTGCACCGGTCCTCCGAGAGAGCAGGCGGCAGCATCGGCGCAACGCGGCCCGGCACGTAGGTGGAGAAGGCCCGCTCCACCGCTCCCCGATCGAGCGGCGTGCCGGGGAGAAGGTAGGCGGAGACGTCTGCGATGTGCACCCAGGCGCGGATTCCGCCCTCCTCCTGCTGCACCGCGATCGCGTCGTCGAAGTCCTTCGCCGTCTCGGGGTCGATGGTGAACGAGAGCTGGTCGCGCAGGTCGACGCGGCCGGCGAGGTCGGGCTGCGGCACGTCGAAGGGCTCGAACTCGGTGCGCGCGCCGGTGTGGATGAGCAGGGCCTCGAGGACGGTGTCGATGTCGCTCGCCCTGCCGAGCTCGCGCACCACGCGCGCTCGTCCACGACCCTTGCAGACGATGACGAGATCGCCGGGACGAATGTCGCCGCTGCCCTTACGGTCGATCGGGACCGGGACGTTCGGGACGAAGAACGGCTCGCCGACGAACTGCTTGCCGCGTCTATCGACCTCGACGACTTGGAGGTCGGTCAGGCTGTCAGACCCGGAGGAAGCGGCGGATGGTCAAGCCGGATCCGGCGGCCCCGAGCAGTAGGCCCGTGGCGATCAGGATCAGGGCGTTCAGCGAGAATGAGAGTGCGTTGACGTCACTGCCGGCGTTCAGTGGCCCCGTGTGGAGCAGCGACGGTAGCGCAATCTCTTTGCCGAGGATCAGGAGCACCACCGCTCCGACCGCGCCCGCAACCCCGCAGATCAAGCCCTCGAGCATGAACGGCCCGCGCACGAACCAGTTCGTCGCGCCAACGAGCTTCATCACCTCGATCTCGCGGCGACGCGAGAAGATCGACAGCCGGATCGTGTTCGCGATCAGGAGCGTCGATGCCAGGAGGAGAAGGATGACGGCGACGACGAAGAAGATCTCGATCACATGTGCCAGCTTGAGCACGCGGTGGGTCGTCTTCTTCCCGTAGTCCACCTTGTCGATCCCGACCGTCGGGCTCGCCTTGAAGAGCGCAGCCACCTTCTCGATGTCGTCGCCGCGCTTCGGTACGACGGTCAGCGCGTTCGGGAAGGGGTTGGTGGGGAGCTGGCTGACCTCCTCCGGATGCTTCTGCTTCATCAGCTCCAGCGCCTTCGCCTTCGACACGAAGACCACGTCCTTCACCAGCGGGCTCGCCGTCGCGACCCGCGCGATCGCATCCATCTGCTGGTGGGTCGCCTCCTTGGCGCAGGTGGTGTCCGTGCAGTAGTAGACGTGCACGACGAGCTCGCGCTTGACGTGATCGCTCCACGAGACGACCCAGGTGCCGAACGCGATGAAGAGGCCGAGCAGGAACATCCCGATCAGAACGGTCACGGTTGCGGCGAGGGTGGTCGAGAGGTTCGCGCCGAGGGAGCGCAACGATTCCGTGAAGATCAGCTTCGCCCGTTCTATGACTCGTAGCCTCCGCGGCGCTCGTCGCGGGAGAGACGGCCGTCCTCGAGCGCGATCACGCGGCGGCGCATCTTGTCGACCATCTCGCGGTCGTGCGTCACCATCAGAATCGTCGTGCCGGCGCGGTTGATGCGGTAGAGGAGCTGCATGATCCCGACCGAGGTGTCGGGATCGAGGTTGCCGGTCGGCTCGTCGCAGACAAGGAGCGGTGGATGGTTCACGAACGCGCGTGCAATCGACACGCGCTGCTGCTCGCCGCCCGAGAGCTCGTCGGGCAGGGAGTTCATCTTGTGCGAGAGGCCGACCATGTTCATGACCTCCGGCACCTTGCGGCGGATGCTGTTCGCGTTCTCGCCCTGCACTTTGAGCGCATAGGCGACGTTCTCGGCGGCGGTGCGCGTGGGCAGAAGCTTGAAGTCCTGGAAGACGCAGCCGACGTTCCGGCGCAGCTTCGGAACGTGCGACCGACGCAGGCGCGTGAGATCGCGGCCGCCGACGACGATCCGTCCCCGAGTCGGCTCGAGCTCCTTGAGAAGCAGCCGGATGATCGTCGACTTCCCGGACCCCGAGGCGCCGACGATGAAGACGAACTCGCCTTTCTCGATCACGAAGGAGACGTCGCGGAGCGCTGTGACATCCGGCTCGTAGATCTTCGCCACCGACTCGAACACGATCATCGAGCCGGGGCCCGCCACCGGCGCCGGAGGCGGCTGCACCTCGGGCAGGGGCGCCGCGGGAATGTCTTCTCTTTGAAGGGTTACGTCCGACACCGGATCAAGAGGGGGCGCAGGTTTCAGGGCGCGCGCCGGTCTGCGAATCTCGGGGAGTCTACCGAAACGCTCAGACGACCTTTCCCGCCGCTCTCGCCAGCAAATAGGCGTGGATGAACGGGTCGAGATTTCCGTCGAG
>JBKPEC010000055.1:0-6269 GCA_046728195.1 Actinomycetota bacterium
CCGTCGTCCTGCGTGATGAAGCCGTAGCCCTTGTCGTTGCTGAACCACTTCACGGTTCCGGTTGCCATATCTACACCTCCCTCGACTGCGTCACGAACGTGCAGCGGAAGGCGCAAGCCAAACCGGTACTCGCTCTAACTCCTGTGGGCACAGTACCGCCGTAGACGCCCACCTGCTGAGAGGTCACGATTGATCCGTCCGTGCAAGCGACCGAAAGCCGTGCACCGTTCTGTGCTCGAGCGTTCGTCCAATCGGGGGCGTGGCTGTTTGGTCGTGGCGGAAGAACGGAAAGACCTGAAAGGTTCACCGTCAAGAGCGGACCGGTCGTGGCCGTTTACGTGAATGCTCCACGCACCAGATCCACAAACCCGTAGAGGTCCAGAGCTTCCGGGCTCACGCGCCGCGATTGTCGCAGTCTCAGCACAAAGCCGCGACTCACGCGTCACACTTGCCACGCTACGTTGCCCACTATGGCGACAAATACACGACGTCAACCGAGGACGAGCGCCACGCCGTGGGGCGCCGCTAAGACGCTGGAGCAGTTGACTCTCCCCCAGCGCGCTGGCGAGAAGCGCTTCGCGTCCGTCATCCAGTTGCTCGAGACAGACAAAGGAGAGCGGCTCGTCCGCTTCGCCTACACGACCGGCGGTGTCGCGCGTCGCGGGCCGGTCACTCTGCGGCTGCGGGACCTCGAACGGCTGCGCGCGGCACTCTCCGAACACCCTGAGCTCGCTCAGGCGTTCGGCTTCGAAGGTGGTGGCGCCTAGGCCAGTGCCAGTGCGCGCTCGCGGGCCGACTCGACAAGCGAGGAGAGAATGAAGGCGCCGTCCGCGGAGCCCAGGAGCGGATCGACCGCATGCTCGGGGTGCGGCATCAGCCCCATGACGTTTCCCCGTTCGTTGACGACTCCCGCCACGTCAGCTCGAGAGCCGTTCACCGGCTCGGCATAGCGCAGCACGATCTGGCGACGCGAGAGGAGCTCGTCGTAGAGCGCGTCGTCCGCGTACCAGGAGCCCTCGCCATGCTTCACCGGGATGGTGAGCCGCTCGCCTTCGGTGCAGCGGCTGGTAAAGGGGGTGTCGGAGCGCTCGACGACGACTGGGACGTCGCGGCAGACGAACGAGAGCGACTCGTTCCGTCGGAGCACGCCCGGAAGCAGACGGGCCTCACAGAGGATCTGAAACCCGTTGCAGATTCCGAGGACGAGCCCACCCCCGGCCGCGAACTCGGCGACGGCCGCCATCGCCGGCGCGAAGCGTGCAATCGCACCGCAGCGAAGATAGTCGCCGTAGGAGAAGCCGCCTGGAAGGACGACCGCGTCGAGGTCCGGCAACTCCGTCTCCGTGTGCCAGACGAACATTGGCTCGGCGTCCAATGCGGCAAGGGCCCAAAGAGCGTCACGGTCATCGCAGGCTCCCGGGAAACGGAGGACGCCGATGCGAGGTTGCGGGCTGCTCACCTGTCGTCTTCCGAGAGCTCGATCTCGTAGCTCTCGATCAGGGGATTGGCGAGGAGCTGCTCGCACATGCGCTCTACCTCTGCGCGGGCCGTCGGCGCGTCCGCCGAGCTCACCTCCAGATCTACGACTCGTCCGACGCGCGCGTCGCTGACAGAGAAGCCGAGCTGCCGAAGAGACGATTCGACCGCCTGTCCCTGCGGGTCGAGGATGCCTTGCTTGGGGCGGACGAGCACCGTCGCCCTCATCGTAGGACCACCGTGGGATCGGCGATGTACTCGTCGAACGCGATGCCGGTGAGCCGCTCGAACGCCTCGACGTAGCGTGCGCGCGTGCCCTCGACGACGTCGTCGCTCAACTCCGGCCCCGGCGCTGTCTTGTCCCAGCCGAGCGACTCGCAGTAGTCGCGCGCGAATTGCTTGTCGTAGGACGGTTGAGACCCGCCCGGCCGGTAGCCGTCCGCTGGCCAGAACCGCGACGAGTCCGGGGTGAGGACCTCGTCCGCGAGCACGAGCGTGTCGGTCGCGTCAATTCCGAACTCGAACTTAGTATCGGCAATCAGGATCCCGCGCGAGCGCGCATGCTCGGCCGCGAATCGGTAGAGCTCGATCGAGGCTCGCTCGACCTCTGCCAGACGCTCGCTCCCGACCAGCTCTGCCGCGGCAGCGCGATCGATGTTCTCGTCGTGACCGCTCGTTGCCTTCGTTGAGGGCGTAAAGATCGGCTCGGGGAGCTCCGCCGATTCCAGCAGGCCTTCGGGCAGCGCATGCCCGCACACCGAGCCGGTCGCTTTGTAGTCCTTCCAACCCGAGCCGGCGAGATAGCCGCGCACGACGCACTCGAGCGGCAGCATCTCGAGCTTCCGGCAGACAGTTGAGCGCCCGTCCGGCCGCAGCTCGATGAGGTGATTCGCGCAAATGTCGCCGGCGCGTGCAAACCAGAAGCCGGATAGGCCCGTAAGGACGCGGCCCTTGTCCGGAATCTCCGTGGGCAGCACGACATCGAAGGTCGAGATGCGATCGCTCGCGACGAGCAGCAAGCGCTCGTCGTCGAGTGCGTAGAGCTCGCGGACCTTCCCACTGCCGACGTGGAGCGTCGCCTCAGGCATGGACGGGTTCCTCCTTTTCGACGAGAGCGTGTAGGCGATCGAAGACGGTGTCGACGTGACGGACGGTCGCGTCGAGGTCGAAGGTGGCGTCGAGGTCGACTCGCCCGGCGATGTCGGGGTCGTCCCGGACCAGCTGCGCGAAGTCGGCCTCTTCTTCCCAGGCTCGCATCGCGTGCCGCTGCACGAGCCGGTAGGCATCGTCGCGCGGGAGACCTGAGTCGACCAGTGCGAGAAGAAGACGATGGCTGAAGACGAGGCCACGAGTCGCATCGACGTTGCGACGCATTCGCTCGGGATCGACGATCAAGCCGTCGATGAGCCAGGCGAAGCGGTCGAGCATGTAGTCGAGGGCGAGGAAAGAGTCGGGAATGACGATCCGCTCGGCAGAGGACTGGGAGATGTCGCGCTCGTGCCACAGGGGAACGTTCTCCAGGCCGACGAGTGCGTTCGCCCGAACGACGCGCGCGAGGCCGCAGATCCTCTCGGCCACCTTCGGATTGCGCTTGTGCGGCATCGCGGACGAGCCTTTCATCCCCGGGTCGAATGGTTCCTCGACCTCCCGGACTTCGGTCCGAGCGAGGTGACGGATCTCGGTCGCGAACCGGTCGAGCGAAGTGGCGACCAGCGCGAGCACCGAGAGGAGCTCGGCGTGGCGGTCGCGCGCGATCACCTGAGTCGAGAGCGGATCGGGCTCGAGGCCGAGGCGCTCGCAGGCGATGCGTTCGACCTCCGGCTCGACCTGTGCATACGTCCCGACGGTGCCGGACAGCTGGCCGACCCGATTCGTCTCGATGGCGTGACCGAGGCGAGTCCGGTTGCGATCGAGCTCGAAGGCCCAGCCCGCGAGCTTCCAGCCGAAGGTGATCGGCTCAGCGTGGACCCCGTGCGAGCGGCCGATGCAAAGCGTCTCCCGTTGCTCGTCGGCCCGAGCCACGACTGTGGCGAGGGCGCGGTCGATTCCCTCTGCGATCAGTCGGCCCGCATCCTGGATCTGGAGCGCCAGAGCCGTGTCGACGACGTCGGAGGACGTCAGTCCGTAGTGGAACCAGCGCCCCTCCGGACCAAGTTGCTCGGCCACGGCATCGACGAAGGCAGCGGTGTCGTGGTCGGTCACGCGCTCGATCTCGGCGACCCGGTCGACCGAGGGCGGAGCCGCTTTGTCGCGGATCGCGGCCACGTCAGCGGATGGGATGACGCCGACCTCGGCCCATCCTTCGAGTGCCGCCAGCTCGACGTCGAACCATCGTGCGACCTTGCTCTCCTCCGACCAGATTGCGGCCATGGCCGGGCGGGAGTAGCGCGAGATCACTGGCTCGATTCTAGAGAGGCCGCCGGTCCGAGAATCCGCGCGGCGAGGACGGCCGCGTTCTTGGCGTTGTCGACGCCCACGCAGGCAACCGGTACGCCGGGTGGCATCTGGGCGATCGAGAGCAGCGCGTCGAGGCCGTCGAGGACGCTCAACGACGAGCGGAGCGGCACGCCGATCACCGGTAGGTCGGTGTGCGCGGCGAGCGTGCCGGGCAGTGCCGCGGCCAGCCCAGCTCCCGCGATGAGGACTCGCAGTCCGCGCTCGCGCGCGGTTCGCCCGTACTCGGCGACCGCGTCCGGCTGGCGGTGAGCGGAGCGAACTTCGAACTCGTGGGAGATGCCGCGGCTCTCGAGCTCGTCGATTGCCGCCTGCATACGCTCGCGATCCGACTCCGACCCGACAACGATCCCGACGAGCGGGTCAGACATGAGCCATCGCAGCGATGTCCTTTCGATAGCGCACGCCGTCGAACGAAATCCTCTCGCAGGCCGCGTACGTGCGGTCGCGTGCCTGCGAGACAGATTCCCCGGTGCCGGTCACGTTGAGGATTCTGCCGCCGTTGGTGACGAGCTCGTCGCCCTTCAGCGCCGTGCCCGCATGAAAGACGAGCGCGCCTAACTCCTCTGCATCCTCGATCCCGTGGATCGGCGAGCCGACGTCGCCGCCGCCGGGATAGGCACCGGCCGTGAGCACGACGGTGACGGCCGCGTTGTCCGCGACCGAGAGGTCGGAGCTCGTCAGATGGCCTGAAGCGGCGGCCTCGAGGGCGCCGAGCAGGTCGCCATCGAGTCGCGGCAGCAGCGACTGTGTTTCTGGATCGCCGAAGCGACAGTTGAACTCCAGGACGCGCGGGCCCTCGTCGGTGAGCATCACTCCTGCAAAGAGGACGCCGACAAACGGCGTGCCGCGCGCTGCGAGCTCCGCGATCACGGGGCGGTGAATCGCATCGAGTAGCTCCTCCGTTTCGCCCGCGCCGAAACCGGCAAGCGGGGAGTAGGAGCCCATGCCGCCGGTGTTCGGCCCGACGTCCCCATCCTCGGCTCGCTTGAAATCCTGCACGGCCGGCATGGCGACCGCATCCGTTCCGTCGGAGATCGCGAAGACCGAAATCTCCTCGCCGTCCAGGAGCTCCTCGATGACGATCGAATCGCCGAAGGAGCGGACCGCCCTGAGTGCAACGTCGAGCTCCGCCTGATCTGTGCAGACGAACACGCCTTTCCCGGCAGCGAGCCCGTCGGCCTTGACCACACACGGTGGCCGCGCGACCGAGAGCGCTCGTGCGGTGGGAACGCCGGCGTCACGCATCACTTCCTTCGCAAACGACTTCGAGCCCTCGATTCGCGCCGCGTTCGCACTCGGGCCGAAGACCGGCACGCCCGCGTGCCGAAGCTCGTCTGCGACGCCGGAGACAAGCGGTGCCTCGGGCCCGACGACAACGAGATCGGCCTCGAGCGATCCGGCCAGTGCAAGGAGTCCCTCCCCGTCCTCCGGATGAACCGGGTGGCAGCGGCCGAGCGCCGCAATGCCGGGGTTCCCCGGCGCCGCGTGGAGCTCGTCGAGCCTCGGCGCCTGACTGAGCTTCCACGCAAGCGCGTGCTCGCGACCGCCCGAGCCGATCAGGAGCACCTTCACAGATGGACTGTAACGAGCGTGCGTGACGGGTTTGAAAGCGCGGCGGAACGCGAACGTAGGAGGAGATGGTTGAGCCGGGCCTGGATAAGCACGAATGGGAGAGTCAGTGGGAGCAATTCCAGGACGACCTCGAGACGTCTCCGGCCGAGGCGCTGTCCGAGGTCGATCGCCTCGTTCATGAGATGCTCGAGGCCCGTGGGTACGCGATTGACGACCCGGTTGTCCGCGAAGGAGACGATCGCGGCGTGGTGGCGGAGTATCTCGCCGCGCACGAGATTGCGCGTTTGATCGACAACGGGGAGGAGGTCGATCCCGGAGACGTCGCCGCCGCGGTCGAGGGCTATCGCTCCCTGTACGAGTATCTAATCGTCGAACGCGAGCCACCGTAGTCCGACGAAGCGCGCATTTCGGCACGCAAGCGGCACGATTGTACGCGCCTGCCTGGGGTATCGTCGACCGCGAGGGTGGTGGGTGATTCGCCCCACCCGGGGTGGGGGCGTGGGGGTGGAAGGGCTAGGCTGAAGGGGCGATGGCGCGGGAAGAGCGCGCGCTCGATATGCCTGTATGCACGACGGCGGCGACCAGCGCGAAGTCGAGCTCGAGTTGCCGGGCCTCGTAACGTGAACACTCCGGCGGATCGCGAGGGTTTCGAGGTTCGGATCGTTCCTTACGAGAAGCGGCACGCCGCCGGGTTCCGCGGCCTCGTCGCGGACACGCTGCGCGAGTTCGGTTTCGAACCGGATCCCGAATTCGACCCGGACCTG
>JBKPEC010000056.1:0-2642 GCA_046728195.1 Actinomycetota bacterium
TCCCACGGGAGCGCAAGCTGGAGCTGATCGCAGACTTCGCGCGCGACTTCACCGTCCTGTCGGAGGTCGGGTCGAAGGACTCGTCCGTCGAGTACGCGGCTGAGCAGTGGGTGCAATGGCTCCAGGAGGAACTCGCCGCGGGCGCCTGGACGGTGATCACCGAGGCACGGGAGGGTGGTACCGCCGGCATCTTCGACTCCTCCGGCGGCATGCGCACGGATTTGATCGGCGAGATCGCGATGACGGTCGGACCTGTGAACGTCGTCTTCGAGGCGCCCACGAAGGCGGCCCAGGCGTGGTTCATCAAGCAATTCGGCCCGTCCGTGAACCTCGGGAATATCCCGCCGGACGAGGTCATCCCGCTCGAAACGCTGCGGCGCGGCCTGCGCGGCGACACGCTGAAGGAGGTGCTGCTTGGCGACCGCACCGGCACTCCGGCTTCCTGATGTCGAGGCGATGAGCGCTGAGGACGTGTTGCGCTGGGCGCACGAGCAATTCGGCGACCAGATGTGCCTGACGTGCTCCTGGCAGCGCCAGTCGTCGGTGCTGATCCACATGATCAGCGAGCTCGGTCTAGACGTCCCGATCATTGAGCTCGACACGCTCGTCCTCTTCCCGGAGACCTACGAGACGCGCGACCGGCTCGTCGAGCGCTACGACCTGAAGCTGAAGTCGTTCCGACCAATCGACCCCCCGGACCGGCTCTGGGAGAGCGACCCCGACCGCTGCTGTCACATCCGCAAGGTCGAGCCGCTCGAGCGCGCGCTGGCCTCGTACGACGCCTGGATCACCGGCATCCGCCGCGAGCAGGCGTCGACACGTGCGAATGCGCAAAGGATCGAGTGGTCCGAGCGCTACGGCGTCTGGAAGGTGCAGCCCATCGTCGACTGGGACGCCAAGCGCGTGCAGGCGTACATCCACGTGAACGAGATTCCGTACAACCCGCTCCACGACCGCGGCTATCCCTCGATCGGCTGCATCCCGTGCACGCGTGCAGTCGTCGCGGGCGAAGACGAGCGCGCGGGCCGGTGGACCGGGAGCGACAAGCTCGAATGCGGCATCCACATCAACGCACCACTGATCAAGGAGTCAAACGACTAAATGACTGACCACATCTACGCCCACGAGCACCCCGAGACCGAACGCCGTCGGGAAGGCGGGTTCACGCTCTGGTTCACGGGCCTTTCCGGCTCGGGCAAGACGACGATCGCGCACCTGGTCGGGCCCGCGATCGAGGAGCGCGGCCCGATCGTCGAGTACCTCGACGGCGACACGGTGCGCACACACCTGTCGAAAGGGCTCGGCTTCTCGAAGGAGGATCGCGACGCGAACATCGAGCGCATCGGCTGGGTTGCGGCGCGCCTCACCAGGCACGGAGCGGCAGTGCTCGCCGCCGCGATCTCGCCCTACGAGGCGACCCGCCGGAAGGCGCGCGGGCTGGTCGAGGAGTGGGGGACGTTCGTCGAGGTGTACGTCGCCACGTCGGTCGACGAGTGCGTGCGGCGCGATGTGAAGGGTCTCTACGAGAAGGCCTTCAAGGGCGAGATCACGGGCTTCACCGGGGTCGACGACCCCTACGAGGAGCCGAGCAATCCGGACGTTCGCATCGACACCGAGCGGCACGAGCCGGAAGAGAGCGCTCGCCTCATTCTCGCCCACCTCGAAGAGCGTGGTCTCATTCGCGCCGCGGTGACGGTATGAGCGTGGCGACTGAAGCGAAGCTCATTGCACCACACGGAGGCACTCTCATTGACCGCACGGGCGAGCGCGCCGACGATCTCGAGTCGCTCGAGACGCTCACGCTCTCCTCGCGCGAGCTGTCGGACCTCGACATGCTCGCCTCCGGCGCCCTCTCGCCGCTCCAGGGCTTCATGGGCCGCGAGGACTACGAATCGGTCCTCGAGTCGATGCGGCTCTCCTCGGGCCTGCCGTGGGCGCTGCCCGTCTGCCTGGCGGCCGTCCTCGCGCCACAGGGCGATCGCGTCGCGCTCGCCGACGAAGCAGGTCGGACGTACGGCGTCCTCGAAGTCGAGGAGGTCTACGAGTACGACAAGGAACGCGAGGCTCAGCAGTCGTTCCGTACCACGGACGTGGCTCATCCGGGCGTTGCGAGCATGTACGACCAGCCCGACCTCTACGTCTCCGGGCGCGTCACGGTGTTCGAGCGGGTCACGCCTCCCTTCGCCGAGCTCGCGCTGGATCCGGCGGACACCCGCGCCGCGTTCCTGAAGCGCGGCTGGAAGCGCGTGGTCGGCTTTCAGACCCGGAACCCCATCCACCGGGCACACGAGTACCTGACGAAGGTCGCACTCGAGACGGTCGACGGATTGCTGATCCATCCGCTCGTGGGCGACACCAAGTCAGACGACGTTCCGAGCGCCACCCGCGTGGAGTGCTACCGGGTGCTGATCGACGGCTACTACCCTGAGGACCGCGTCGTCCTCAGTGCGTTCCCCGCGGCGATGCGGTACGCCGGCCCGCGAGAGGCGATCTGGCACGCGATCTGCCGCAAGAACTACGGCTGCTCGCACTTCATCGTCGGTCGCGACCACGCCGGCGTCGGCGACTACTACGGGACCTACGACGCGCAGCTGATCTTCGACGAGTTCGAGCCCCACGAGCTCGACATCGAGCCGATGTTC
>JBKPEC010000057.1:0-5021 GCA_046728195.1 Actinomycetota bacterium
AGAAGGAGGACGGCACCGACGGCGAGGAACGAGAGTGCCCGCTGGACCGAGCTCAGGCTCGGCAGGTCGTAGAGGAAGATCTTCCCCAGACTGATCGCGAAGAGGATGAAGCCGCCGACGCGAAGAACGCTGCGGCGCCGCTTCAAGCCGACGTAGAGCGAGACCAGCGCGAGCAGTCCCCAGAACGCGCTGACCGCAGTGTGTCCCCGCTGGAAGTCCGTTTGCACGCTCTGGGGCGAGATGCGCTGCATCGCCTCGAGGATCGCCAGGGACGCTCCGTAGACGGCGAGCGCGCCGGCCGTCCAGATTGCAGCGTGGCGGTACCGCTCGTTCCAGCCGAGCGACCAGGCAAACGTCGCGACGGCGGCGATGACGAGGACCAGGCTGCCGAGGCCACGCCCCGGGTGCAGGTGCGCGACCACCAGGTGCGACGGCGGCGTCTCCTCCGCCAGGGTGAAGAGCGTGGCGAGCACCAGGTAGACGAGTGATGCAACCTGCAGCCGCCGCTCCTCGGTCATGACCGAAATCACCGCGAGCAACGCGGCCGTCAACGTCCAGGCGAGAGCCAGCCAGACGCCGTCCAAGAGGATTCCCTCACCGACTGCGGCGACGCCGAGCCCGATGACCCAGAGCAAGGTGCTCAGGTCGCGTCGGTTCGAACGGGTGAATGCACCGGCGGCGAGGCTCGTGTAGAGCGCGCCGCCGCAGACGAGTACGACACCGTTCCCGTCGACTCCGGCGATCCCGCTCGGAACGAGGACGAGGGCGCCGGCGAGCAACGAGATCAGGCTGAAGATGATGGCGCCGACTCCCTCTCCTGTGAGGTTGGTGTCGGAGGTCAGCTCCCGGACGAGGCCGGCGAGCAGCACGGCCGTTCCAAGAATCAGCAGCGAGATACCGTATTGCGTCTCGCCTAGCGTGCGAACGTCGAACGCCATGACCTTTCCCGCGGTGAGCGCCAACCAACCGAAGGACAGCGTCAGTGCGACGACAGACCGACGGCGAGCGGCGGCGACGACCGCGATGAGCCCGACAAGCGACCAGACTGCCGTGATCGCCACGTGTCCCCATTCGAACGGCGTCTCGATGTCGCTGGCAGACCAGACGTCCTGGAAGAGCTCGAGGAGACCGAGGGACGCGGCATAGGCGCTGAGCGCGGCGGCAAGCGAGTACGCCGCGACGTCGATCGCGCGGTCATGAGCTCGTAGCCACGCGAGCACCGGATCGAGCGCGCGCAGGATGCCCTTCGAGGGCTTCTGTCCCGTCCACGTGCGTGTCACGCGTGCATACACGACTGCAGCCAGCGCGATCGCGAGCATCGCAGGCGCGCCGTCGGCGGGATGGCGCATGGCCTGGAAGAGGTGGTCCGGGCTGCCCTCGAACGCGAGACCGTGCACCAACGCAAGGCTGAGATAGGCCAGTGCTGGAAGTTGGAAGCGGGCGTCGCGCACCCGGCTCGAGAGCCAGACGAGCAGCGCTGCTTCTGCGGCCCAGGCGTAGGTCAGGGCCGAGCCCGACAGCGCCTCCGCAAGTCCGATCGCACCCAGGGCGAGCCCAACGGCCCAGAGCAGCGTCGCCAGCTCGCGTGCACGCCGGAAGAGCACGGCGGCGAGCACGACGTAAACGGAAGCGGCGGCGAGCTGCGCGACGCCCTGTTGCAGCCCGCCGTCGCGTTGGCCGTAGAGGATGGCGGCTGAGACTCCGGCGAACAGAGCGCCGCCCGTGAGAAAGGAGGCAGGTGCCGCGGCGAGGGCAGGCCCAAGCCTGAACTGGAAGGCGACCGCGGCAGCGACGTAGAGCAGCCAGAAGGCGGCAGTGAGCGTGACGATCCCGACGTGCGGCGCGGCCGCGTCGTTGGCCTGCACCAGAGCCTGCGGCGCGCTGACCAGAGCTGCGATCTGCAGCATCGTCCACCACCGTTCGCGCACCGCAACCACTACTGCGCCGGCGAAGACGACGGCGACAAATGCTGTTCCGATCGGCTGCAGGCCGCCCTGGAAGATCAGGGTGGCCGGCACGATCATCGCGCCGATCAACCCGAACGCGGCGACGACCTCCGACTCCCAGGCGAGGGAGACGGCGACGCCGAGAGAGGCGATGCCCGCGGCGATGACCAGCGCGACCGGCTTGGAGACCATGTCGTAGAGCGAGACCGCTGCGAGCAAGGTGATGTAGCCGCCCGCGATGCCGACGCCGACCGCAGCGAGCGAGGAGTAGGTCGCCTCGTAACGCCGCTGCAACCAGAGGCCGGCCGCGAAGACGAGGGCAGACGCGAACGCGCCGCAGCCAACGCGGATCTCGGGACCGATCCAGCCGCGGTTCACCGCCAGCACGAAGAAGAAGACGACGCCAAGGAGAGTGACGACCCCGCCGGTGAAGGCGAGCGTCTTCGCACCCATGAGGTCGTCGAGCGAGATCGAGCGGCCCCAGTCGAAGCTCCTGGGCGGCGCCGGCGGCGCTGCTTGCGCGGCAGGACGCGGCGGCGCGACGGGCGGAGCCAGCCTTGCGGGAGCCGGCGGTGCGGGCGGCGGCGTCGGTCGCGGCCGGGTCGGGGACGGAGAAATGGCGGACGGCGCGCGTGAAGGAGCGGCGAGGCGGCCCGCCCTCAGCTCGTCGATGGTGGACTGGAGCTCGGCAACCTTGCGCTCGAGGAGCGTCACTCGCGTCTCGAGCGGCACGGCCGGCCCGGCATATTGCGGCCGCGCCGAAGGCTGCGGTTGAGGAGCCTGTTTCGCGGAGCTCGTGCTGCGCTCGTAGAGCGCGTAGGCAACTCCGAACGGGCCGAAGACGGTTAGCACCCACCACTTGACGGCGGTGGTGAGAGCCGAGCGGCCCGGGTCGCGCACGTCGTCGAGGAGCAGGAACCAGAGGACGATGGCGCTTCCGACCCACAGCACGAGCGAGAGACGGCTGTGGGTGATGGCCGCGAGGATGCCGGCGAGCCAGCCGGTCCAGAGCAGGCCGGCCACGGCGAAGCCGGCAATCGCACCGGTTCGTTGGTGCGAGGTCGGAAGAGGGTTGCTGCCTTGCATCGTCATTCGCGACGAGCGTAGGTCGGTGGTGTGATCGCTGAAAGAGGGCCTGCCACGGGACGTGTTCAGGGTCTGCCCTGATTTTCCTTGCGAGGCCCGGTGCTATTTCAGTTCGCCATGAGCAAGGTTGTGTTGCTGATGGCGGTTGTCTTCCTCGCCGGGTGCGGCGGCACGGCCGAACCGAAACGCGTGCCGGACGTACGAGGAGAGCGCCTCGACCTCGCCGAGGACCGGCTCGACGCGCGCGGTCTCGACTGGGAGGAGATCGGCGGCGGCACGCTGGGCATCGTGATCAGGTCGCACTGGTGGGTCTGCGAGCAGGTGCCGAAGCCCGGAAGACTCGGCCGGACCGTCAAGCTCGTGGTCGACCGTGAGTGTCCGAGCGTCCCGCCTCAGCCGCCCGTAGTCCCCGACGTCACCGGACTGAGCCTCGAGGACGCCGACGACGAGTTGGACGACCTGGGTATCGCGCACGACGCAGAGACCTACGACGACGACGTTCCGCTGGTCGAGCAGCTGTGGGAGGTCTGCAGCCAGGACCCGGCGCCTGGCACGCGCGGTTCCTACGTCGAGCTCTATGTGGATCGCGACTGCTTCTAGGCGAGCAACTCGCGATGCTGCCGCAGGGAGGTCAGCACGGCCTCGACGTCCTCGCGCGTGTTGTAGCAGTGCGCGGAGATGCGGAGGTTGCCGTCTCGCTCCGAGGTGACGATGCCGTCGCGGCCGAGCGTAGCCACGAGCTCGTTTGCATCGGTCGACTTGACGCAGACGAGCGCACCGCGCCGCTCCGGTGGGCGGGGCGTGACGACGGTCGCGCCGAGGTCGTCCAGTCCCTCGAGAAGATGCGCGTTGAGGCCGAGCACGTGCTCGCGGGTTTCGGCAATGCCGATCTCCTGCATCAGCCCGATGCCCGCGATCCCGGCGTAGATCGCGGGAACAGGTGGCGTGCCGGATTGAAAGCGCGCTGCGGTCGGCGCCGGCGAGTAGTCGGTGTGGTCCATCGCGAAGATGTTCTCGTCGGCGAACCAGCCGGTCTGCGTCGGCCACACGCGCTCGACCAGTTCCCGGCGGCAGTAGAAAAAGCCGAGGCCTGCAGAGCCGAGCAGGTACTTGAGCACGCCCGCACCAAGGAAGTCGACGCCGAGCTCCTTGACGTCCAGGGGAAGCGACCCCACTGCCTGGAACGCGTCGAGCAACACGAGTGCGCCACGTTGGTGCGCGAGCTCAACGACCGCGGGAACGTCGATCATGGCGCCGTTGCGGTAGCACACGTGCGTGATCGAGACGATCAGGGTGTCGTCGTCGATCGCCTGGTCGAAATGCTCGACCGGCATCGTGCCGTTCTCTGCAGCAGACACGTGCGCCACGCGAGCACCGCGCGACTCCTGCGCATGCCAGATCTGACCGATGGTCGGGAACTCCCAGTCCGTGAGCACCACCTTCGAGCGCCGCGCGTAACGCAGCCCACTCGCGAGCGCACTGACGCCCGCAGACAGCGACGTCGTCACGGCTACCTCGTCGGGCGTCGCGTTGACGAGGCCGGCGAAGGCCGAGCGCGCGGCCTCCTGGCGCTCCACCCAGTACTCCCAGGGCGCTCCCTTCTCGTCCCAGTCCTCGAGGTACTGCTCGTAGGCGGAGCGCACCGCGTCCGAGAGAGCGCCCTGCGAGCAGGAATTGATGTAGACCTGGTGCTCGAAGATCGGGAAGCGGTGACGGCAGCGCTCGGCGACCGTCGCGACCTCAACGGCCAAGGTAGGCCTTCCTCAGGTCCTCGTGTTGCAGGAGCTCGTTCGCCGGCCCGCTCAGCACAAGACGCCCGGTCGAGAGGACATACCCGCGGTCGGCGATCGAGAGCGCCATGTTCGCATTCTGCTCGACGACCAGCATCGCAACGCCGGACTCGTGGACCTGCTGGATGATCTCGAAGCTCCGCTCGACCAGGATCGGCGCAAGGCCCATCGAGGGCTCGTCCATCAGCAACAGCTTCGG
>JBKPEC010000058.1:0-16099 GCA_046728195.1 Actinomycetota bacterium
GCAGCAGCCTGCGTCGCATGCGTCGAACCGCACCCTCCGGCGACGAGAGCGACTGCGGCGCAGAGCGCCGCTACTTCAGCGCGTGAAAGAGCGCGATGCAGTTGGCGACGAAGAGGATGCCGACAACGACCGTCAGCCGCGTCAGGTTGCGCTCCACGATGTGCGTGCCGCCCTGTGAGGCGGGCGTGAACCCCATGCCGCCGAGACCCGTGTCTCGGCCGGAGTGCATGAGGATGAGAGCCACAAGGCCCATCGAGAGCAAAACCTGGATGACGGCAAGCAGCTGAACCATCGCGTGGCCAGGGTAGCAGCGTTGTTAGGAAAGAGCCCTGCTGCGAACTTCCGCCGGGCCGGATGGCGCACCAGACACGGCGCCGGATCAGCACGTTCGCCCGCGGCCCGTAGCGCTGCTACGCGCCGCGAACGACCGCACTGCCCGGCTTGGTCTGGAGCGCCCCGACGGCGACCGAATTTCACATCAGGGCTCTACCGGCTGACGACCTCGAGGATCGCGTCGATCAACTCGGCTGCGATGCGATCCTTGGTGACGTACCCTGCCGCGCCGGCTTTGCGCGCGCGGTCTACGTCCGTGCGCGCGTTCGAGCCGGTGAGCATCAGGACACGGGACTGCGGCCGTTGCTTCCGGATCTGCTTCGTCGCCTCGAAGCCGTCCATGACGGGCATCGCGATGTCCATCAGGATCACATCGGGGTCGAGCGAGAGGGCGAGCTGCACGGCCTCGGCCCCGTCGCCCGCGTGGCCCGTGACCTCGAGCCGCTCGTCCGTGGCAAGAATCGCTTCGAGGGCCTGGCTGAACAGCCGGTGGTCGTCCGCGATCAGCACGCGGATCTTGTGCGGAGTGTTGACGGCAGCCTCCAGTGCTACCCGGGATCCAGGTGAAATCTGACTTGTTAGGGTCGATTTGTGAAGGGGGACGACGCCCGCGATCGCATCCAGAAGCTTCTGGTGACGGGAGACAATCGCCTGAAGCAGGGGGTCGATCCGGAGAAGACGCGACAGAGCTACGAGCAGGCGCTCGAAGCTGCACGCGACGCGGGGCTCGAGGACTCGATTCGCCCGCTTGTCGAGATCAGGCTCGCCGAGCTCGAGCGGCTCGCTCGAGAATCCTCTCCACCCGCTCCGCCTGACGCCTGACGTCGTGCGCCTCGGCCGCCGAGCGGGCGGCCGCATTCGGTCGAGGCAGGGCTGCCGCCGCGCGCAGGCCGGCGACGAGGGCGGCGTCGTCCACCGGGTCGACCAACACTCCGGCGTCCGGCGGCACAAACTCGGGCGCGCCGCCAACGCGGCTGGCCACGACCGAGCGGCCGCACGCCATCGCCTCGAGCGTCACCTGGCCAAAGGGCTCGATCAGGCTCGGCTGGCAAACGACATGGGCGTCGGCGATCCGAGCCGGAAGCTCGTCATTGGGGAGCGCACCGGTGAGCTCGATGCCCGCCCGCTCTTCGAGCTCGGGTCGCAGCGGGCCGTCGCCGACGAAGGTGAGCGTCCCTTCGCCCAACTGGGTGAAGGCATCGGCCAGCCGGAGCACATTTTTGCGCGGGATCAGAGAGCCGACACAGAGAAAGCGCGGCGGCCCGTCTGGCGTGGGCGTCACGGTGAACCGCTCGAGATCCACGCCGGAGTCGACGACCTCGGTCTTTCCGCGCGCCTCGGGGACCTTCGCCTCGAGCTCGCGTCGCAGATAGTCGGAAACGGCGATCACGGCCGCGGCGCGACGCACGACGAAACGAGTCGCCGCTCTGATCCCCGGCAACCAGCCGACGTTGCGTACGTCCCGGCCGTGTGCAGTGACGACGAGGGGCGCGCCGCCGACCAGAGCGCCGATCAGCCCTGTCGGAACGAGGAAGTGCGCGTAGACGACGTCGGGGTGGAACCGACGCGCGGCCTCGCGCGTCTCGCGAGCAAGCTCGAGGTACTTTCGCTTGCCGGGTCGGCGGCGGTCGAGGACGGCACGCTCCACGTCGTGCCCGCGTGCGACGAGCTGCTCTTCGAGACTGCGAACGAATACTCCGAGACCCGGATCTGTAGGACCGGGATACATCTGTGAGACGAGCAGGATCTTCAAGCCGCGATCAGCCGCGTTGTGCGTCCTGAGGCATCGCTTGCGATGCCTCGTGGGAGGCGCCGGCGACCGCGTCGGCGGCGCCGTTAACGAAGTACGACGCAGGGCGCGACATCAGGAGCGCTGTGCGTCCTGAGGCATCGCTTGCGATGCCTCGTGGGAGGCGCCGGCGACCGCGTCGGCGGCGCCGTTCACGAAGTACGACGCAGGGCGCGACATCAGGAGCGCTGTGCGTCGTACGTCCCGAACTCCTCCCGCAGCGCGTTGCTGATCTCTCCGATCGTGGCCCGAAGGCGAAGCGCCTCGCGCATCGAAAGGAGCAGGTTGCCGTCAGCGCGTGCCGTCCTGCGGACCGCCTCGATCGCGCGCCGAGTCTCCTCCTCGTTGCGCTGCGCTCGGACGCGGGCGGTCCGTTCCAGCTGCCGCTTCTCCGCATCTGGGTCTAGGCGATGGAGCTCGATGGGCTCTTCCTCGCCCTCAGTGAACCGGTTGACGCCCACGATCACCCGCTCGCCGCTCTCCACCTCCTGCTGCCAGCGAAACGAGGCCTGCTCGATCTCGTCTTGCACGAAGCCCAGCTCGATCGCGGCGACGGCCCCACCGAGCTCGTCGATCCGTTCGATCAGGTCCCAGGCCTTTTCCTCGAGCTCGTCGGTCAATGCCTCGATGAAGTACGAGCCGCCGAGCGGATCGGCCGTGTCGGTACCGCCGGCCTCGTGGGCGAGGAGCTGCTGAGTGCGCAGCGCGATGCGCGCGCTCCGCTCCGACGGTAGCGCGAGCGCCTCGTCGTAACCGTTCGTGTGAATCGACTGGGCTCCGCCGGCGACTGCCGACAGCGCTTGGATGGCCACGCGCACGATGTTGTTCTCCGGCTGTTGCGCGGTGAGCGTCGAGCCGCCCGTCTGCGCGTGGAATCGGAGAGCCTGCGCGCGCGAATTAGCGACACCAAAGCGTTCCTTCATGATGCGCGCCCACATCCTGCGCGCCGCGCGGAACTTCGCCACCTCCTGGAAGAAGTGGTTGTGCGCATTGAAGAAGAAGGAGAGTCGTTCGCCGAGCTCGTCCGGCGACATTCCTGCGTCGACGGCGGCCTGTGCGTAGGCGATGCCGTTTGCGAGCGTGAACGCAAGCTCCTGCACGGCCGTCGAGCCCGCCTCGCGAATGTGATAGCCGGAGATTGAGATCGGGTTCCACTTCGGGAGGCGTTCCATCGCGTAAGCGAAGAGGTCGGTGGTGATTCGCATTGAGGGCCAGGGCGGGTAGATGTAGTTGCCGCGGGCGATGTACTCCTTGAGGATGTCGTTCTGGACGGTGCCGCGGAGCTGGTCGCCCCGGACTCCCTGCTCCTCCGCGACGAGCTCGTACAGCAAGAGGAGCAGCGCCGCCGGGGCGTTGATCGTCATCGAAGTGGACACCTCGGCCAGCGGGATCTCGGCGAAGAGCAGCTCCATGTCCGCGATCGAGTCGATGGCCACGCCCGTTCGGCCAACCTCTCCCGCGGCGCGCGGATCGTCGGAGTCGTAGCCGAGCTGGGTGGGCAGGTCGAACGCCACCGACAGTCCGGTCTGCCCGCGCTCGAGGAGGTAGCGGAACCGCCGGTTCGTCTCCTCGGCGGACGCGAAACCGGCGTACTGGCGGATCGTCCAGGGCTTGCCGCGGTACATGTCGCGGTACGGACCGCGCGTGAACGGAAACTCGCCCGGAAGCTCGAGCTCGGCCGGCGCGTCCTCGGCCGTGTAGACCGGCTTGACTTCGATGTCGGAGTCGGTCTGTCGACGATCCGTCGTTGCCATCACTGCAGAGTATGCTCGCCGCCGTGCGTGCGCTCGCCGCATTGCTGGCGACCGTCGCGCTTGCCCTGCCTGCCGCGAGCGCGGGCGGGAGCGGCAACGCGAAGATCGCGTACGTCCTCGGCAAGAGGGCCACGATCGTCTACCTGGGCAGTCCGCTTCGTCAGCCGATCGTGCTTGCCAAGACCGGGCCGCCGCGCTGGAGCGGTGACGGCCGGCTCCTGTCGATCGGCGGTTGGATCGTCGGCCGCGCGCGACTACCCGCGACGCAGCTCGCCTGGGCACCGAAGGGCGAGACCGCCGCCTACTCGAGGAGCGACGGGGCAGTCGTGCTCTGGACGCCTAGAGGCTCGCGAACCGTTGTCGGCGCGAGTTGGGGAGCAACGTCGTTCGCCTGGGGACCAAACGGTCAACTCGCACTCGGGCGTTCGATCTGCCACGTGCCGTGTGGCGTCCCCAGGCACCAGGAGGTTTGGATCTGGCGCACCGGCTCGTTCCAACGCGTTGCGGGACCTCTGCGCGGAGTGTCCAGGCCGATCGTGGCCGGCCTCGCCCCCGACGGTCGCGTGTTGTGGTGGCCCGACCTCCAGGGCTCCGCGTCGATCGCCGCCGACGGGCTGCCGCTCTACGCGAATCGCAACCGAGTCACGAGCACGCTCGTGTTTCCCGATTACGTGGTTCGCTGCGGCAGGCATCTCGCCGTCGTCGCCGGTGGCGACCGCTACGCGACCCACGGCAAGCGAATCCTGTTCGACGGGCGTGACGTGTCCGACGACGCGACCCGTTCATGGGTCTCGCCGTCGTGCACGACGAGCGGCGGGCTCGTCGCGGCCGCCGGACGGAACTGGGAGGAGAACAGGTTCGGTGCCGAACACCGGGCGATCTGGGAACTCGCCCCGGCACGACGCCGGCTCACGCAACCGCCGTCTGGCTGGACGGACGAGAGCCCGCATCTGCTGAACGATGGCTCGGTCCTCTTCGTCCGCACGCGTCAAACCGCGCGCAAACAGAACGGCGAGTGGATCACGACCAACCGCGGATTGCTCGAGCACCTGGTGCGCGGGCGACTCACACAGCTGGCCGACCTGACCTTCGAGGCCAAGGAGACGAGCGGCGACTGGCTCAACTACTACGGCCACTACAACTGGCCGGACCGCATTGCGATCAGCCCTTAGACCGCGTTACTTGTACCGGTAGACGATTCGGCCCCGATTGAGGTCGTACGGCGACAACTCGATCTTGATGCGGTCGCCCGGGAAGATGCGGATGCGGTAGCGTCGCATCTTCCCTGAGGTGTAACCGAGCGTCTCGTGGCCGCCGTCGAGGGCGATCCGGAAGTTACCGTTCCGGAGCGCCTCGATGACCTCGCCATCGAGCTCGATCTTCTGTTCCTTCTCGGCGACGGCCGGCCCTTACCGCGAAGGGACGACGTTGATTGCCTCGGGTCCCTTCTGACCCTCGCGCGACTCGAACTCGACCTTTGCTCCCTCGGTCAGCGACTTGAACCCTTCGCCTCCGATGTTGGAGTGATGCACGAAGAGATCCTTCCCGCCGTCCTCGGGCGCGATGAATCCGTATCCCTTGGCATCGTTGAACCACTTGACGGTTCCGGTTGCCATGTAAAACCTCCCTTGCTTCTTCGAACGAACAAGTAGGGAAGGGCTGGAAGGCGCTACCGGTACTCGTCCTGATTACGGAGACAAAGTAGCAGCGGCCTGGCCGACGCCCGTGCTTCAGGCGGGTGCCGGAGCAGTCTCGCGTGGATCCTCGTCCGGGAAGAGGCGCTCGATTCCGGCAGCCGCATAGGCGTCGGGGCCGTCCAGCGTCTCCCTCTCGAGCAACGCAAGCGCCAGCGCGTCGAGCTTCGCCCGATGCTCGGTGAGCAGCGCCAGCACCTCTTCGTAGGCCTCGTCGACGATGCGCCGAACCTCCTGGTCGACGAGCTGCTGCGTCCGCTCGGAGGGCGCGGCAGCGCCAGGAAGGAGTGGGCTCCGCCCGTCCTGAGCGATGACCGTGACGGGACCGACGGCTGGGCTCATCCCCCAGCGCCCGACCATCTGCCGCGCGATGCCCGTGAGCTGTTGGAGATCGGACTCCGCGCCGGAGGTCAGTAGGCCGTACACGAGCTCCTCGGCCGCGCGTCCGCCGAGCGCGACCTTGATCAACGTCCGGAGGTACTGCTCGTCGTAGCTGAAGCGATCGTCCTCGGGTGAGGACAGCGTCACGCCGAGCGCCACCCCGCGCGGGACGATGGTGACCTTGCGCACCGGATCCGCGTCGGGGCTCATCATCCCGACGATCGCGTGGCCCGCCTCGTGGTACGCCGTGCGCTCACGATCCGCCGGGCTGAGCATGATCTTGCGCTCGGCTCCGAGAATGACCTTTTCGAGGGCCTGGCTCAGGTCGTCCGCCGTCACCTGGTCACGGCCGCGTCGCGCGGCGAGCAGCGCCGCCTCGTTGACCAGGTTCGCCAGGTCGGCTCCGACCATGCCCGGCGTGCTGCCGGCAACGCGGTCGAGGTCGACGTCGTCGGCGAGCGGAACGTTGCGCGTGTGCACCTCGAGGATCCGGCGGCGGCCCGCACGGTCGGGCGCCTGCACGGCCACGCGCCGGTCGAAGCGTCCCGGGCGAAGCAAGGCCGCGTCGAGGATGTCCGGCCGGTTCGTGGCCGCGATCACGATCACGCCGGTGGATGGGTCGAAGCCGTCCATCTCCGTCAAGATCTGGTTGAGCGTCTGTTCGCGCTCGTCGCCGCCTCCCCCGCCCACCTGTCCCGCCGAGCGAGAGCGTCCGACGGCGTCGAGCTCGTCGATGAAGACGATGGCGGGGGACGCCGCCTTGGCTTGCTTGAACAGGTCGCGAACGCGCGAAGCTCCGACGCCGACGATCGCCTCGATGAACTCGGACGCGGACATCGAGAAGAACGGGACTCCGGCCTCGCCCGCGACGGCGCGCGCAAGCAGGGTCTTGCCGGTCCCCGGCGGACCGCTGAGCAGGACGCCGCGGGGGATGCGTCCGCCGAGACGTCCGTAGCGCTGGGGATCCTTCAGGAAGTCGACGATCTCCGTCAGCTCGTTTCTCGCCTCCTCGATTCCCGCCACGTCGTTGAAGGTCACCCGCTCTTCCGACGCCTGGTAGCGGCGCGCCCGGGACCGCCCGAATGAGCCGAGCGCTCCGCGCCCGCCGCGTCTCAGCAAGAGGACGAGCAAGCCGATCAGCAGCAACGTCGGGCCGAACCCGAACACGAACGTCTCCCACCAGGGCGCGCCGGTGTCGAGGGGCTCGGCGTTGATGACGACGTTTTTCTGCTCGAGCAGCTCGGAAAGCGCCTTCGTGTCTGCGAACGACGGGATGAGCGTCGAGAACCGTTCGGCGCTTCGAGAGTTGCTGCCGGTGGGCGGATACCGGACCGGCGTCTTGAAGACTCCCTGCAGCGAGACGCCCTTTGACGTGATGCGGTCGACGTTTCCTGCGCGGACCTGGTCGAGAAACAGCGGGCTGTACGGGATGTGAATGCGCGGAGGCTCCGAGAGCGAGCGCGACGCAAGCCAGTAGTTGAGGACGAAGGCGGCGATGATCGCCAGGGCGACCCAGCGGCCGACCCGGCCGAGCGGCCGTTCCGGCGGTCTCCAGCGACCCTTGTGCGCGCCCCCGGCGGCCTCCGGACCGGCTCCCGACCCGGACCCGCTGCTTGGAGAGGCCGCGCTCATTCCCCTATTAGGCTGATTCGTGTGCGCGTCACCGTCAAGCTCTTTGCCGGACTCAGGGAACGAGCAGGCTGGAGGGAGCGAGAGCTCGAGGGCGTCCAACGAGTCGCGGACGTTTGGCCGGCGCTCGAGCTCGGCGACGAGCCCGAGGGTCTGCTCTACGCCGTCAACCGGAGTTACGCGGACGTCGACCACCCGCTCGCAGACGGGGACGAGGTCGCGCTTATCCCTCCCGTTTCGGGGGGCGCCTTCCGGCTTCAGACGGAACCGCTCTCGCTCGAGGCGGTCGTTGACGAGGTACGGTCCGACCAGGCTGGGGCGATCGCCACGTTCGTCGGGACGACACGCGCGCAGTCGCGCGGGCGCGTCGTGCTCCACCTCGACTACGAGGCGTATGCAGAGATGGCCGAGGAGGTCATGGCTGAGTTGGCCGCCGACCTGGAGAGCCGCTACAACCTGTGCAAGGTGGCGATCCACCATCGCCTGGGCCGCGTCCAGATCGGCGAGGCGAGCGTGGTGATTGCCGTCTCAGCTCCGCACCGTCGAGCTGCATTGGATGCGTGCAAGGATGCGATCGACACGCTCAAGGAGCGGGTCCCGCTGTGGAAGAAGGAGTTCTACGAGGGCGGCGAAGAGTGGATCGGGCGCGGCTCGTAGGGTATGAACTGGACGGCAGTGCTGGGCTGGCTGATATGGAACACGACGCGCCTCCTGGCGGCACTCGGCCTGACCGTCCTCGCGGGCATGGTCGGCCTGCTGATCTGGTTCATGTTCGACGCCGGACTCGCCTGGATCTCGATCGTCCTCCTCGCAGCGGGACTGGTCCTGGTGTTCAGCTTCGTGAAGCGCGTGCAAATCGGCCCTCTGGCGAACTCTGACGCCGGCCGCGAAATCGTCGAATAACGCCTCCGCCCCGAGCGGGGGTTCGTGCGCAGACGCGCCGCAGCCGATAGCACAAGGCACAATGGCCGAGATGGAGCAATATCCACAGGAGTGGCGTGAGTACGAGCCGATCCAGCCGAAAGGCTCGGATTGGCGTGGCTTCTTCCGGAAGCTCTGGGCGCCCATCGCCGCGGTCGGAGCCTTCCTGGCCAAGTTCGGCGCCGTCCTCCTCAAGTTCAAGTTCCTGTTCTCGATGATCGTCTCGGCCGCCGTCTACGTCTGGCTCGGCGGCTGGTGGTTCGGGATCGGGCTGGTCATTCTGCTCTTCGTCCACGAGATGGGGCACGTGCTCGAGGCAAAGCGGCAGGGCCTCCCGGTATCGGCGCCTCTCTTCGTCCCGTTCATGGGAGCGCTGATCACGATGCGGCAGATGCCGCACAACGCGTGGCGTGAGGCCAAACTCGCGATCGCGGGACCGCTGCTCGGCTCCGCAGGCGCGCTCGCCCTCTACCTGGCAGGAGTCGCGTTCGACTCGCGTGCGCTCAAGGCGCTCGCCTTCCTGGGCTTCTTCATCAACCTGTTCAATCTGCTGCCGGTCGTCCCGCTCGACGGCGGGCGGATCACTGCCGCGCTCCATCCGGGGTTCTGGCTCGTGGGCTTCCTCGCCCTGGTCGGGCTCGTCGTCTACCGGCCCAACCCGATCCTGATCATCATCCTCATCTTCGGTGCGTCCGAGCTCTGGCGTCGGTGGCAGCTGCGTCGATATCCGGAGATGCAGGAGTACTACCGGGTCGAACCGCGCCGGCGGTTCCTGATCGGCGCTCTCTACTTCGGTCTCGCGATCCTCCTCGTGCTCGGCATGCACGCCACGCACGTCCCGCGAGACTTTTGATGGAAGACCAGCGAATCCTCTCCTCCGACGAAAAGGCGGAGGACCTCGAGCGCCATGTGCGGATCATCGCGGAAGAGTTCCGCGAAGGCTTCGAGGCCGTGGATCGGATCGACCGGCCGGCCGTGACGATCTTCGGCTCGGCACGGATGCGCCGCGACGATCCTGTCTACGCGCAGGCGCGGGAGACGGCGCGCCGTTTCGCTGAGCGCGGCTGGGCGGTCGTCACGGGCGGCGGCCCGGGCGTGATGGAGGCGGCGAACCGCGGTGCACAGGAGGCCGGCGGCCTCTCGGTCGGGTTCAACATCGAGCTGCCGCACGAGCAGCGCTCGAATCCGTACCTCGACATCTCGCTGAGGTTCCGCCACTTTTACGTGCGGAAGACGATGTTCGTGAAAGCGGCGGAGGGCTTCGTCGTCTTTCCCGGCGGCTTCGGTACCGTCGACGAGCTCTTCGAAGCGCTGACCCTCATCCAGACGGGAAAGGTCTTCCACTTTCCGGTCGTCCTCGTCGGCTCGGACTACTGGGAGGAGCTACTGGGCTGGGTGCGGGGCGAGCTGCTCGCCGACGGCATGATCTCCCTGGAGGACCTGGATCTGCTCTACGTGACGGACGATCTCAACGACGCAGTCACGCAGGTGCTCGACTGCTACGAGCGCCGTTGCGCAGAGGGCCCGGCCGAGCCGGTCAAGGCCGACGCGCGGTGATCGCGCGCATCTGGCACGGCTGGACCTCGCCCGAGAACGCCGATGCCTACGAGGACTTCCTCCGCACCACGATGTTCCCGTCCATCCATCGCGTCCCGGGATATCTCGGCGCCGACCTGCTGCGCGGCGACGGATCTGACGAGATCGCCTTCGTGACGATCACCCGCTTCGAATCGCTGGCAGCCGTGAAGGAGTTCGCGGGCGACGACTATGAGCGCGCGGTTGTCGAGCCGGAGGCGCAGCGGCTGCTCTCGCGCTACGACGAGCGTTCCGCGCACTACGAAGTCGTGCTCGACCGCGCCTGAAGCTCTGAGCCCCAGCTTGACGCAGTAGCCTGTTTCGCCATGAGGCTACGTGACCTCCCGTCGGTGGACGAGCTCGCGCGGGGACACGACGATCCGCGTGCGGTTGCCGCAGCCCGTTCTGTTCTCGTGCGCGCGCGTGAACAGATACAGGCTGGCCAAGACCCGGGCGACCTCAGCGCTCGCCTCGAGACGGAGTTGGCCGCGGCACGGGCGCCACACCTGCGCCGTGTCGTCAACGCCACCGGCGTGATCGTCCACACGAACCTCGGCCGCGCACCGCTCGCGCCGGCCGCAATCGAGCGCGTACGGGAGGTCGCGGGGAGCTACTCCAATCTGGAGTACGACCTTGGCGCGGGAGGACGGGGGTCGCGGCAGGAACACCTCACCGGGGTCCTGCGCCAGCTCACCGGGGCGGACGCAGCGCTGGTCGTGAACAACAACGCGGCGGCCGTGATGCTGGCACTGGCCGCACTCGCCGAGGGTCGCGAGGTACTTGTCTCGCGCGGTGAGCTGATCGAGATCGGCGACGGCTTCCGCATTCCCGACGTGCTCGAACGCTCCGGCGCGCGGCTGCGCGAGGTCGGAACGACGAACCGCACTCGCGTGTCGGACTACGAAGCGGCGATCGGCCCGGAAACCGCGGTGCTGTTGCGGGTCCATCAGTCGAACTTCCGGCTCGTCGGTTTCACGGAGCAGCCGCGTCTGGAGGAACTGGCGTTAGTGGCTCAGAGCCACAAGCTTCCGCTCGTCGACGATCTCGGCTCGGGCGCGCTCGTCGACGTCGGCGACGAGCCGACGGCGCGGGCGAGTCTCGCGGCAGGCGCCGACCTTGTCTGCTTCTCCGGCGACAAGCTGCTCGGCGGGCCCCAGGCCGGCATCATCGTGGGTGGCGCGGAGCTGATCGAGCAATTGCGGCGCCACCCTCTCCAGCGCGCGCTGCGGGCCGACAAGCTCACGCTCGCAGCACTCGAAGGGACGCTTCAGCTTGCGATCGACGCTCCCGGCGATGTTCCGGTCATACGGATGCTGCGCGAACCTGCGGAGGAGGTGCGGGCGCGTGCGGCGCGACTGGCAAAGCAGCTTGGCGGCCAGGTCGAGGAGACGGTGGCGCGCGCCGGCGGCGGCTCGCTCCCGGTGACCGAGCTACCGAGCTTCGCCTGCGCCGTCGAGGAAGAGCTCGCCGAGCGGCTACGCGGTTCGGATCCCCCCATCGTCGCGGTCGTCCGCGACGGACGGACCCTCCTCGACTGCCGCACGATCAGCGACGCAGAGGTGGACGAAGTCGCGGCCGCCGTGACAGCCGCACGATCATGAGCGACGCTCCGCCAGAGGCGAAGCTCTGGGACCTCCTCCGCGGCGCGATGGGGACGAAGGCGCTCGGCGTTGCAGCGGACCTCCGGATCGCCGACGCCCTCGCTGCCGGCCCGCGGACCGTGGACGAGCTGGCGCGCACGTCCGGAGCCGATCCGGACACGCTCCACCGGATCCTTCGCGCGTTGGCGAGCGACGGCGTCTTCGCGGAAGAGGAGCCCCGCGTCTTTCGGAACACAGAGGCCTCCGAGCTCCTTAGGCGGAACGGCTGGGGCGAATTCGCGCATCTGTTTGGCTCCGTCTTCTACGACGCGACGAGCACCATCGACCCCCGCGCGCGTGAGGAGACGTTCACGCGCAAGTTCTCCGCTGACTTCTGGTCCTGGCTGGAGGCACACCCGAAGGACCGCGCAGCCTTCGACGCCGCTATGGCCGGCGGGAAGGGACGACATGCCGACCGACTCGCAGAGCTTGACTGGGGTGCGGACGAGACCGTTGTCGACGCCGGCGGTGGCAACGGCGAACTGCTGCGTGAGTTGATCGGACGCAGGCCCGAGCTCCGAGGGATCGTCTTCGATCTTCCCGAGACCGTCCGGGAGGACTCGGCTTTCGGAGATCGGCTCGAGTTCGTGGCCGGCAGCTTCTTCGACGCCGTGCCCGTGGGCGACTCGTACATCCTCTCGGGGATCCTTCATGACTGGAACGACGATCGCGCGACCGAGATCCTTCGTACGGTCCGCAAAGATGCACCGCCCGCGGCGCGCTTGCTGCTGATCGAGAGTGTTGTTGCCGATGGAAACGCGCCGCAGGGATCGAAGTGGCTCGATCTCCTGATGCTCGTCCTGGGCGGGAAGGAGCGCACCGAGCCAGAGTGGCGAGCGCTGCTGGAGGGCGCGGGCTTCGGGATCGACGAGATCGAAGATGGCTTGATCCAGGCCTCATGCCGCTGACCGTCGGCACGGCCGGGCACATCGACCACGGCAAGACGTGGCTCGTTCGCGCGCTGACCGGCAAGGACACGGATCGTCTGCCTGAGGAACAGGCACGCGGGATCTCGATCGACCTCGGCTACGCGCCGCTCGACCTCCCGGACGGACGGCGGCTCTCGCTCGTCGACGTGCCCGGGCACGAGCGGTTCGTGCGCACGATGGTCGCGGGTGCGTCGGGGATCGATCTGTTCCTGCTCGTGATCGATGCAGGCGAGGGGGCGCGCCCGCAGACACACGAGCACCTCGCGATCCTGAGATTGCTCGGAATCGAGCGCGGCGTCGTGGCGGTGACCAAGGTCGATGCAGTCGAGTCGGAGATGCTGGAGCTCGCGCTCGAGGAAGCTCGCGAACTCGTGCCGGGAGCGGAGGTCGTTCCCGTGAGCGCCAAGACCGGGCGCGGCCTCGACGACCTACGGGCTGCGCTCGCGCGGGCCGCGCAGGCCGGCGAACATGAGCCGGGACCGACTCGGCTCTACGTCGACCGGGCCTTCACGCTCCGCGGGATCGGCACGGTGGCCACAGGAACACTGTGGTCCGGACGGATCGGGGTCGGCGCCGTTCTCCGCGTCGAGCCGGTGGGCCGCCAGGTCCGTGTGCGAAGCGTGCAGGTCCACGATCGTCAGGTCGAGGTCGCCGAGGCCGGCCAGCGCGTCGCGGTTTCGCTGGCGGGCGTGGACCGGACCGATCTGCGCCGTGGCGACGCGCTCGTCGAGCCCGGCGCGTATCGCCCGAGCTATCGCCTGGACGTCGAGCTCGAAGAGCTCGCCGCGATCCCGCCGCGTGCGCTCGTCCATCACGGGACGGCGTCGCTGCTCGCGCGGGTCGTGCGCGTCGGCGAGTTTGCGCAGCTGCGTCTTGATTCGCCACTGGTCGCCGCCCGCGGCGACCGCGTCGTCCTGCGCGCGGGGACGACCGTCGGTGGTGGACGCGTCGTGGATCCAGCGCCTGCGCGGCATGCGGATCGCGCTGCGTTCGAGGCAGCGGCGCGCGGCGAGACTCGGGTCTACTCACCAGTTCGCGGTGTCGACGGACGGTGGACGTATGCGGACGAGTGGCTCCAGGACTTTCGTGCGAACCTGGAGGACCGCCTCGGTGCCGCCGATCCCCTCGACCCAGGCGTCCCCGCACCTGCAGAGCCTTGGGCGTCAGAGGTCATCGAGCGTCTCGGCTTCGAGCGTCGCGGCTCAAAGGTCTACCGCCCCGGCCTCGCGGGCTCGCTCGGAGACCGAGCAGGCGAGGCAGCCGAGCTGGAGTCCCGGCTCGGGCTCGAGCCGATCAAGGTCGACGACGTTTCGCTCGCTCGTTTCCTCGAGGAGCGCGGCCGACTCATTCGCGTCGGTGACGGCTACGCCGTTTCGCCCGGAGCGTACGAACACGCGAAGGTGCTGCTCGTCGGGGAGCTCGAGGGCGGCGGCCGCATCACGCTCGCCCGCTTCCGAGACCTGATCGGCGCGTCACGTCGAACTGCGCAGCTGCTGCTCGAGCGCTTCGACGTCGACGGCGTGACCCGGCGCGTCGGCGACGAGCGCGTCCTACGGCGCGCTACGGCCCAGCGCCGCTAGCGATCTCCAGACGGAGCAGGTCCGGCCGGCTGTAATGGCCGGCGGGATCGAATCGCTGCCGCGCGCGGTAAAGCTGCTGCGGATCGAGCTCGGCGTAAAGGATCCCTTCTTCGTTCCAGAGCGGCCCGGCCAGGTAACTGCCGTCGGGCGCCAGGATGGCCGAGCCCCCTGCGCCGACCAGCTCCTCGCCCTCGGCCAAGGGAACGTCGTGCGGGTAGCTCGATGCCCGCTGGAACACGCAGCAGCTGAGGACGAACGCTCGTGACTCACGGGCGATGTGCCTCATCGAGTCGTGCCACTCCTCAGAGTCGTCGGCCGTCGGCGCGAGGTAGATCTCCACGCCGTCCTCGTAGAGCGCCGCGCGAGCGAGCGGCATCAGGTTCTCCCAGCAGATCAGGCCGCCGACCTTGCCGAAGTCGGCCCTGACCGTCTCCAGGCCTCTTCCGTCACCGAGCCCCCAGACAAGGCGCTCGTGGTTCGTGGGCATCAGCTTGCGGTGATGGAGAGCAAGCTCGCCGGCCGGCGAGTAGACGAGCAACGAGTTGTAGATCGTGCCGCGCTCGAGCTCGTTCACTCCGACCGCGAGCCAAACGCCGTGCGTGTGGGCAATCTCGGCGAGACGATCCGAGTCCGGGCCGGGGATCGTCAGCGACTGCTGCGCGAGGCGCGCGAAGGCGTCACGCGCGTCACTCGAGCCGTCTTCGCTCCAGCCCGCGAGAAACCGGACCCACCTGTTGGACGGGTACACGGGAATGAAGGTCTCGGGGAACAGGGCAAGGTGGGCGTCTGCGCCCGCGACCTCGGCGACGAGCCTCTCGAGCTTGTCGATCGTCGCCTCGCGTTCGAAGGCGATCGGCTCGGCCTGGACGCATGCGACCTTAACCACGCCCTCCATGGCTCCAGCCTACGCCTTGTCGGCGCTCCGTCGCTAGGCGAGCTCGACGGCGTCGCCGACGCTGATCCGGCCGTCATTCAGGATGTCCGCGTTCAGTCCGGCGCGATGCACGAGCGCTTTGATCACACCCGGCTGCGTCATCGACTCGAGGTGCAAACACGGCTCGCAGAGCTCGACCCCTTCGCACTCCACGTCGCCGATGCGGAACCGCTTCCCGACGAGGTCGTTGACGTCGATCCCTCGCGTCAGCACGTTGCGCCGCGTGGCTGCGGGCTCGATCGAGACCTGTCCTTCGCCCGCGACGGCTTCCATCGCCTCGGCGGCGATCAGGGTCACGGCCCGGCCCGGGGGAGCGTCTCCCTCCGCCCAGTAGTAGCGGTTGCCCTCGAGCCCGCGCCCGGCACGTGCGTGCACGCGCTCGACGGCAGCGGGCAGCTGCCCGTGCTCTGAGGTGACGAAGATCGCCTCGACGCGACCTTGCATGTCTGAGACCTTAGCCGCCGAACCCGCCGCCGCCCGGCGTCTCGATCGTCACGACGTCACCGGCACGCACGTCACGCGTCGCCTTCGCCGGAAGAGGCTCGCCGTTGAGGAGGTTGCGGCCCGGTCGCGCCGGCTTTCCGCCCCGCTCCCCCTGCGGCGCACGAGCGCGGCGCTCGCTGATCACCGAGAGCCGGCAATCCTCCAGCGCCACCAGCTCGCGCACGACCCCGTCGCCGCCGCGATGTCGGCCCCCGCCGCCAGATCCGAGTCGCAGGGCGTAGCGCCGAACGCGCAGCGGATACTGGAGCTCGAGTGCCTCGATCGGAGTCGAGAGGGTGTTCGACATGGCGACGTGCACCGCGCTAGGCCCGTTCGCGTCGGGACAGGCGCCCTGACCGCCTCCGATCGTCTCGTAGTAGGTGAAGCTCTCGTTGCCGAACGTGATGTTGTTCATCGTCCCCTGGCCCTGGGCCGGCACGTCGATCGCCCGGCCGAA
>JBKPEC010000059.1:0-26354 GCA_046728195.1 Actinomycetota bacterium
CGTTGGAACAGTCAGGAGCGGGAAGGCCCAGCTCTACCTCTCCGGGTGGAATGCGGACACTCCGGATCCCGACAACTTCCTGGGGACCTTCTTTCGAGGGTACGACGCGCAGTTCGGCTTCAGGAGCCCGAAGCTGTTTGCGCTCGTCAAACGAGCGGACGCCGAACCGAACCTCGCCCGTCGCGCGCGCCTCTACGAGCAGGCGAGCCGACTCCTCATGGAGCAACTTCCGCTCGTTCCGTACGTCCACTTCAGGCGCGCACTTGCACTACGGCGGAACGTCGTCGGCTATGTCACCGACCCCAGCGGCCCCTTCAACGAGTCGTTTGCCAGCGTCGGACTTGTCAGGAGATAGCCGGGGCAACGGGCGAGCACGCGGTCACCGCCCTCACACCGGGCCCCCTCCATATAGGTGCACAGACTCGGTCGTGGGCGCGGTTGGTGGGCGAGGTCGGTTGGCTGGAGGGCGTGCCGCGACCGCTCGAAGGAACGCGAACTCCTCGTTCTGCGCCACGAGCTGTCGATCCTGCGGCGGGAGGCGCGGCGCCCGCAGCTGAAGGAGAGCGAACCCGCGGGTGCTGGCGGCCCTGAGCCTGGTGCCGCCGCGTCGCCGGCGGCGGGGCGGGCGTTCTTCGTCGCCCGGCACCGGCATCCCGCCGGCGCGGAGCGCGGGAGCTAAACCGATCCTCCACGGACCGCGATCCGTGATCCGCCACCGATCAGCCAACGCGATCTCCTCGGCGGCCTGCTCCACGAATACGAAACCGCGGCATGAACATCGAATTTGTGCACCGCGGTTCTGGCCGCCCGAGCCGACGCCGCTTGAGTCGGCGCGCGCGAATCCGCGACGGTCAGGGTTGGGTGCGCCGGTCGAGCTCGTCGGGGAGTCGACCGTCCCAGCGACGCAGATCGCGCAGGAACATCCCCGGCCAGTCCTCGGCCCGCCCGCGCGCCCGCCGCACCAGCAAGGCGATGTTGAGGAGCAGAACCGTGAACGACGCGGCCGCCAGCGGCGGTAACCAGGACGGCATGTGGAACAACCTAACCCGATTTCGGCCGCTGCTGGCGCCGCTCGGACGACGGAACCTCGAGGCCCGGCCTCGGTGATCCAGTTTCGCGGCGAAACCGACGCCTCGTACCGCAGGCGACCGACCTCCGATGGCTCGGAGCCCTTAACGCGCCGAGTGACCCCAGCCGAGCTGGTCGCCAAAGTCGATAGTCTCGGGCGCGATGTCGACGACGGGCTGCGCTCAGTGCGGTCGCCAACTGCCGAGCGACGCCGCCGCGCTCGCTCGATGGAAGAACCGCACCCTCGCTGCCACCGGTGCGCTCGACGAGACCACCGCGGCAATGCTCCTCTGTCCTGAGTGCGCTGAAGACGACCGGCTTGGCGAGTACGAGGAGGGCGAGGCAGGCTGAGCGCCGGTTCACGGCGGCTACTCGTCAGCGCGCGTTAGATTCATCCGCATGGTTCACGCACTCGTCCCGGTGCTCCACGGAGCACCGCCGGCGGCTTTCCCCGTTAGCGTCGACTAGCTCGGTCGGCGGGGCGTCCTCATTCGGTGTCTACGAGTTTGCCGTTCTTCGATAGCTCTGGATCGGTGCAGGCGGCAAGATCGAAGCAGCAAGGCCGTCGCTTACCAGATCGGAGTTTCGAGACGCCGACTTCGATGCGTCGCTGGCGCGTCCCCGGGTTCTTCGTCGCGTTGATCCAGCGCACCCATTCCCAGCGTGCCATTGGTGTGATTTCCTGCCAAAGCCCGGATAGCTCGGGCGCGCCGGCAAGAGCGTTCCGAAAGTCCGTCGGTATGTCGGGCTCCGGCCAGTCCTTCGTCGGTTCGAGCTCCACCGCGACGCTCGCCCCCTGACTCGCTCCCAGCGAGCGTTGCAGGCTCTTGTTGAACTTGAGCCAGTGGCCCCGTCTGCCATCCGGCTCCAGGACCGTCCGAAAGGGGTTGCCGTTGATCAGTCCGGTCACCGCGACCTGACCGCGAGACGGCAGCTTGGTGCTGGCCTCCTGGGGCAGTGTCACGATCGTTGAGGGACCGATCTTCCGGATTCGCGAGTCGAAACGGATCGACGACGTATCGCGAGCGTTCTTTGCAGGTGCGTTGTCGGTCATCTGCGCGGTTTCTGGATGCGGATCAGGCTACCGGCAGGTGGCGGACGGCGCAGTCGCAGATCTGCCGCAAGGGGTAGCCGCGCGCGGGCGTGCAATCGACAGCTCCGTGTCGTGGGCCAGCGCGCGGATCGAAGATCTCCCGCCCCTCATCTCGGAGGCGGTGCGTTCGACTCCCTCTAGCACGGAGGATGTCGGTGGCCTCGGGCCGGCAGGAGTCGTGGCAAGAATGGCAAGGTTGGGCGTTCGCTCGGGTTCGCTCCCGTTCGCTCGCTGGAGGGGAACCGCTGCAAACAGGCGGTTTGAGCGAACGGGCGCGAACGGGCGCGAACCGTCGCTCGCATTTGCCATGCAGAAGGTCGTGGGTTCGAGTCCCATCATCCGCTTTAAGAGGAAGCCCGAGACTCCGACCGAATTGACGGCGATCCTCCGACTCGGCCGGCCGGCGCGATTGACGGACAGGTGTCGTCGCTTTGGTGGGCTCACAGTCCTGATCGCGCTTGTCTGTGTGTCGTCTGGCTGTGGGACGTCCTCAGAGTCGTCTTCCTCGGCGAGCACATCGACTACATCGCGAACATTGTCGATCGTCGCGCTCGGGGACTCGGTGCCGAGCGGCTACAAGTGCCACTGCAGGCCGTATCCCCAGCTCTCCGCGGACGGGCTCACGGCAACCACCGGTCAGACGGTGACGGCGACGAATGACGCGGTCGCGGGCTACACCACCTCGAACGTGCTGAGGCAGCTGCAGTCCGACAGCGCCGTGATCGACAAGGTGAGCAAGGCCGACGCGGTCGAGATCAACGTCGGTGCGAACGACATCCCCTACAACACGAAGTCGTGCGGCGCGTCGGTCGACTGCTATGCGCCGCTCGTCCCCTCGGTCCAGAAGAACCTCGCGGCGATCGGCAGCCGAGTGCGCGAGCTCACTTCCGGCCGCAAGGTCCTCGTTGTGCTACTCGACTACTGGAGCATCTGGCTCGGCGGCACGTATGCGCGCGAACAGGGCCACGCCTACGTCAACGCCGCAAGGGAAATCACGGCCGAGGTGGACGCCGCCATCAAGACGGCCGCGACCGAGAGCGGCTCGGCATACGTCAGCGAGCGGCGCGCCTTCAAGGGACCGAGCTTCGGTTACATCGAGTCGCACTACCTGGCCGCGGACGGCGAACACCCCAACGCCGCCGGCCACCAGGCAATCGCTACCACCACCGAGACCGTGATCGAAAAGACGCTCCACATCTAGTCCGGGACGGGTGTTGCGGGGGCACCGCAGAGCGGGGGGAGCCCTTCTGCGCGCGGGTACTGTTCTATGACACGTTCCCTGACAGGAGACTCGAATGGAGAACGAGCGGACGAATCGCGTCGAGACCTTCCTCTACGACGCGGACGGCAATCGCACCGAGGACGAGAGCCTTGCGGTGCGCGCGGTGACGGTCGAGGTGGACGACGACGGCAACGTCGTCAGAGAGCACGCGCACGACAGTCTTGGCTGGAAGGTCGATCCGATCTCACTCGAAGGCGACGCGGGCGAGCTCGCGACGCGGCCGAAGCACGACGACTGACGCTCGCCGGTCGGCGACAGACTTCGGATGGGCGGCTGGGGGTTGAGCTCGTCCGCCGGTGCGACTACTTTGTGACGGATATCCAGTTCTCGACCTACGGGGGTAAACCGCATGGGGCTTCCACGCCTAGCCGCAATCTTGATGTGTATGAGTCTTGGGCTCGCGACAACCGCCACCGGCTCCGCTTCGACCGGTGCTGGATCCGCTGCCGTCCTCAGACATGCACCGCCCGCGTTCCTGATCGGCCACTCCAACTCGCTCAACTGGGCGGGATACTCCTCGTTCAGCACCAACGGCACCTTCACAGACGTCAAGGGCAGCTGGACGCAGCCGACCGCGACCTGCACCAACAAGACGACGTACTCATCGTTTTGGGTCGGGCTCGACGGTTACAACTCGAGCTCCGTCGAACAGCTCGGCACCGAGGCAGACTGCTCGCACGGGAAGCCGGTCTACTACGCGTGGTGGGAGATGTATCCGAATCCCTCGAACACCATCCGCGGCTTTACGGTCACACCTGGGCTTAGCTATACCGCCGAGGTGAAATACAACGGGAACGGCAGCTTCACGCTCTCGATCTCTGGCGGGGGGCAGAACTTCAGCACCAATCAGACGTTGAACAACCCTTCGCTCAGCTCGGCGGAGTGGATCGCGGAAGCGCCGTCGATGTGCGCCGGCAACTGCCGCGTCCTCCCGTTGACCAACTTCGGCACGGTCAATTTCAGCGGCTCGTCGGCCAACGGCAAGGCCATCAACAGCAGCGCCTGGAGCTACGACCCGCTCACGATGGTGACGAACGGGCTCCAAGTGAAGGCGGCACCGAGCGGCCTCGATTCGAGCGGATCGGCCTTCTCCGTCGCCTGGGCTCACAGCTAGCCGGTCGCGCATTTGGACAGAGACAAACGAGAGGGCGACCGGATTCCAGTCGCCCTCTCGGTGGGAGGGGTGCGGAGCAGAGAGGGCGCCGCCGGCTTCCCGCGAGGTCGGTCGCTGCGCCACGCCGACGCCGTTGAGCTCCTCCGATCCGCTGTTGCCTGCATCGGCACCATAAGGCAGCGCACCCGTCACCCAACGCCACGATCACAAGACGGAATCGAACCTCTAGCAGCCCTGATCGATTCTTCGCCTCGAGATGTCTAAGGTCGAGACGGGGTAGAGACACGTCGTGACGACAGATCCCGAGCCAGCGGAGGAGGAGGAGGAGGAGGAGGAGGAGGAGGAGGAGGAGATCCTCGTCGTCATCGAGATCCCGCGCGGGACGCGCAACAAGTACGAATACGACCGAGAAATAGACGCGATCGTCCTCGACCGGCGCCTCTTTACCTCGACGGTCTACCCAGCCGACTACGGCTTCGTCGACGGCACCCTCGCCGAAGACGGCGATCCTCTCGACGCCCTTGTTCTCGTCGGCGATCCGACCTTCCCCGGTTGCCGGATCCGCGTGCGGACGGTCGCCGTCTTTCGCATGGTCGACGAGAAGGGCCCGGACGACAAGCTGGTGTGCGTGCCGCTGCGAGATCCGATGTGGTCCGACGTGCTTGACGTGAGCGACATCAACGAGGCCTTTCGAGCCGAGATCGAGCAGTTCTTCAGGGTTTACAAGGACCTCGAAGGCCTGCCGACGCGCACTTCCGGCTTCGGCGACCGCGCCGAGGCCCTTCGGGTGCTCGGCGAAGCGCGCGTCCGCGGCGGCTCTTAGCTACGCGCTGGTACTTGGGCCGTTAGAGAGCGACTACCTCGTCTTCCAGTTCAGCGAGCAGGTCGGCGACCGAGTCGACGACGCGCGAGGGCCGGTAGGGGAAGCGGTCGACCTCATCGCGTGTCGTCAGGCCGGTCAGGACGAGGACGGTGTACATGCCGGCCTCCAGGCCCGCGACGATGTCCGTGTCCATGCGGTCGCCGATGATCGCCGTCGTTTCGGAGTGGGCTCCCATCGTGTTGAGGGCGTACCGCATCATCAGCGGATTCGGCTTTCCGACGAAGTAGGGCGCAATCCCCGTGGCGCGACTGATCAGCGCAGCGACCGAGCCGGTTGCCGGCAGCGGGCCGTCCGGGGCGGGCCCGGTCGGATCCGGGTTCGTGGCGATGAAGCGGGCACCGCCCAGCACGAGCCGAATCGCGTGCGTGATGCGCACGAAGCTGTACGTCCGGGTCTCACCGAGGACGACGTAGTCCGGGTCCTTCTCAGTGAGGACGTATCCGACCTGGTGCAACGCCGTCGTGAGGCCGGCTTCGCCGACGACGAACGCGGAGCCGCCCGGGCGCTGGCTCTCGAGCAGGTTGGCTGTGGCCATCGCGGAGGTCCAGATTGCCTCCTCGGGGACGTCGAGCCCGTTCCGGCGCAGACGCGCCGCCAGATCGCGGGGCGTGTACATCGAGTTGTTCGTGAGGACGAGAAAGGATCCGCCGCGCTCTCGCAGCCGCCTGAGAAAGAGATCGGCGCCAGGGATCGGGTGCTCCTCACGGACGAGGACCCCGTCCATATCGATGAGCCAGGACACGATCGAGTTCACGACCCCATTGCAACACACGCGGCGGGGCCCGCGGCGCTTTCCTAGCGCAGCTTGAAGAAAACCTGCTTTGGGTGCAACGAGCGCACCGACTCGTACTTCAGCACGAGCCCTCGGACGTCCCTCTTGTCCACGGAAAAGCAGATGTTCCCGCTCACGCTGCTGCCCGAGCGCACGCGCCAGCCGAAGTTCAGAGCACCAGGGACGCTGCCGCACGAGTCGGTGATCGACGTGTAGCTAATGCTCGATCTCCCGACCACCGAGAAGCTGTTGGGCGAAACCGGACTGTCGAACCTTCGTCGTGGGAGTCCGCTGGGACTTGTCCGCCCCTCCCCGGAATATCCCAGGGTGATGTTGATCATGAAGAATTGATCCCCCGCTCGCGGCGGCGCGTTGTACTTGTTCCACTTGACAATGGCCCGCGTTGCGTTCGGGACAGTCTTGTTGACCCTGAGCTTCCAGCCTCGTGACTGGGGCAGTCCGGCGAAGGCATGGATGCGGTACGCATTCGCGCGACTGCCCTTCGGCGCCGCGGCGAACGCGGCTGCCGCCACTGCCAGCAGCACGGCGAAGAGCACAAAGACCGACGTCGTCCGTCTCATCTCACCTGCGCCTCCCTTCGCCTCTACCCGCGGTCAGCCAAGCTGGATTGTCGCAGGTGCTCAGCCGTGCTCTTCGGCGGTCTCGGGAAGAGTGCGAATGTGCGGCATGGGCGAGGGCAGGAGGAAGAGGCCGCCCGCGATCGCGCCTACCGCCCCGATCCAGAGGGTCGGCCGGAGGCCGATCGTGCTTCCGAGGAAGCCTCCGACGAGCGAACCGAGCGGCCGCACTCCGTAGTTGACGAACGTGTAGGCACCGGAGAAGCGGGCCAGCAGCCGATCCGGGACGAGCGCCTGGAAGATCGAGGCGATGCTGATGTCGAAGATCATCACGCCGAGGCCCGAGCCGAACTCAGCCAGGAAAAGCATGGCCAGCACAACGGGCTTCGGGCCGCTCGCGAGCGGGACGAGCAGGAGCGGAATCGGGAAGAGGAACGAGCCGAGCAGAACCACGCGTCCGACGCCGAGGCTGCGGCTGAGTCGACTCGTGATGACCGATCCGATCAGGCCGCCGATCGCAGCGGCACCGAGCACGACGCCGAGCACACCGGGCCGGATGTGGAGGGAGCGCGTCGCGTACAGGATGAACAGTGCGAAGAAGACGAAGTTGAAGAAGTTGATGGTCGCGGTCGCCGCCAGCGACGCGCGTAGTGTGGGTGTCCGCGAGATGAAGCGCAGACCGGCTGTCACGCGGCTCTCGGGCGAATCCTCGGTGGGCGGCTCTTCGGGATGGATCGAGCCCAGGTAGTACGCGGACAGCAGGAACGAAACGGCGTCGGCGGCCAGCGCAGATGGCGCGGATAGAACCTGCACGATCACACCGCCGACGCTCGGGCCGGCGACGAACGAGAAGGCCCGGCTCCCTGCGAGGAGCGAGTTCGCTTCCACGTAGCTCTCGCGTGGCACCATCGAGACGAAGAGCGTGCTGTAGGAGACGAAGAAGAAGACGCTGAGCGCACCCGTCAGGAACGCAACGGTGTAGAGCTGCGTGATCGTGAGCACGTCGAGCGCGTACGCGACCGGGATCGTCGCGAGGAAAAGCGCGCGGCCGAGATCCGCCACGATCATCGTCTGGCGGCGGTATCCCATCCGATCGACGAGCGCCCCTGCGTGCAGCGAAAAGAGGATGTTCGGGACGAGCGCGGCCGCGCCGAGGTATCCCATCTCCGCCGGCCCGGCGTCCAGCACGAGGACGGCGGCGAGCGGGAGCGCGATGAGCGTGATCTGGTCGCCGAAGAGCGAGATCGTCTGGCCGATCCAGAACCGCCGGAAGGCGAGATCCCGCAAAGAGGTGGGTCGGGCAAACCTCACGTGCGCTCAGTGCTTCCCGGTCGGGGCGCTGCTAACTGCCGCCGCGGCGATCCTTGCCGGACCGTCGCTCGTCCCCGGATCTGCGATCGGTGCCCGAACGCCGCTCGTCGCCCCCCGGCGGCCCTGGTCCGCCGCCCTTGCGGCGGTCACCGCCCCTACGGCGATTGTCCCCGGATCGTCTGTCTCCGCCTGCGCGTCGTTCGGCCACCGTCCGGTATTGAACGGCTCCAGCCAGACGGAGTCAATGAGCCGGGCGAGCCGCTAGGCCTCTGGGTCCGCCTCGCCGAGGGCGTCGGCGAGCAGGCCGCAGGCAAACGCCTGCCAGGCAAGCTCGGCGTCGCGGAGGCGTTCGAGGACGTGTGGATCGGCGTCGAGTCTCTCGATCGCCGCTGACAGGTCGGCGCGCCGGTCGGGCGAGTCGACGTCGCGGGCGAGCTCCAGTACGGCCGGGTCGTCCAGCGTCGGGTCCCGGCGAAGATCGCCGCCGGCTGCAAAGACGAAGAGCGCTCGCCGCAGGGCTGCGTTGCGCTCACCCTCGTCGAGCTGGACCTGCTGACCCGCGACGTAGGCGAGGACGACGAGATGGGTGTCGTCGGCGGTCGAGGTCAGGCGGCGTATTCGTCCGCGATTGCGAGCGCCTCGTCGAGGATTCCGATGCCCTCGTCGATCTCGTCGCGGGTGATGGTCAACGGCGGGCAGACCATGATCACGTTCCAGTGAGTCATGAGATAAAGGCCGCGCTCGAGCGCCGCTTTCGAGACCCGCGCGACCGGTGCGAATGCCTCGCCGGTCGCATTGAAGGGAACGAGCGGTTCGCGCGTCTCGCGGTTCCTCACCAGCTCGAGGCCCCAGAAGCAGCCGAGCCCGCGCACCTCCCCGATCGATGGATGCCGGTCCTGCAAACCGCGCAGGGCTTCCGCGAACACGCCGCCCATCTCGGCCGAGTTCTCGACGATGCCCTCCTCCTTGAAGGCCTCGATCGAGGCGACCGCGGCCGCACAGGCGAGCGGATGGCCGGAGTAGGTCAGCCCTCCGGCGAAGTACTTGTCTCGCACCCAGTCGGCGATCGGCTTGCTCACGATCATCGCCCCGAGCGGGACGTAGCCCGAGTTGATGCCCTTCGCCACGGTGAGGATGTCAGGAACGACGTCCCAGTTCTCGACTCCGAACCACTTGCCCGTACGGCCGAAGCCGGCCATCACCTCGTCGGCGATCAACAGGATCCCGTGGCGGTCGCAGACCTCGCGAATCGCCTGCAGGTAACCGTCCGGCGGAACGATGATGCCGTTCGTGCCGACGACGGTCTCGAGGATGACGGCGGCCACCGTATGCGCGCCCTCGTACTGAAGGACCTCTTCGAGATGCGGCGCTCCGGTGCAGACCGGGCAGGGGTCGGGATGGCCGGCCGGGCAGCGGTAGGTGTAGGGGTCGAGCAGCCGCACGACTCCTGGAATCCCCGGCTCGGCCGCCCAGCGGCGCGGGTCACCGGTGAGGGTGATCGCTCCTGCGGTTGCGCCGTGGTAGGAGCGATAGCGCGCGACGATCTTGTGCCTGCCGGTGTACCAGCGGGCGAGCTTGATCGCGTTCTCGTTCGCCTCGGCGCCCCCGTTCGTGAAGAAGGACATCTGTAGGTCGCCCGGCGTGAGCTCGGCGAGCATTCGCGCCAGAGTCGAGCGCGGCTCGGTGGCCATCGGGGGCCCGATCGTGCACAACTGCTCAGCCTGCTCCTTGATCGCCGCGATCACCTTCGGGTGCTGGTGGCCGATCGAGACGTTGACGAGCTGCGATGCGAAGTCGAGGTAACGCTTGCCGTCGTAGTCCCAGAAGTAGCGCCCCTCACCGCCGGCGACGGGAATCGGATCGAGCGCGTCCTGCACCGACCACGAGTGGAGGACGTACTGCCGGGCGTCCGCGACGATCTGGCGGCCGAGCTCGGTGTTGGTCTCCAGAGTCGCCACGCGAGGAGCTTAGCCTGCTCAGAACTTCGAGGGAATGGAGCCGGGGGGTGTCCCGATGACGATCGCTATCTCCCTGTGGTCCTTGAGCTCGATCTGCCGAGGGTCTCCGGTAGAGGCGTCGCCGTCGACGTAGACGGTGAACGGCGCTGCGGGCTTGCAGTAGCCGCCCACACAGCTCGGGTCGAGGCGCACGTTCCATTCGGTGAAGAGCTCGCCTAGGTTGTTGAACCGGTGCTCCTTCGCCTCGGTGTGGAGGATCCCGCTCGTGTCGTGTGTGTGGAGGGGGGAGATGCACGGCTGCGCGCAGGACGGGCTGATGCCGCCGTAGGCGATCGTGCCGTTTTCCAACGGGATCCGCTTGACGGCCGGGTCGTCGATGTTGATCCCGATTGCGGCAGGCACGGTCACGGGGTTTCCGTTCACGAAGACGTCGAGGTGCGAGTGAACGTGCAGGAAGACGAACTCGTGGGTCTCCGGCGTGAGCCCGGCCTTGCGGGCGAGCTCCAGCGCGTTCGCCGGCGCCGGCCACGGCGCAGCGCCTTGCGCGGGGACGGCCGCCGGCCCCTGCTCGACGACCTTGGTGCCACCGCCGCAGCCCGCGAGGGCGAGAACGAGGACCAGGGCCGCCCAGCGCTTCATCGGCGCGGACACTATCCGCGGTACGCTGGTCCGGTCACGCGAGGAGGGACGAGATGACCGAGCTAGCGACACCGCCTGTCGAGCAGGAACAGGAACTCAAGCGGATCAGCCACTGGATCGGCGGCCGCGTCGTCGAGGGCGAGTCGGGTCGGAGTGGACCGGTCTACAACCCGGCGCTCGGTCGGCAGACCGGCGTGGTCGACTTCGCCGCGCCGGAAGAGGTCGACCGCGCCGTGCGGGCCGCGCGCGAGGCTTTTCCGTCCTGGCGCGCGATCTCGCTCTCGAAGCGCACCGGAATCTTCTTCCGCATCCACGATCTCGTCGTCGCGCACCATGAGGACATCGCGCGCTTCCTGACGGCCGAGCATGGAAAGGTGCTGTCCGACGCGAAAGGAGAGGTCGCGCGCGGGCTCGAGGTGATCGAGTACTGCTGCGGGATCCCCGAGCTCTTGAAGGGCGGCTTCTCGGAGCAGGCGTCGACCGGCATCGACGTGTACTCCATCCGCCAGCCGCTCGGCGTCGTCGCCGGGATCACGCCGTTCAACTTCCCTGCGATGGTCCCGATGTGGATGTGGGCGCCGGCGCTCGCGTGCGGCAACACCTTCGTGCTGAAGCCTTCTGAGAAGGATCCCTCTGCCTCCGTCTACGTCGCGGAGCTGCTCAAAGAAGCGGGTGTGCCGGACGGCGTCTTCAACGTCGTGCACGGCGACAAGGTCGCCGTCGACGCGGTGCTGGAGCACCCGGAGATCGCGGCAGTCTCGTTCGTCGGCTCTACGCCGATCGCGCGCTACGTCTACGAGACGGGCACGAGGGCCGGCAAGCGCGTGCAGGCTCTCGGCGGTGCGAAGAACCACATGGTCGTCCTCCCGGACGCCGACGTCGAGATGGCAGCCGATGCCGCGGTCAGCGCGGCGTATGGATCAGCGGGAGAGCGGTGCATGGCGATCTCGCAGGTCGTCGCGGTCGGCGACGTCGCCGATCGCCTCGTCGCGGCGATCCGCGAACGACTGCCGAAGATCAAGGTCGGCAACGGGCTCGATCCGGGCGTCGAGATGGGGCCGCTCGTCACGCGCGAGCATCGCGACAAGGTCGCGTCCTACATCGACGGCGCCCGTGATCAGGGCGCCGACGTCGTCGCCGACGGGCGCGAAACGGCGCCGAACGGCGACGGATTCTTCCTCGGCGTGTCACTCCTCGACCGGGTGACGCCCCAGATGGATGCGTATCGCGACGAGATCTTCGGCCCAATTCTGGGAGTGACGCGGGTGGACACGTACAGCGATGCAGTTCGTCTAGTGAACGAGAACCCGTTCGGCAACGGCACGGCGATCTTCACGCGCGACGGCGGTGTTGCACGCCAGTTCCAGTTCGAGGTCCAGGCGGGCATGGTCGGGATCAACGTCCCGATTCCGGTGCCGGTCGCGTACTACTCATTCGGCGGCTGGAAGAACTCGCTGTTCGGGGACACGCACGTGTATGGCCCGGAGGGGATCAATTTCTACACCCGAGGGAAAGTCGTGACCTCGCGGTGGCCCGATCCGGCGACCTCGAAGGTCGACCTGGGCTTTCCGCAGACTCGCTGATGTCTATACGGCGGCGGTCGCCGCCGGCTTGAGCTCCTCGCCGAACTTCGCCCGCGCGACGAACTGTCCCACCCCGGGCTCGGCCACGAGCTCGCCGTTCTCGACCAGCACCTGACCGCGGAGGAGGACCGTGTCGGGGGACCCGGTGACCTCGGTGCCCTCGTAGAGGTTGTAGTCGGTCTTGGAGTGTTGCGTCTTCGCGGAGATCGTCACCTTCTTGTCCGGATCGAACATCACGAGGTCGGCATCGGAGCCCACGGCGACCGTCCCCTTGCGTGGGTAGAGCCCGAACAGCTTCGCGGGATTCGTCGAGAGCAGCTCCACCATCCGGTTGAGGGAGATCCGCCCGCCCCGGACGCCGAACTGGTGAATCATCTGCAACCGATTCTCGAGCCCGGGACCGCCGTTCGGGATCTTGGAGAAGTCGTCGCGGCCCATCGTCTTCTGGCCATCCCACAAGAACGCGCAGTGGTCGGTCGAGATCGCGGAGAGCGTGTCGGTCCGAACGGCGTTCCAGAGCACTTCCTGGTTCTCCTTCGGCCGTGGCGGCGGCGTATAGACGTACTTCGCTCCTTCGAAGTTTCCGCGCTCGAGGAAGGTGTAATCGACGAAGAAGTACTGCGTGCACGTCTCGCCCCAGACCTCCCAGCCCTTCTCGCGCGCGAGCTGAATCGGCTCGACTGCTTCCTTGCACGACACGTGCACGACATACAGCGGCGCGCCGGCCACGCGTGCGAGCTGGATGGCCCGGTTGGTCGCCTCGCCTTCCGTCTCCGGCGGCCGCGTGAGCGCGTGCCAGTGCGGCTCAGTGTGACCCTCGGCGAGCGCTTTCTTGACGAGGACGTCGATCGCGTCGCCGTTCTCCGCGTGCACCATTACGAGCGCGCCCGTCTCCGCCGCGACCTCCATGGTCCGGAACAGCGTCTCGTCGTCGACCATGAGCGCGCCCTTGTAGGCCATGAAGAGCTTGTAGGAGGTGATGCCCTGGTCGGGCAGGGAGGCGAGCTCTTCGAGCGTGCCGCCCTCACGGAGATCGGTGACCGCCATGTGGTAGCCCATGTCGATCAGCTGCTTGCCGTTCGCCTTGGCGCGCCACTCGTCGAGAGCGTCGGCGAAGGTCGAGCCTGGCGGCTGGATGATGAAGTCGACGTGGCACGTGGTTCCGCCGAACGCGGCGGCGGTCTGGCCCGATTCGACGTCGTCGATCGTCACCGTCCCGCCGAACGGCATGTCGAGATGCGTATGTGGGTCGACGCAGCCGGGAAGCACGTACTTCCCGGCTGCGTCGATGACCTTGTCTGCCTGGACGTCGAGCGACTCGCCGATGAGTGAGATCCGCTCGCCTTCGACGTAGACGTCGCCGGCGTAATCGTCCGCCGCGGTGATGATGCGGCCGCCCTTGATCAACACGGACATCTGGATCTCCTCTCCTCGGCCTCTTCTTACTTTCCGCCCTCGGTGATCTTGACCTTCGCCTTCTTCCACTTCTTGCCGTACACATCGATGTGCTGCTTCTTCAGCTGCGCCACTGCGGCCTTGGCGAGGTCCGTTCGATATGCACCCGACGGCGTGTTCTTGATGACGCCGAACTGCTTCGCGATGCTCGCGGTCCGGTTGAACGCCCTCGGGTCCATGATCCCGATCCCGAGCTTGTTCGGCCAGATCAGAGCGTTGATCTCGTTCATCTGCCACGTCTGGTGCCCTCGCGGCAGGGCCGGGCCATTCCGGAGGACGATGTTGACGCAGTCCCTCCAGTGGTCACGGCAGTAGATCCAGCCCTTGAACGACGCCGCGAGGAACTTCTTCGCAGTCGCCTGGTTCTTCTTGTCCTTGATCCAGTCGTCCCGCACGAAGACGTCGTCCTCGAGCATCGAGGTGCCGGCGCCCTTCTTGGCGTTCTCCATGGGGATGACGTTCAGGTCGGAGAGCTGAGAGAGCTTGCCCGTCTTCGGGTTCTTCGTCTCGAGCACCTGTGCCAGCTCGTTGTAGGTCATCGCTGCGGCGGCGTCGACCTCACGGCTCAGGAACAGGTCCATGTTGAACGGCTGGTTGACGATCGTGACGTCGCTCTTGCTCTTCGGATCGATGCCGTTCTTCGTCAGGGCCGCGTACAGCTCGTTCTCGTTCCCGCAGCACCAGACGCCGACTTTTTTGTCTCGCATCTTGGCGATGGTCGTGATGCCGCTGTCCTTCCAGGTGATCTCGGTCATTCCGCTTCTCGAGAACACCTGCGCGATGTCCACGATCTTCTTCCCGGTGTCGCGGAACGACAGCAAGCTCGGAACCCAGTCGATCCCGAAGTCCGCCTGCTTTCCGAGCACGACCTGCTCCGGCGTGATCGTCGGGCCTCCGACCTTGAGCGTGACGTCCAGCCCGGCCTTCGAGTAGTACCCCTTCTCTTTCGCGGCGTAGTAGCCCGCGAACTGCGCCTGCGTGACCCACTTGAGCTGCAGGGTCACCTTCGTTGCCTTCGCGCTCGATGCCATCTCGGTGCGTGCGGCTGCCCCTGCGGCCACGACCAGGCACGCGAGCACGGCGATTCCCACGACCCACCTGTGTTTCATACGCCTCCTCCTCTGGTCCGACGTTCCTCCATTTTCCCTCAACCTCACTCCGTCTGGAAGCCTCTTGCGGAGGGATGCCAGCTCGTCGTGAGCCGCTCCACGAGGGCGACGACCGCATAGAACGCGATTCCGAGCAGGCTCGCCATCACGATCCCGGCCCAGGCGTCGGTGAAGTTCCCATAGGACGAGTCGTTGAGGATCTTCACACCCAACGCGTCGGTCGGGCCGCCGTAGTACTCCCCGACGATCGCACCGATCATCGACAGGACCGTCGCCACCTTCAGCCCCGTGAAGATGTGCGGGAGCGCGTTGGGGATGCGCACCCGCCGGAACACCGACAGCCTTCCCGCCGCGTACGACTGCATGAGCTCGATCGCGGAGGGGTGCACCGACGTCAGGCCCCGTAGCGAGTTGATCATCACAGGAAAGAAGCAGAGGACGGCCGCAATCGCCATCTTGGAGAACGGGTTCAGCAGCCCGAACCAGTTGTTCATGATAGGGGCGAAGGCAATGATCGGAACGGCGTTGGCGGCCACCGCGTACGGCATGAACGCGCTGGCCAGAGGTCGCCACGCGGCGAACACCAACGCCGCGGCGAGTCCGAGCCCACACCCGAGGGCGTAGCCGCCAAGGGCCTCCTTGAACGTGTAGATCCCCTGACTCCAGAGCGCGTGCTTCTGGGCCCAGAACGCGTGCGCGATCGAAGTGGGCTTGGGCAAGAGGAACTCCTGAACGTGAAACGCGGTCACGAGCCCCTGCCAGGCGGCGATGCCCAGGACGAAGACGGCCAGCGCCGGGATCCAGTCGAGCGCGGTGCGGCCGACCCGTCGGCGGACGTTGCGCGGAACCGGCTGGACGATCGTGCTCACGCTGTTTCCTCGACGAGCGCGGGCTCCTGTGTCTCCCCGAGCGGCGCCCCGGCTGCCGCCAGCCGCTCGCGGACCTCGGTGACGAGCTCGAAGAAGCGCGGCTGCTCTCTCGTCGCGTTCGTGCGGGGTTGAGGGAGGTCGACCTCGACGATGCCGGCCACTCGGCCGGGACGGGCAGACATGACGACGGCGCGGGTGGAGAGGAAGACCGCCTCGGGAATCGAGTGGGTGACGAACACAACGGTCGAGCCGGTCTCCTCCCAGATCCGCAGCAACTCGGCGTTCAGGCGCTCGCGCGTCATCTCGTCGAGGGCGCCGAACGGCTCGTCCATCAGAAGGAGCGACGGCGAGAACGACAGGGCGCGTGCGATCGAGACACGCTGCTGCATCCCGCCCGAGAGCTGCCACGGATGATGATTCTCGAAGCCGGTGAGCTCGACGAGGTCGACCATGTCCTTGATGCGTGCGCTCCGTTTCGAGCGGCTCCAGCCCAGCAGCTCGAGCGGAAGCGAGATGTTCTTGGCGACCGTACGCCAGTCGTAGAGGACGGCATCCTGGAAGACGATCCCGTACTCGTGGTCGCGCCGTGCGCGCTCGGCGGTCTTCCCGCTGACCTGCACGCTCCCGGCGGTGGGCTTCGTCAGGTCGCCGATGATCCGGAGCAGCGTCGACTTCCCGCAACCCGAGGGGCCGATCAACGAGACGAACTCGCCGGGCTCGACCTTGAGGTCGATTCCCTGCAGGGCGGTGACCCCCGCTTTGAACTGCTTCGAGACGCCCTTGATAGCGACCGCCGTCATGCGACGTCGCTCCCCTGCAGGTCGCTCCCGTAGTCGCATTTCATGCGACGTGCTCCGGAGCTCGTTTCAGCACGAGCCGCTCCAGGACGACGACAGCCAGGAAGAACGTGATGCCGAGCAGCGCGCAGACGACGATCGTCGCCCAGAGGTTGGCCGGCTGGGTCGTGTAGTACTGGTTGAAGTTCACCAGCGCGTAGCCGAGCCCGCCCTGGAGCGACGCTGGGGTCTCGCCGATGATCGCGCCGATCACGCACGCCGTCGCGGAGATCTTCAGGGCCGAGAAGAGATAGGGGAGTGACGCCGGCACGCGCAGGCGCCAGAGGATCTTCCACCGCCCGGCCGCGTAGGAGCGCATCAGCTCGAGTGCGCGCGGATCGGGCGAGTGCAGTCCGCGAAGCGTGTTGATCGCAACCGGGAAGAACGTCAGATACGCGGCGATCACCGAAACCGCGATCCACGGTTTCACGCCCTTCGTTCCGAGGCCCACGACGACCATCGGCGCGATCGCAAGGATCGGAACGGTCTGCGAGACGACGATGTAGGGCAGGAGTCCCCGCCGCACCACCGTGGAGTGTGCGAGCAGCACTGCCAGCAGAAAGCCGATCACCGCGCCGAGTGCAAAGCCCGCGAGCGCCTCCTTGGCGGTGAACAGCGCCCAATGCCAGAGGTAGTGCCGGAGCGGCGGCCCGTCGGGCTGCAGGGGCTGGCCGAAGGCGTGCCAGATCGTGCTGACGTGCGGCATGTTCGTGTCGTTGACGGTGAACGGCCACGTCCACTGCTCGCGGATACCGAGCCAGCGATAGGCCTCCCACAGGCCCCACAACACCGCCAGTCCGACCGGCAAGAGCAGCACGCGCGCCGCCGTGCGCGGAAGCGCACCGGCCCCTCTTTTGGGGCGCTCGACCGCAATTGCCGACATCAAACGATGCTTACCACACTCCCAGTCGGGAAGTTAGAGTCGCCCCGTGGCACTCCAGCCCCGCCGGACGGTCGAGGAGCTTCGGGAGCTTCAGGAGCTGACGGGAGACGACAACGGGGCGCAGCGCATCGCCTGGACCGAGACCTGGGAACGGGCCCGCGAGTGGCTGCGCGAGAAGGTTGCCGCGACCGGGGCCGAAGAGGTCATCGATGCGGCAGGGAACCAGTGGTTCACGCTGCGCGGCGAGTCCGATCGCCCGGTCCTGCTCGGCGGGCACATCGACTCGGTGCCCAACGGAGGCTGGCTGGACGGCGCCCTCAACGTCGTAGGCGCCGTCGAGGTCCTGCGCCGCATCGCCGAGGACGTTCCCCCCGCAGTCACGGTGCGGCTCGTCAACTGGGCGGACGAGGAGGGCGCCCGCTTCGGGCGGTCGCTCTTCGGCTCCTCCGCCGCGGCCGGATCGATGGCCGACCAGAACGAGCTGCGCGCGCGGAAGGACGCGGACGGGATCGCGCTCCCCGACGCGCTGCGCGAGCACGGTGTCGACCTCGACTCGGCCCTGGAAGCACGGAGCGAGCTCGAGGGAGCAGCCGCCTACCTGGAGCTCCACATCGAGCAGGGACCGGTGCTCGAGTCGATGGACCTTCCGCTCGGCGTCGTGCTCGGGACGTTCGGGGTCGAGCGGCACCAGGTGACCTTTCGCGGGCAAGCGGCGCACGCGGGATCGACGCCGATGGACAAGCGCCGCGACGCGCTCGCGGGAGCGGCGCGACTCGAGCTCGAGATCAGGGAGATCGCGAAGCGCATAGGCGGTGGCGCGGTCTGCACGATGGGCGGGGTCGTCACGAAGCCCGGCATCGTCACCTCAGTCGTCGAGACGGCCGAGTGCCTGCTCGACCAGCGCCACCTCGACGCGGCCACGCTCGCTTCGATGCTCGAGGAGGCGAAGCGGGCGTCCGAGGAGTTCGCGCGGCAGGAAGACATCGAGGTCGAGTGGGAGCGAATCTGGAACATCGAGCCGATCCTGTTCGACGATGCGCTGATCGAGCTCGCCGACGAGTCGATCAAGAAGGTGGCAGGAAGCTCCCATCGACTGCCGAGTGGTCCGCTGCATGACGCCGCCGAGGTTGCGCGCTCCGGCATTCCGACGGTGATGCTCTTCGTCCAGTCGCTGCGCGGCCTGTCGCACACGAAGCTGGAGGACACGAAGGAGGAGCACCTCGAGCTTTCGGTGCGCGCGCTCGACGCTCTGGCCTCGAAGACGATCGACCGGGTCGCGACGAGCTGATGCCTCGAGAAATTCCGAGCAGTGGAGAGAGCGTCGGATCCCGCGTCGCGCTAGAAGATCCGGACGAGCAGGACGCCGGCCCCCACGAGCGCGATGCCGAGGATCCGGCCCACCGTGACGTGCTTGGGCGCGAAGCCGACCCAGCCGAAGTGATCCACGACAACCGACGCCACGCCCTGGCCGGCGACGACGAGCGCGATGAGCGAGGCCGCTCCGAGCTTCGGCGCTGAGACGATCGAGCCGACGACGTAGATCACGCCGAGGGCGCCACCGATCCAGACCCACCAGGGCGCGTGGCCGAGCCGCTCCCACGACGGCAGCGGCTTGAAGACGAATGCGGAGGCGACGAGGAGGAGGATCGTCCCGACGATGAACGAGACGAAGGCAGCCCGCACGGGACTGTGCACCCAGTCGGCGAGCTCGGCGTTGCTGCCCGCCTGGAACGGCAGGACCGCGCCGGCGGCGAAGGCCAACAGCAGGTAGACCCAGACCACTGTGCCGAGCGTTTTCGCGGCGATATGCTCGTTCCCCTGCCAGCGACCGGGGAGGTTCGATGCTCAGCTTTGGCGTGACCGTCCTGCCGGATCCGCCTTACCAGCGGATGATCGAGCTGATGCAGCTCGCCGAAACGCACGGCTTCGAGTACGCCTGGACCTATGACTCCCACATCCTCTGGGAGGACTCCTACGCGACCATGCCACTCGCGGCTGCGCAGACGAGCAAGATCAAGCTCGGTCACTTCGTCACGAATCCGGGTATCCGCGACCCGACGATCACCGCGAGCTGGTACGCGACCATGCAGGACATCTCGGACGGCCGGATGGTGATGGGGATCGGCCGCGGCGACTCTTCACGCCGCGTTGTGGGACTGAAGCCGGTGAAGGTGGCGGACTTCGAAAGTCGCTGCGCGATGGTCAAGGACCTGATGAACGGCCGCGCTGTCGACTGGAACGACAAGGAGCTGCAGCTGAAATGGGTGCGTGACGAGCTGCCGGACATCCCGATGTGGATCGCCGGCTACGGCCCGAGGGCGCTCGGGGTGGCAGGCCGCGTCGGAGACGGCGTGATCATCCAGCTCGCCGATCCCGTGATCATCCAGTGGATCATGGCTACCGCTCGTCGCGGCGCGGAAGAAGCGGGCCGGGACCCGAGCGAGCTCAAGTGCATCGTCGGGGCACCGAGCCACATCTCGGCTGACCTCGCTGACGCGCGTGACCAGTCACGCTGGTTCCCGGCGATGGTCTCGAACCACGTCATGGATCTGATCGAGCGCTACGGGGAGGACTCCGAGATCCCGAAGGACCTGACGGAGTTCGTCAAGGCGCGGAAGTTCTACGACTACAAGGACCACTCGCGCGTCGGGGCGGCGCACGGTGAGTTCGTCACCGATGAGATCGTCGACCGGTTTTGCGTCCTCGGCACGGTCGAGGACGCGACGAAGAAGCTCAAGGAGCTCGAGTCGATCGGCGTCGACCAGTTCAACATCTACCTCATGACTCGCGGGCAAGAAGAGACGTTGAAGGCGTACGGGGACGAAATCATCCCGCAGTTCACAGGCGTCGCGGCCTAGAACCGCAGCTAGCCTGGCCGGGTGCGGATCGCCGGGGGGCTGCTTCTGCTTGCGCTGACCGTCACGCTGGCCGCTTGCGGCAGCGCGACCGATCGCGCGGCCGAGACGACGACGACCGTGCACAACGTCCCTGAGCTCAAACGGCAATGCAACGGGTCGAAGGTCGCGGCGAAGCGTGCGCGGGAGCGACGGAAGCTGAACTCGGACCTCCGCCGCATGCGCGTTGCCGCTGCAACAGTCAAGGGCTACACCCAGAACGGCAACGCCGCCCTCAACAACGCGGTCGATCGCTTCGAGATCGATGTGGCCGGGGAAGCGCTTCCGGTCCACGAGCGGTCGCGCTACATCGATCGCGCTGCCGCCCTCGTCGCGCCGCGGTGCTACCTCTGCTTCCAGGCGCTCGAGGCGAACCGGCCGATCGCCGCCGGCGCCAAGCTGCCCTGCGACTAGCCCAGCAGAGGGCCCGGATACCATGGCCGGTCACGGCGCCGTGGCCGAGTGGCTAGGCAGCGGCCTGCAAAGCCGCGTACACCAGTTCGATTCTGGTCGGCGCCTTGCTCAGGCTGCGCGTGGCCGACGGTTCTCGGTCAGAACGGCGGTCGTCAGCCCCACGAGCAGGACGAACCCCAGCGCGATCTTCCAGGTGTCTCCTCCCGTCTCCTGAAACGGCCAGATCCAGAACAGGAGCGGGATGAACCAGGCTCGCGACAGCCTGGGGTAGGCGATGGCGAGTGGAGCCACGAGCAGCAGGAAATAGTGGAGCCACACGATCGGTGAGAACACGATGGCCGCAGCGATCGCGAGAGCGAACAACCACAGGTCGCGGTTGCCGCGACGCGCAAGACCGGATCCCGCCAACAAAGCACAGCCGAGGGCGAATGCGAGCGCCTCCGCGGCTCCGCTCGAGAGACCCAGCGAGAGGCCGAGCGCAACTGCCGACCAGCCCTTGCTCTGAACCGCAGCGGAAAGCGAGGAGAGCAGACGTGGGTATTCGCCGAGACCGGCGAAGCCGAGCACGGCCCAGCTGCCGACTGTCACGACGGCCGCGAGGAGAACAGCAAGGCCGGCTGTGGCAACACGACGGCTGAGGACGAGCCAGACGAGGAGTGGCCAGAGGAAGACCTTGGCCACTATCACGCAGCCCACCGCTAGCGCAGCTGGGACTCTCCTGTCTCGGTAACGCCAGGCGAGCGCGAGCCCGAGCAGGAGCCAGGGTGTGAAGGTCCCCAGCCTGAGGGCCCCGAGCGTTGTCATCGAGGCACAGACGATCCCGTAGCAGCGCCAGTCGAGAACCCCGAGCAGCCGTAGCGCAAGGAAGACGGCCACGAGCGACCACAGGACGAAGATCCACGCGGCGACCGGGAACGGGAGCAACCCCAACGGCGCCATCGCCAGGGCCGCCGGGGCGGGGTAGGGGAAGCGGAACACTTCCTGGATCTGCGTGGCGTCGAGCTGCTCGCCACCGGTGGTTGGCAGCGATTCGGCGGACGGATAGGGCGACTGGCCGTCCACCACGTCGCGGCCGCCCTGCCAGAACTGGTGGAAGTCGAAGGCAAAGTGATCGTGCGCCGAACCGCCGACGATCACGGCGACCAGGAGAGCGGGGAGGACGGCGCAGACAATCAGCGTGGCGGCGCGAGCAGTCGCATGCCCGAGGCCCTGCCTGCTCAAACCGAGGCCGCGCTGGCCGCCGACCGAGACCTCAGGGGTCGCACTCATGAGAGTGCTTTCGGCGGCGTCCTGGCCGTTCTTGAGGCGCGAGCAGAGCCTGGCGACATCTGAAAGGCTTCTGCCGCCGTCCATGACCGAGCTGGACTTCGCCCTCATCAACCGTCTCCAGGAAGTGCTCGACCGCCGTCCCGCCACGGAGGCGGAGCTGCGTTCGCTCAAGGAGCAGGCTGAAGGGTGGGAGCGGGCACTGAGTGGCCAGGTGGAGTCGAGCGAACGCCGCCTCCGCCGACTGAACGCGAATCCCGCGAGCTCGCTGGCCCAGATCGCCTCAGAGCTTCGCCGGGTCGAGCGTCTCCGGCCGCAGCTGACCGAGGTTCGGTCCCTCCTCGCCGATCTCGAGCAACGCGCACGCCAACTGCGCACGGAGTGGCTCCTGTCGCAGGCGACCTCGGCAACTACGCGGCGACCAGGCGATCGCCGACCCTGACGCCGCGCCGGCCGGCTTCTCCGGCGGGAATCTCCAGCACGGCTTTTGCACCGCGACTGCCGGCAGCCCGCCAGGGACGAAGGTCGTCGGCGATCTTCACGACGCGGAGGTCGCGATCCAAGAAGACGGCGTCGATCGGAAAGCGCATGAAGGCCATGTGCACGGACGACGCGGGCTTGAGGAGGATTCCTTCCCCGCTCGGCAACTCGCGTCGGCCCAGTAGACCCTTCATGCGCGTGAGCGCCGTGTCCGCGAGGACACAGCGCTCACACACGATGCTTCCGTCTTCGCGACGAAGCGCGATCTCAGGCACTAGTGCCCCTTCCAGTAATGCCGCCGAGCTTCTGGGTTGCGAGCACCAAGCCAGGGGCCGCACTCGACCGCAGCAAGGCTGGAGAGCCTTGCTAAGGGCGAGGGTGGACCCTGGCGCTGCGTGATCGCGGGCCAGAAGCCGGCATGTATTGCTGGATGGGGCACTAAAACCCGATGTGTATGTGGTTGTAGTGGTCCGCCAGCGGGAACGAGGGTCCGCCGAGGCCGAGCAGGGAGATGATCTGCCGAGGCATGTCCTCCGTGGGCAGGAATAGGAGCGCCCGCACCGCGCGCTCGGTGATGCCGCCGGGCTGCTGATGACCCTGGATCGGCGTGTTCGCCAGCCCGGAGATGTCAACCGCGTGACCAGGGATGTGTGCCGAGATCACGCCGGGCCGTGCGTACAGACGATGCCCGGAGATCAGTGACGACACCGTGACCTGGCCGAACGTCTCACGCAGGTACGCGATGACCGCGAGGACGCGGACGTCGACCTTGTCCTGGACGATGTCGTTCCGCCCGCCCTCGTAGATGGAGACCATCGGATCCGAGAGCAGCCGGGTCGCGATCGACTTCTTCGCGGACTCGAGACCGTTGACCAGCGCCGCCAGCCCGATCGCGCGGTCGTAGCGGGCCAGCGCGGCCGCCTTGTCGGCGAACGCGGTGTCGCCGGAGTACGAGACGATCCTCGCCCAGTCGCCCTTCGCCGGGCCGGTTCCGGCGAGCCGTGCGGCGAGCCTCTTCAGCGTGCCGCGGTCGGCCGGGTTGTGTCCGGTCGCGCCACGCGCGCGCAGGATGCCGAGCATCACGGCCCAGTCCAGCCCCGCGTTCCGCGAGGTGGTCTTGAGGGTCGTGGCGAACTTCCGGGAAAGCCGGAGTGCCGGAGGGGTCGGATCAGGCAGCTGCGAGTTCAGCCAGATCGTCGCTGCGCTCGGCGGCCCCTCGATCTCGGGTGCGGGCGCAGGCTTGCGCTGCGGCAAGAGGATCGAGCGCAAGGTGACCTTCTTCCAGCCGCGGGCCCGCTTGCCGGCCGCTTTCGCCTGGTGCCGGCCGGTCGGCGCCGCCGTTGCGCTTGGCCCGAACGTGCCGGAGCCAGAGCCATAGGTCGTCGCGGCAGGCGCGGCGTCCGCGGCGCTGGGATCGGTTGTGGCATCTGGCGAACCTGACGCCGAGTCCGTCGGCGCCGACGAATCTGCTGAAGCGGCTGTGCTCGGATCCGCCGGAGCCTGAGTGCTCGCGTCCGGCGCGGGCGCGGCCTCAGCGGCGGGATCCGCAGCCGGAGCCGTCGTGGCAGCGTCGGCCGGGGCTCCCGCGTCGGCAGCGGCGTCCGTGCTCGTAGTCGCGTCTGACGGAATTGCGCCCATCGGCCCGTCGCTCGCGAGCAACGGCGTCAGCTGGTCGCCGGCAAATGCTGCGAAAGACGCACCTGCGAAGAAGAGCGTCGTGAAAACAAGCGTGGTCGCGAGCCTGCGCTTGCGCGACTTCGGCTCGCGGGACTCGCTCTCCGAAGGATCCGGCCGACCGCCGAACTCCCAGTTGTCTTTGCGAGTGAACCGTCGTGGCATTGCCATTCGCTCCTTTGTCAAGCGCCCTGGCCGCCACCTTGGGCGCGGAATCTGCGTCATCCGCAGCCGCTTACGGTTTTTCTGACTATCGATCCATGAGTTGAGCGCCTTGAGCTTCCCCTCCCTCAGCTCAGGGAAGCCCCGCGCAGTTCACCCCTGAGAGGGATGTCCCAAACACCGTTCCGAGGACGATGAATCGGACGAGATTGACCGGAAAGGCGAAGCGGCGCGCCTTGGGAGAAAGGACGCAACGGCGTGTCATTGAGCTTCGCCCGAATTCGAGTCGATTCCACCTCCACAAACACTGATCTTCATTGCGCGCAGCGCGCGCTCGAGATGCCGAAAGGAGGTGAATCCATGTTGTCGTTCACGGATCTGATTGCTTACCTCCGCGCTCGCTTCGAGGTCGAGGAGGGTCAGACGATGGCGGAGTACGGCGTCGTCCTGGCAGTGATCGCTCTCGGCGTTGTCGTGGCGCTCGGTCTCCTCTCGGGTGCTATCTCCGGCGCGATCGATCGCGTTCGTGGGTTCCTGTAAACCGCTGAACCAATCGAGGACAGGAGTTTGATCGTGAAGTCGCACCGCAGGCGAAAAATCGATGGGCTCGTCACGTTTCTTCAGCGTGAGCGTGCTCAAGCGAAGCCTGACACCACGTTCACTCTCTCCGTGATCGCCGGGACGTCGTTCCTTGCCTTCACACGCTTCTCGGACAGCGCTGCGAACGCACTCATAGGCGTGGTGCGGCTGTTCACCTAGCCGCCCAGGCATATGGCGGAGCCCTCTCCCCCGGCGGCGAGGGCTCCGCGACTTTTCCGAAGTGGGAGCCGAGATGAATTTCTCCAGACAGATCAAAACCGAGCGGGGTCAGACGATGACGGAGTTCGCGCTGATCCTGCCGATCCTGGTCGTGCTGCTCTTCGGAATCATCCAGTTCGGAATCATCTTCAACAACTACGTCACGGTCACGGACGCGGCGCGCACCGCGTCGCGAAGGGGTGCCGTCTCCCGGAGCGATCCGAATCCAACGCAGGCGTGCCAGAACGCCGGCTATGCAGCCGGCCCCAACCTGAAGAACCCCGGAACCGATTTCGTCGTCACCTGCACTTTTCAAGGTGGCGACGTCACCGTAACGGCTTCCTATCCGTATGACATCAACCTACTAGGGTGGGTGGTTGCCAGCGGGCGGCTCAACTCCACCATGAAGGAGAAGGTGGAATGAACGTCCGCAAGAGTGAACGCGGCCAGGCAGTCGTCCTGATGGTCCTTTCACTGGTCGTGCTGCTCGGGATGAGCGCCCTGGTCCTCGATGTCGGCTCGTGGTTTCAGAGCAAGCGCCATCTCCAGGGCACCGCGGACGCGTCGGCTTTGGCGGGTGCGCAGCTGCTTCCAGAGAATTGGACAGGTGCGCAGGGTCAAGCGATGGCATACGCCGCAAAGAACGGCGGCGATGTCAATCAAGGGGACGTCACGTCCAGCACCACTTACGTGCAGGGCGACACCATCTCCGTGACGGCGAGGAGACAGCAACCCACCATCTTCAGCAAGGTCTTCGGACTCGACTCCGTCAACATCACTGCGGGCGCAAGCGCACTACGCGGCAGCTATACGGGCTGGGCGCTCGGCCTCGCACCCTGGGTGATCGACAAGCCAAGCGTCAGATACCAAGAGATCATCACCTTCAAGGTGCAGGAGGGCAGCCAGGCGGCCCCCGGCAACTTCGGCGGGGTCGACCTCCAGGTGAAAGAAAACGGCTGCGGCTGGGCAAGCGGCGGCAACGATTACTACGACCTCATCGCAGAGCGGACGCACTCATGCATGGTGCAGCCTGGCGAGTTGCTCCCTGTAGAGCCCGGAAACAAGGCCGCGACAGGAACCGCGGTCAAGGATCGCGGCGCGCAGCAGGGCTTCGACCCCAACAGCATCCTCACGACGAACGCCGACGGCAAGACGGAGATCACGGACTACAACAATCCGAACGTCATCGTGATCCCGATCATCAGGGAGTTTCACCAGGGAAGCTCAGCGCCA
>JBKPEC010000060.1:0-5709 GCA_046728195.1 Actinomycetota bacterium
GCGGTGGTGACCTCGGCGATGTTGCGCACCTGCGTGGTCAGGTTGTTCGCCATGAAGTTGACGTTGTCGGTCAGCGTCCTCCAGGTCCCGGCGACGCCCGGCACGTCGGCCTGACCGCCGAGCTCGCCTTCGGTGCCGACCTGGCGCGCGACCGTCGTCACCTGCTCCGCGAATACCCGCAGCGTGTCGATCATCGAGTTGATCGTGTCCGCGAGTGCGGCCACCTCTCCCTTCGCCTCGATCGTGAACTTCTGCTCCAGGTCGCCGTCCGCGACTGCGGTCACGACCTTGGCGATTCCCCGCACCTGCGTCGTCAGGTTCGACGCCATGAAATTGACGTTGTCCGTCAGGTCCTTCCAGGTGCCGGACACACCTCGCACTTCTGCCTGGCCTCCGAGCATTCCCTCGGTACCCACCTCGCGGGCGACGCGGGTGACCTCGTCGGCGAACGAGCTGAGCTGGTCGACCATCGTGTTGATGGTGTTCTTCAGCTCCAGGACCTCGCCCTTGACGTCCACGGTGATCTTCTTCGAGAGGTCGCCGTTCGCGACAGCGGTGGTGACCTCGGCGATGTTGCGCACCTGTGTGGTCAGGTTGTTCGCCATGAAGTTGACGTTGTCGGTCAGGTCTCGCCAGATGCCGGATACGCCCTGCACCCTCGCCTGGCCGCCGAGGATCCCCTCGGTGCCCACCTCGCGGGCGACGCGCGTGACCTCTGCGGCGAAGGAGCTGAGCTGGTCCAGCATCGTGTTCACGGTCGTGCCGATGCGGAGGAACTCGCCGCGCACGCGCTGTCCCTCGATCTTGAGGGACATCTTCTGCGTCAGGTCGCCTTCCGCGACCGCGTCGAGGACGCGAGAGACCTCGATGGTCGGGCGCACCAGGTCGTCGATCATCGAGTTGACCGAGTTGATCGACTCGGCCCACGATCCCTTCGCGTTCCGAAGGCGTGCCCGCTCGGTCATCCGGCCCTCGCGCCCGATCACCTTGCTCACGCGGTTCAGCTCGCTGGTGAGGCCCTCGCGCCTTTCCGCCAGTCCGTTGAACGCTCGTGCCACGTCGCCCATGACCCCGCTCCTCGGCACCGCCAGCCGCACGCCGACGTCGCCGTCCCTCGCGGCGCGGAGCGCGTCGACCAGCTCTTGGAGCTGTTGCTTCGAGAGCTCGACCGTCTCGCCGTTCCCGCGGCTACGGCCGTTCGTGGCGGGCGTGCGACTTGCCGCCCTCCGTTTCCTGGTGTCCGATGCAGCCACAGCTGACTCCTTTGTGCGAGGGATGGGTCCGCCGGTGGAACGTTGGGCGACGCGTCTGCCGGCTACGGGTGGGATGTTCGCCTCCGGAGGCCGAAATCTTACTTACGCGCGTCGAAAATCACCTGGAAATTCCAGGGCCCGGGCGAGATCTTCCCACAGAGCTTGGACCGGCTCCAGGCCGACGCTCAGGCGCAGGAGACCGGGTGGGACGCGGTCGCCCTCCCACCGGGATCGAGCTTCGAGGACCGAGTCGACGCCGCCGAGGCTCGTTGCGTTCGTGATCAGGCGGAGTGAGGTCTCGACGCGCCGGGCCGCCTCCGCGTCGGCGACGTCGAACGAGAGCAGGCCGCCGAAGCCCGGGTAGCGGACGTTGCCCACCGCAGGGTGCTGCTCGAGGCCGGCGGCGAGCTCCCGTGCCGACTCGGTCTGCCGCTGGACGCGCACCTCGAGCGTCTTCAGGCCGCGGAGCAGGAGGTAGCACGGATCGGGTGCGGCGACGATTCCGGTTCGCGTGCGGAACTCCTTCAGACGCGCAGCGTCCTCTTCCCGCTTGCAGACCACCGCGCCGAGCAGAGCATCGTCGTGGCCCGCGAGGTACTTCGTGCCACTGTGGAGGACGAAGTCTGCGCCGTGCTCCAGCGGCCTGAGGTGGATCGGGGTCGCGACGGTTGCGTCGACGACGACGGGTGCCGGATGGCCGGCCGCGGCCTCCAGGTCCGGCATGGTCAGAAACGGGTTCGAGGGCGCCTCGAGCCAAATGAGCTGAACGCCGTCCGGCGGCGAGCCGGTCTGGTCGAACTCGAGGTGCCGAAGACCCCAACGGGCCAGCTCGCGGAAGGCGACGCTCGTGCCGAAGTACGCGCCCTCCGCCAGCGCGATGGTGTCCTCCGGAGCGAGGAAGGCGAGCGCGAGCGCGATCGCCGCGCCGGTGCCGGAGGCGAACAACACGGCGTGCCCGCCGTCGAGCTCGCCGAGGCGCAACTCCGCTTCGACGCCGGTCGGATGTGCGTAGCGCTGGTAGTAGAACTCGCCCGGCTCTCCATCCCGGTAGGGCCAGATCGTCGAGCGGTCGAGCGAAGGCACGCAAACGACTCTACAAGTGGCTCTGAGCCACTAAGTCCCTCGACCGTGCTGAGGTCGCGGACTCGTACGCTCCGGATCGCGCAAAATCGGTGCTAGTGGCTCTGAGCCACTAAGTCCGCGGTACGCTCCGCGCCATGGCCACGACGGACGAGCCGCGCGCCGAGTCGACCGAGTCGAAGCTCGACCGCCTGCAGCAGCTGCGGGACGAGGCCGAGCATGCTGGCACCGAGCGGGCGATCGAGCGGCAGCGCCAGCAGGGCAAGCTCCTTGCGCGCGAGCGGCTGGTCGAGCTGCTCGACCCCGGCTCGTTCGTGGAGCTCGACCGCTACGTGCGTCACCGGGAGTCGAACTTCGGGATGCTCGAGCGGCGGCCCTACGGGGATGCGGTCGTCACCGGTTACGGGACGATCTTCGGCCGCAAGGTCTTCGTCTTCTCGCAGGACTTCACGGTTTTTGGCGGCTCGTTGAGTGAGGTCTTCGCGGAGAAGATCTGCAAGGTGATGGATCTGGCGCTGAAGTTCGGCTGTCCGGTGATCGGAATCAACGACTCCGGCGGCGCCCGCATCCAGGAAGGCGTGGTGTCGCTCGCGGGCTACGCCGAGATCTTCTGGCGCAACGTGCAGTCCTCAGGCGTGATTCCGCAGCTGTCGCTCGTGATGGGCCCCTGCGCGGGCGGCGCCGTGTACTCGCCCGCGATGACCGACTTCGTCTTCATGGTCGAGGGCACGTCGTACATGTTCATTACCGGGCCCGACGTGGTGAAGACAGTGACCGGCGAGGAGGTGACGTTCGAGGAGCTCGGCGGTGCGTCGACGCACGCGACCAAGTCGGGCGTGGCGCACTTCATTTCGCCAGACGAGCGCACCTGCCTCGAAGACGCGCGCTACCTCCTCTCTTTCCTGCCGCAGAACAACCTCGATCCGCCCCCATTCGCAGAGCCATCCGATCCGCGCAATCGCGAGGAACCAGACCTCGACACCCTCATCCCGGACAATCCCAACAAGCCGTACGACATGCACGAGGTGCTGCGTCGTGTTGTCGACGACGGGGACTTTCTCGAGGTGCACGAGCACTGGGCGGAGAACATCGTCTGCGGCTTCGCGCGCCTCGGCGGACACCCGATCGGCTTGGTGGGCAACCAGCCCCGTTCGCTCGCGGGCGTGCTCGACATCGACTCGTCGGTAAAGGCGGCGCGCTTCGTCCGCTTCTGCGACGCGTTCAACATTCCGCTCGTCACGTTCGTGGACGTGCCCGGCTTCCTGCCCGGGACGCAGCAGGAATGGGGCGGAATCATCCGCCACGGCGCGAAGCTCCTCTACGCCTATGCCGAGGCGACCGTGCCCAAGCTCACTGTGATCACGCGCAAGGCGTACGGCGGGGCATACGACGTCATGAGCTCCAAGCACATCCGGGCCGACTTCAACTTCGCCTGGCCGACGGCCGAGGTCGCAGTCATGGGGCCCGAGGGCGCCGTCAACATCATCTTCCGCAAGGACCTCGAGGACGCGGACGATCCCGAGGCTCGCCGCGCCGAGCTGATCGAGGACTACCGCGAGCGCTTCGCCAATCCGTACAGTGCGGCGGAACGCGGCTACGTCGACGAGGTGATCGAGCCGCGCCGCACTCGGCCGGTGCTGATCGACGCTCTCGAGACCGCGCTGCCGAAGCAAGAGCCGCGGCCGCGCCGCAAACACGGAAATATTCCCTTGTAGGGCTCAGGTAGCCAGCGCACGCGGCCGATGACCCTAGGGCCGCCATGCGCTACATCGTCGCCTACTTCGCGCTGATGCTCGGGCTCAGCGGGCTCTCGCTGCTCTGGGCCGGCCAGGGTTACGGATTCCTCCTGCTCTTGATCGCGGCGGCACTCCTCTACGTGCTCGTACGGATGGAGCGGACCCGTCGGCGCGAACGGCGCTACGGCGGCTACGGCGAGGCGATCGAGGGTTATGAGAAGCGGTTCAGCGCCGCTGAGCGCGAGCTCGAGTCGAAGCTGCCTGAAAGTGCGCTGGACAGTCCGCCGGTGCTCGAGCTCCTGAGCGCCTACGAGCACGATCCGGCCGACGCCGAGCAGGTCCGGGCCCAGTACGCACAGCTGCGGCAGCGGTTTCTGGACTGGCGGGAAGAGTTCGAGCGCATGAGGGCGCTCAGTGACGCGGGCGCGGTCGGCCTGCCGAAGGAGTTCGCGCAACAGTACGAGCAGCTTGCGCAGCGGCTTCAAGATCTCGCCGCCGACGTCAAGCGCCTGGAGTCGCACGCCGCCGAGATCGACCACGACACCGAGGATCCCCTCGACCGGATCGCCCGCGCGGCGCTGAAGCTGGAGCAGGCGAAGGCGACCTGTGCGCATCGCTTCGCCGGCAAGATCCCGGCCGAGCTCGCGGCCCAACTCGCCGCCGGAGACGACAAGCTCGCGCAGGCTCGCGCCGCAATCGCCAAGGGGGCCGAGCGGCCGCTCGATGCGACGCGGTTCTCGGAAGAGGCCTCTGCGCTCGCCGACTCGGCTGAGGCGAGCGCGGGCAAGCTGCGCGAAGCTCCGGCCGCGCTGGAGAGTGAGTGCGCACGGCTCGAGGGCGAGCTCTCGGCGCTGCAGGCCAGGGCCGACACCGCGGCCCAGACCTCCGCGCCGGCGTGTCTGCTCGAGATCAAGGGCCCCGCGCGCGAGGCGGAGCAGTTGATTCAGCGCGTGCGCGCGCAGGTTGCCGGCGATTCCGGCTCGGCTGGAGCTGCCGCGGTGGAGCAGTCGCAGGAGGCACTCGCGCGCGTCCAGGTGCTCGTGACGCGGATCGCCCACCACCTCTCGTCGCTGGAGCAGGCATCGCTCGCCGCGCGTCGTGACGTCGAGCAGGCAGAGCTCGAAGCCGACCGGGCCTGGGCGGGAGCCAGCGACACCGAGTCAGGAGCTGAGAGCGAACGGCCCGAGCGCATCGCGACAAGAGCCCGAGAGCTGGCGTCCGAGGCGCGAACGGAGCTCGAACGGCAAAAGCCCGACTGGTTCCGCGTGACTGCGCTGGCCGAGCGCGCTACCGAGCTGGCACGGGAGCTCGATTCCGACCGCGCCCGTGCACCCGTTCGCGGCCTCACCCCAGAGGTCGAAGCCGCCCGCGCACATGTGGAGGCGATGCTGGACGAGATCCGGCCGATCGTCGCCGAGACCGACGGTCTCCTCGGCGAGGACAACATGGCCCGGGTCTGCTTGGACCATGCTCGACAGGCCTACGAGGATGCGATTGCGGCCGAGACCGCCCAGGCTGCGATCGACGGCTTCCGGCTCGCTCAGGAGTCGGCGAGTGCCGCGCACGACTATGCGATCGGCTTGCGCCCACAGGCCGGGAGGAATCTGCCGGGGAAGACTGCGGCGAACCTGCTGTGGGGA
>JBKPEC010000061.1:0-5409 GCA_046728195.1 Actinomycetota bacterium
ATTCCGGCGACACCGCTGCTCGGTCGTGAGCGCGAGCTCGCAGCGCTGGCCGAGCTCGTGCGCGACGAAGACACCCGCCTCGTCACGCTCACAGGGACCGGCGGCATCGGCAAGACCCGCCTTGCGCTGGAGCTTGTGCGACGGCTCGCGCCCGAGCACCGGGACGGGTCGGCGGTTGCGGCGATCGCTTCGCTGCGGGATCCGGCGCACGTCGCCGGCGCGATCCTCGAGGCGCTCGAGATTCCCGAGGTCGGGCCGAATCCGGACGAGGAGCTCACCCGTGCACTCACGACCTCCGAGCTGCTTCTGCTCGTCGACAACTTCGAGCAGGTGCTGCCGGCGGCGCGGAACATCGCCGACCTGCTCGCAGTTGCCCCGAGCCTAAGGGTGGTCGTGACGAGCCTCGCACCCCTGCACATCGCGGCGGAGCGCGAGTTCCCGGTGCCGCCGCTCGCCGACGACGAGGCAGCCGAGCTCTTCATCGCACGTGCGCAAGCTGCGAACCCGAACTTCGAGCTGACCGAGCAGAACGCGGCCGCGGTGGCCGAGCTCTGCGCGCGCCTCGACGGTTTGCCGCTCGCGATCGAGCTCGCCGCGGCGCGCACGAAACTGCTGCCGCCGCAGACGCTGCTCTCGCGCCTCGGCAACCGGCTCGAGCTCCTCACCGGCGGCCGCCGGGACGCGCCGCAGCATCAGCAGACACTGCGTATGACGCTGGACTGGAGCTACGACCTGCTCGAGCCCGACGCGCAACGGCTGTTCGCACAACTTGGCACCTTCGCCGGCGGCTGGACGCTGCAATCCGCGGAATCGGTGTGCGCCGGACACGACTCCGTGCTGGAAGGGCTCGCCGCGCTCGTCGACGAGAGCCTCGTGCGACAGCGCGAGACCGATGCGGGCGAGCCACGATTCTCGATGCTCGAGATCGTGCGCGAGTACGCGCTCGAACGATTGGTCGGGTTCGGCGACCGCGACGAAATCCGTCGAGGTCACCTCGAACACTTCGTCGAGTTCGCGGAGGAGGCAGAGCCGAAGCTCGCCGATCGCGAGCAGATCGCCTGGTTCGCGCGCCTGGAGGACGAGCACGACAACCTCCGCGCGGCGCTCGGCTACGCGCTCGACTCGGGCGACGGCGAGTCGGCGCTGCGATTGGTCGTAGGAATCCGACGCTTCTGGCAGATCCACGGCTACCTCGCCGAAGGTCGCGAGTCGATCGAGTCGGCGCTCGCCGCCGTCCCGGAAGAGCCGTCGGAGGCGCGCGCGAACGCGCTCAACATGGTCGGCATCCTGGCCGGCGAGCAGGGCGAGTTCGACGCTGCGCGCGAGCGGTTCGAAGCTGCGCTCGCCGAAGCCCGCGCGTCCGACTCGACGCGCGTGATCTCGTCAGCGCTCGTCAACCTCGGAAATCTCGCGTTCTTCAGCCGCGAGCTCGACAAGGCGCGCGATCTCTACAAGGAGAGCATCGAGTATTTCGAGTCACTGGGCGATCTCCGCGGGCAGGCGCTCGCCAAGGAGAACGTCGGGCTGATGGCGCTCACCGCGGACGACGTCCCGGAAGCAGTGACGTGGCTGACCGCAGCACGCGACCTGGCGCGTGAGGTCGGCGACGACCGCGAGCTGGCTGCGGCATCGCGCTCGCTCGCGGCGGCGATGATCGAACTCGGCGACTCAGCGCAGGCGGCGAGCTTGGTGGCCGAGAGCCTCGCGCTCGCGCGAGAGCTCGGCGAGCCGCACGGAATCGCCGTCTGCCTCGACACGTTCGCCGGCCTCGCGGCCACGACCGGAGAAGTGGAACGGGCCGCGATGCTGTTCGGCGCGAGCGATGCGGTGCGTGCGTCGATCGGCGCCAAGCGGCAGCCGGATCACCAAATCCTCTACGACCGCTGGCTCGCGCGAACGCTCGCGCAGCTCGACACGAACACGTACTCGAGGCACTACGAGGACGGACGGGCGTTGTCGCTCGACGACGCCTGCGCGTTGGCGCTTGGCGGGCAGCCGGCTCTTATTCCCTGACGTCGTCCCGGCGGGAAGGCTGATCCATGATCCACGTTCGCCCGCTCAGCGAGAGCGACCGAGCCTGGGCCATCCAGGTCGAAGCTGAAAGCTGGTCGGAGACTGGCGTCGCACGGCTCGGGGAACTCGTCGACCCGACTCAGCTGCCCAGCTTCGTCGCACTCTTGAACGGTCAGCGAGCCGGACTCGCCTCATACGCGGTGCGCGGTGACGAGTGCGAACTGGTGACGATACGGAGCCTGCAAGAAGGGCAGGGCGTTGGACGCGCGCTACTCGATGCCGTCCACGACGTCGCCGTCAAGGCCGGCTGCACGCGGCTCTGGCTGATCACCACCAATGACAATCTCCGCGCTCTGGAGCTCTACCAGCGCTGGGGCATGGAGATCGTCGCCTTCCACCGGCACGCGGTTACCGAAGCTCGTCGCCGCCTCAAGCCGTCCATTCCGGAGCGAGGAACCCATGGAATACCAATCGCCCACGAATTCGAGCTAGAAGTCCGGATTCACCGCGGCCATTTCTGAAACGGACCAGAATGGCGTGCGCGCCTCGCGGAGTCACAATGGGATGTGAACATGGAACAAGTCCGGATCGATAAGTGGCTGTGGGCTGCGCGGTTCTTCAAGACGCGTAGCGCAGCAACCGACGCTGTTCGCGGCGGCCGCGTGCACGTGAACGGCGTTCGCGCGAAACCGTCCAAGGAGGTCCGCGTCGCCGACACGGTGGAGTTGACGATCGATGCACTCAAACGCACCGTGCAAGTTGTGGGCCTTACTGACAAGCGGGGGCCGGCACGTTCTGCCGCAACGCTGTACATCGAGACGCAGCAGTCAATCGCGGCGCGCGAGCAACGGACGCTCGAACGCCGACTCGCGAGACCCCTGGGCGCTGATCTTGGGGCAAGGCCGACGAAGCTCGACCGCCGGCGCCTCAACGCCCTGCGCCGCGCGCAGCAGCAAGGCCGCGACCCTCGTTAGGCGCGGGCGAGTTCAGGAGGGTTGGCTCCCGGCTTAGCCTCTCTCGGTGCCAAGAAGTCCGTGCCCACGATTGGCTTGCGTTCCGGCGATTTCTGACCTGAATAAGAAGTGAGGGCTGCGCCCAGAAGAGGGGAGAGACGGATCTTCTGGGCGCAGCCCCAAGTTTGACTCGTTACGCAACCTCGAGGTAGTCGCGCAGATCCGGGGCGAGCGTTCGGAGCTGGTCGAGCGCCGTTGCCTCGAGTTGGCGAGCTCGCTCGCTCGTGACTCCGAGCTCCTTCCCCACCGCGACCAGCGTCTGGGGTGACCGGCCGGTGAGACCGAACCGCAGTTTGAGCACGAGCCGGAGGCGCTCGTCGAGCGAGTTGAGGCTCGCCTCGACCTCCTCTCTTTGCTGGTGCTCGGCCAGCGCCAAGTCAAGAGGGGCTGAAGAGGGATCCGCAAACACCTCGCTGCCGGCCAGCTGCCCGTCTCCCGGAGCGGACTCAAGACTCACCGGCTCCTGCTCGTACCCGAGGAGCTCCGCAACGCGGCGAGAATCGAGTCCTGTTTCGGCGGCGATCTCTCCGAGCAAGGGGTCGCGATTCAGACGCTGCAGGAGAGAGTGCTGCGCTTTTCGAACGGTTCGAATTTGCCGCCCGACGTGAATCGGCACCGGAACCAGACGCCCATGACGCTCCGCCGCTTGTCTGATCGCGCCCTTGATCATCAAAGTGGCGTAGGTCGATAGCCTGAAACCCATCCGGTGGTCAAATCTCCCGACCGCTCTCGTGAGCGCGAGGTTCCCTTCCTGGATGAGGTCGAGCAGTGGAACATTGTGATGGGCGTACTGACGGGCGATCCAGATGACGAGACGAAGGTTGGACTCGATCAGAATTCGCTTCGCACGCTGGTCTCCGGCTTGTTTGCGACGGAAGAGCTCACGCTCCTCAGCCCGGGACAGCATCCGTACGCGATCTACCGCGCGGGCGTATCGTCCCAGCGGGTCCTCGAGCTCGTCGCTCGAGTCGGCTTCACTTGATGTTCTGTCGTTGGCCCGATCGAACTGCCGCTGTGTAAGGTCGATGCTCACGTAAACCTCCTTTCGCACTCGAGCTCGTCTCGACGCTGCGCACCGAAGGCGCACCGCAACGCGGGGAGAGTCCGTCAGGCCTTAGCCGGGACGGTCGAGCAAGAAGGCGAGAGGCAGGGCACGCCGCAACAGTTCAATCAGCGAAATCGGCCGCGTCTCATCTCGACGGTTGAGGCTGAGCGCCGCTGCGGCCACACCGAGAGTCGACTCGCCGTGAGCGCCTCCGGAGCTGCCTGATCCGCTCGAGGCAGCCGGAGCGGATGGCATCTGAGGTTCATGCTCCGGAACTGGTAAGCGAGGGGCCGGCGCGTGCGCCCCGGCGGGTCTACTTGGCGTGCTGCTGGTTTTTTCCTCTAGTCGAACCGCCTGCGTCGTCTCGGGTGGAGCGGGCCATAAGGCGAGAGGAAGAACGCCGGTGGTAGCGCCGCAACCGAAGCGGACGCGGCAGTCGAAATCACAGCGAATCACGACCCCGGCGAAGGTCAGCGTGAGGGGGTCGCCGCGACCGAAGGTCGTTGCCACTGGCTCGACCGGGCTGTCGAGGAGGGTGTCCGCCCCGACGCCTTCGTCGGTCGACGTGGAGTCAGGCAGCGGTTCGCTTAGGTTCGCGTCAATAGGGGCCTGCACGTTGGAGCTCGGAGGCGGTGAAGGTGGGTCCGCCGGTCGGGAAGGGCTCGACCCCGAGCTCGAGGGCGATCCCGAGTCCGCTACGGGAGCCGGTGCCGTCGGGGTGTTGGTTGTGGGATTGGGACTCGCACCCGAGGTGCCCGAGCCGTCTGTCGGCGTGGTGGAGGCTTCTGTCGCAGTGACGTCTCCGGTCGTGTCTGTTGCGCCTGGTGGCGTAGCGCAGGTGCCGGTCGTGTCCGCGGCAGTGGTGGAAGAGTCCGCCGCCGGCGTCGAAGTATCCGTTGGCTGCGGCACCGAAGCGCATGCGCTGGTCGTATCTGCCGCACCGGCGGAAGCGGCCGTCGTTGTGGACGAGGTGTCTGTCGCATCTGCGGCCGTGGCAGACGGGTCGCTCGCACCCGCGGTGCTGGAAGTGTTTGTCGTGCCAGAGGCGTCTGTTGCATCCGCGGCCGTGGCAGACGGGTCGCTCGTACCCGCGCTGCTTGAAGTGTCTGCCCTACCAGAAGCGTCTGTTGCCTCTGCGTCCGTGGCAGACGCGTCGCTCGTACCTGCGCTGCCGGCAGTGTCTGCCGTGGGAGAGGCGTCTGTTGCATCCGCGGCCGTGGCAGGCGCGTCGCTCGCACCCACGCTGCTGGAACTGTCTGCCGCGTCAGAGCCGTCTGGTGGCTCTGCGTCCGTGGCAGGCGTTGTTGCAGAGATGTCTGATGGTGACGACTGCGCCGG
>JBKPEC010000062.1:0-10508 GCA_046728195.1 Actinomycetota bacterium
ACCGATGTGTACGCCCTGGGCTGCGTGCTGTACGAGTGCCTGACCGGGGCGCCCCCGTTCTCACACGGCACGGAACACGCAGTGCTCCATGCTCACCTTGTCGATCCGCCACCGTCGGTTTCGCGTGTTCGCCCCGATCTCCCTCAGGCATTCGACGGCGTGATCGCCACCGCGATGGCCAAGATTGCCGACGAGCGTTTCGGATCATGTGGGGAGCTAGCGCACGCTGCTCGTAATGCTGCGAGTGGAACGGCGCGGCGAGTCGAGAGCGGGCCAGGACGCGTCGAGACGATCGCATCGACGCCGGCTCCGGCTCCCGTATCCACGACACCCCCGCCTGCCGCTTTCGACCGAGATGTCGTACGGGATACGCCCGTGCCTGTGATCGACCCAGCCCCGGCGTCACGGGAGGAGCTCGTCGGCGCGCCGCCCACGCCGTGGCTGACTCCGATGAAGCAGCTGCTGCTGACGCTGCTTGCCGTGGTAATCGCCGCAGCGGCGTCGGGCGTCATCGTGTACTTCCTCACGCGCAGCGATGAATCGACGACGCCCTCCACGGCCGCGCAAGCGCCGGCCATCCATCCGCTCGCCGACATCATTCCGGCCCCGGTGTGGCAGACGTGTACGAAGCAGGACGCGCCCCGGCAAGGGGCTCTCGAAACCGCGGTCTGCCTCCCCCCGAAAGATGCAACCACCTTCACTCCGGATCGCCTCGAGCTCTCGACGTATGCGAGCGGCGCCGCAGTCCAGCGCGCGTACGAGGCTGAGCGTCGTCGCCACCATGTGCTTCGCAACCAGGGTCAGTGCAACGGCCTGAGCTGGGGCGGTGAGGGCACGTGGTTACACAATCCCGCCGCGCCCGGAGCGCAGCCGAAACCCGGAGGGTCGCGCTTCTGCTACTTCGCCGGCCACGACGCCGTGATCGTCTGGACGCATCGGAAGTTCGGTCAATCCACCCACACGGACCTCCTCGGCATCGCCCGCGAAGGCGGGAGCGATCACCCGGGGCTATACGGCTGGTGGAGGTTCTGGCACCACCGCCTCGGCAAGACCCTCGCGTGATGCAGGACTTCTCGCACGATCCCGCGCTCGTCGCAATTCTGGACGGTGCGGACGGTGAGCGCCGCATCCGGGTCGCCACGCGACTGACGCTCGGCCGTGGCGACGACGCAGAGCTTCGCATCGACGATCCGGAGATCTCCCGTGCCCACGCGGTCCTCGGTCCCACGGCGGAGGGGCTCGAGATCCAGGACCTCGGCTCGCTCAACGGGACGTGGGTGAACGGTGAGCGCATCAGCGGCCCGACCCTGCTCGCAACGGGAGACGTGGTCCGGATCGGCACGACCCGCATCGAAGTGCTCTCGGGCGGCGGTCGCAGGCACGCCTCGCCTCAGCGCGTGTCGCCGACACCGGTTGAAGCGGAGGACGAGCTGCGCCCCGTGAGCGTCCTCTTCGCGGACATGGTTGGCTCGACGCAGCTCGCAGAGCGGCTCGAGCCCGAGGACTTCAGCGCGCTGATCGGGGGGTGCGTCGATCGAATGTGCCGCGCGGTGGAGCGCTTCGGCGGAGTCATCGATGCCTACATGGGAGATGGCATTGCCGCCTTCTTCGGCTTTCCAGCTGCAACGGAGGACGATGCCGACCGAGCGGCGGGGGCGGCCTTGAGCGTGGTCGAGGCGATCGACGGATATGCGCAGGAAGTGCGGGAGACCTGGGCACTGCCCGACCTCAATGTTCGCGTCGGTGTCAACAGTGGGCAGGTGGCGATCGGCGTCGTGGGTGGGGCGGAACGCCATCCGGTTGCACTCGGCGACACGATGAACGTTGCAGCGAGGCTCCAGGGCGCTGCCCAGCCGGGCGCGATCGTGATTGGCGGGGCGACCGCGCGTAAGCTACGCGGCCGGTTCCTGGTCGCGCCGCTCGGCCACGTCGCCGTCCGCGGCCGAGAGAATCCCGTCGAGGCCTGGCGGCTCCTGCGCGCGCGGCCAGACCGTCCGCGGAGCGAGCCCTTCGACCTCGTCGGGCGGGCGAACGAGACCGAGCGGTTGGCTGTGGCGGCTGATGGCCTGAGTGGCGGGCGAGGATCGATCGTCCTCCTCGACGGCGACCCCGGGATCGGGAAGACGCGACTGCTCGAGTGGCTCCGAGATCGCCTCGGCGAGAGCGTCATCTGGCTCGACGGACGTTGCTCCCCTTACGGCGGACAACCGCTCTACCATGCCGCAGCCGAGGCACTCCGCAGCTGGGTCGGGCGAGACGACGTCGCCCAGCGGGCCGCGACGCTCGAACGCATGGGCCTCGAGCCTGACGTTCTGCCCTATCTGGCCACGCTCTTGTCCGCGGACACCGCTGAACAGCACGCAGGCGGTGGGGAAGCCTCGACCGATGAGTTTGGCGCGGCGCTTCGACATGCCTACGCAGCGTGGTTGAGCGGCCTGTGCCGAGAACGACCGGTCGTCCTCGCGATCCACGACATCCACTGGGCAGACCACGGCACGCTCGACCTGATCGAAAGTCTCCTGCGCCTCGTCGACGATCGTCCGCTGATGGTGGCGACCACGAACAGGGCTGTACCCGATGGGAACGACGGGCCTCTTCGAATGCGTGCGAACCTCGAACACGGAGACCTCCTCGTCGAGTTCACGCTCGGGGCCCTTTCGGAGGCTGAGGCCGATCAATTGCTCTCGCAACTCGCGCCGGGAGAGCTCGCCCCGGACGCGCGGCGCGAGGTCATCGCAGTCGCCGAGGGCAATCCGCTCTACCTCGAGCAGCTGCTCAGATCGCTGCTCGAGAGCGGCGGGCTGAGCGCGCGCCGCACGTGGGCGCTGACGGTTCCGGCCGCGCAGCTGCCGACCGGTCTCGAGAGCCTCCTCGTGGCGCGGATTGCGGCGCTCCCGCGAGACGCCCGCCGGGTCGCCCAGGTGGGCGCTCTCCTCGGCCGCGCGTTTGCTCCGAGTGTGCTGACGCTCGTTGCAGGCATCGAGGACCTCGAGCGGAACCTGGCACGCCTCTTGCGCGCGAACATCATCCGTGAGATTCGACCGTTCCCGAAGCGCGAGTTCGAGTTCACGCACGGCCTGCTCCAGGAAGCTGCGCTGTCCACGCTTGCGCGCGCACGACGGCGAGAGCTCTACCGTCTCGTGGCCGCGGCCCACGAGCAGACCTTCGCGGACTCGCTCGATGACCACTTCGAGCGGCTCGCCTTCTACTGGGCGCGCGGCGGTGATTTCGAGCGCGCGCTGGACTATCTGGAGCGGGCCGCCAACCGGGCAACGTCGCTCCGCGCGCACACGCAAGCTGCAGACCTTTGGGCGCGGGCCGCGGCGATCGCCGAAAAGATCAACGACCCCGATGCGCGGGATCGAATCGAGCGTCGGCTTGTCGAGCTGACCGCCTAGACCACCGCCTCACCCCGCAAGGTCGGCGCTTGAAGCCCGGTTAGACACGCGCTAGCGTCGATCGGCGCCAGATGGAGATCCCGAATCCTGGAGCCGCGTAGAAAGGAAGACCGTGACCTACCAAGAGATCATGAACCTGCATCCGCATCCGAGCAGCCTGGATCGCACTGCTGTGTTCCGCTGCATCGACGAGTGTCTCGATTGTGCTGCCAGCTGTACCGCCTGCGCAGACGCGTGTTTGAGCGAGAGCGACGTGGCGGAGTTGGTGCGTGCCATCAGGCTGAACCTCGACTGCGAGGACGCCTGCGAAGCCACGGCCCGCATCGTTATCCGCCAGACCGCCCCCGACCTCGAGGTCACGAGGTCGATGGTCGAGACGTGTGCGCGGGCGTGCGTCTCGTGTGCGGAGGAATGCGAGCTCCATGCGGCCCACCACGAGCACTGTCGTGTCTGCGCCGAGGTCTGCCGCCGGTGCAAGCAGGCTTGTGACGAGCTCCTGGAAGCTCTGGGCTGATCGTTCACCATTTCGCCACAGTTCATTGACTCCGCGGGCCGAGTGGCGTATACGGCCTTGACCACATCTCTTCGGGAGGCCAAATGTCTGCGTTTGCCGCTACTGCACCGCGAACCCTCGGGCGCGTCCTGCCGCCCTGGTGGCTGCTTCTGATCACCGGGACCGGGTGGATCGTCGTCTCGGTGATCCTGCTGCGCTTCGACTACACGTCCGTGCGAGCCATCTCGATCCTGTTCGGCATCGTCGCGATCGCTGCCGGACTGTTCGAGATCGGTGCGCTGATACTCGCCGGCGGGTGGTGGAAGCTCCTCCACGCAGTCTTGATCGTCGCCTTCTTCGCCACAGGGATCATCTCGTTCATCCATCCCGGCGACACGTTTGTGGCGCTGGCTGCGGTCATCAGCTTCTTTCTCATCTTCGCCGGGACCTTCGACATCGTCATGTCGATTTCCGCCCGGAAAGAGATCGAGGTCTGGTGGCTGCAACTGATCGGCGGCATCATCGAGGTGGCCCTCGGGTTCTGGGCTGCCGGCTATTACGGCCGCAGCGCAGTCCTCTTGGTCGCATGGGTATCCGCCTTCGCGATCATTCGCGGGATCCGGGACTTCGTCGTGGCGTTCAGGATCCGCGAGGTCCAGCACGGGGGTGGCGTCTGAGTTTCGACGTCAGTCGTCGGTCCACAACGAGACGAACCGACTGAAGTTGCCGGCGATCTCGGCTTGCGCGACCGCGCGCGAGCCGAGGCGTCCGGTTGCCATTCCCGTCACCGCATCGGCGAAGATCGAGCGACCGATCGCGAACCCGACGTAGCCCGGCACGCCACGCGCGGCGCGAAGCCAGTCGTCGACGCGCTCGAGCGAGGCCCCTCGACCGAGGACGAGACAGCCCGAACGGCGCCCGTCACGCAGCACGACGTCTGCGATCGCGCGGCAGTCGTCGCGAGAATCGAGGCCCTCGATCTTCCACAGGTCGGGATCGATCCCGGCTTCCTGGAGCTCCTCGATCGCCGAGCGCATCAGATTCGGCCGCAACTCGATGTCGTAACGCGCGAGGTCGCCGGCCACCCCTTCGAGTTGCCGCGCCTCAGGCGGGACGAGCAACTCGAAAAGAAAGCCGTACGGCTTTTCGCTCAACCACTTCGACAGCTGCTGGAGTCGCCCCCGTTGCCGGGCGTTCAGCTCCACGTCGCCCTCAGGGTTGTAGCGGACAAGCGCCTTCACGAAGGTCGGCCCGAACTCGTCGACGTATTCGTCGAAACGGTCTCCGTGCTCGAACTGGAACTCCTTCTGGTCGCTTCTCTCGATCGGAATCGCGAACGCAATTCCGGCTCGCTCGGCGTCGCGAGCCACTTGCTCGCCGTACTGGATGTCGATGAGGATCCCGGCACGCGCGCGGGGAACTCCGGCCGCGAGCGCTCGCTCGAATCCCTCCCACACGAGGTGCTTCGCGTCCTTCATCAGCCGGACGTCCTCGTCCGTTGGTGTTCCGTCGACTCCGATCAGGCGCTCGAACGACCGGCGGTGATCGCACGCGAGAAGATAGAGATCGTGCTGATCGTTTGTCCGAATCTCGCCGTCGACCGGACGCTCAGAGTTACGCGGCTCCATCCCGGCGAAGTTCATCGGGCCCATGCCGTCTCAGCCCAGTCCGGCGGCAAGGGCGCCAACGCGGCGCGTGTCGGTCGCGCGCTCGGCGCTGATCCCCTCCTCGTGGGCTTTGCCGGAGGTGCCCCCGGCGCCGCCGTGCGTCACGGCCTGGCTGACGAGGGCATTCGCACCCAACTCGTCGAGATCGAAGGGGAAACTCGATTCACCGTCGCGCTGGTCGACGACGACGGCACGACGACGCTCGTGAACGAGCCCGGCCCCCACGTCACTGGAGAGGACTGCCGGCGTCTCGTCGACACGGCCGTCGCGGGCGCTCGGCCGGGGGAGTCCGTGCTCCTGACGGGCTCGCTTCCTCTCGACGCACCTGAATCGCTCTATCTGGAGTTGATCGAAGCCCTGCCGGACGGGCGTGTCATCGTGGACGCTGGGGATGCGGCCCTCCAACGATGTCTTGCGGCGCGGCCGTACCTCGTCAAGCCGAATCTCGAAGAAGCTCGCGCGCACGGAGCCGATGCGGTGTCGGCGGCTGAAGCGCTCGTTGCGGCCGGCGCACAACACGCGCTCGTCACCACCGGCGCGACCGGTGCAGTCCTTGCGGGCCCCGAACCAGCGCTGCGCGTCATCGCCCCGTCGGTGAATGCCGCGAACCCGATCGGTTCGGGAGATGCACTCGCAGCGGGGATCCTGGTCGGGTTGGAATCCGGGCGTTCTCTTCTGGAGGCCGTGCGGCTCGGGATCGCCGCGGCTGCCGAAAACGCCGTTCATGTCACCGCCGGCCGGGTGGAGCGAGGGAGAGTGGAAGCGCTCGAGGCGCAGGTCGAGATTGTCCTAGCCTGATCCTCACTTCAAGACGACTGCTCGCTCGAGATGTCTCGGCTTGCCGGGGTCGAGACCCTGTTCTTCGGCGAGCGCCACGGCAGTGCGTTGGACAAGGACGAGCTCCGCCATCGGATCGCGACCGCTGTCGATCACGGTCGCTCCGGCTCGCATAGCGCTCTCGAGGACCTCGCGCTCGACCGGCCCGAACGCCCAGACGACCGTCGCGGGCGGCGTCGCGCTGATCGGTCCATGCAGATACTCGGTGGCTGGATATGCCTCGGCCCAGGCACCGGCTGCTTCGCGCATCTTCAATGCAGCCTCGTTGGCCAGACCGATGCTCCAGCCCGAGCTCAGGAAGACCCAGCGACGAACGTCGGAACGGCCAGCGGGCAGCGGTGCCTCGAGCGCGTCCTCGGCCTCGGCCGCGATTGTCTCCAGGTCGTCCCGGTAAAGCGACCGCATCAGAGCAAGTACCGCCGTGGCGAACCGGGTCTGGACGATCGCCTGCTCGTCGGCGAAGTCGAGGATGGTGGCGTGATCCACTGTGCGCGCGACTTCCGTATCGGCCACTCCGCAGATCGCGACGGTCGGAGTGCCGTTCCGCAGTCGTCCTAGAGCCCGAAGGAGCTCGGTCGTCCGACCCGACCGCGATACGGCGAGGACGCCGTCGTATCGGCGCTGTGCCGGGAGCTCCGAAGCGGGGAAGGCGTCGCTCTCCCCTTCGTCCGCCGACTCCCTCAGGCCGGCGATCGCCTGCGCGACGTAATACGAGGTGCCACAACCAATCGCCGCGAGGCGTCCGCCGTGTTTCGGCAAGTACCGGGCCACCTCGCCCGCATGTTCCGCCGCCCTCCGCCAGATGGCGGGCTGGCTCGCGATTTCGCGCGCGATATCGGCCACGGAGCGACGATAGTAGGGCGAAAACGAGCAAAAAACAACATCTACACCTGGTCGACGGCGAGCCCGGCCGCCCGAAGCGCCGCGATTTGACCGCCGTCCGCACTCTCGTCTGTGATCAGCACGTCGGCGTCCTCCAGGGTGCAGATGCGGGCAAACGCGACCCGCCCGAGCTTCGAGTTGTCGGCGACGACGACCACTTCTCTTGCGCGCTTGATCAAGGCGCGATTGGTGTGCGCCTCCACCTCGTGGTGCGTCGTACAACCCGCCTCGACCGACACGCCGTCGACACCCACGAAGGCGATGTCGAGATTCAGGTCGGCGAGGTTCGCTTCGGCGAGCGGTCCGACGAGCTCGAATGACTCCGGCCGTGCGAACCCACCCGGCACGACAACAGTGAGGTTCGATCGCACGGCGAGCTCCGAGGCGAGATTCAGGGCATTGGTCACGACGGTGAGGTCGGAGTGGTCGGCGAGCGCGCGAGCGACCTCGCTCGTCGTCGTTCCACCCGTCAAGCCGATCGCCGCACCGTTCGGGACGCGTTTCGCGGCGGCCTGCCCGATGCGGCGCTTCTCCTCCTGACGACGAGCCGCCTTGTAGATCAGGGGCAGCTCGTAGAGATTGCCCCGGACGACTGCACCCCCGTGGATCCGGTTGACGAGCCGTTGCTCGTCGAGGAACTGGAGATCACGCCTGATAGTGGCGAGGGAGACGCCAAACTCGGCGGCGAGATCGGCGACGCTCACACTGCCATTCCGCGATACCGCCTCGAGAATGGCGCTGAGGCGATCCGCCTGGCGCACGGTTGGCGAGTATACGCCTGATGGAAGGTCCTGACGTTGTCGTCATCGGCGACTGCAATCCCGACGTGGTCCTCATCGGCGAGGTGACTCCGGCGTTCGGCGACGTCGAGCAGATGGTCGACGACGCGGTGGTCACGATCGGCGGATCGGCTGCGATCCTGGCGGCGGGAGCTGCTCGGCTCGGGCTCAGGACAGCGCTCGTCGGAGTGGTCGGAGACGATGCGCTCGGACGTCTTCAGCTCGATGCGCTGCGCGCACGTTCCGTCGACGTCGGCAGCGTCGCGGTCCTGCCGGAGACAGCGACCGGAATGACGACCATTCTTTCGCGGAGCGACGATCGCGCGATCCTGACGTTCCTCGGGACGATCGACGCCCTGGACGCCGAATTCGTCGATCGAGAGTTGCTGCGGTCAGCGCGCCACGTCCACGCGAGCTCATACTTCCTCCAGCAGCGGCTACGGCCCGCGTTGCCGGCGATCTTCGGCGACCTTCGCGCGAACAGCGTCACCACTTCGCTGGACACGAACTGGGACCCCACGGAGCGGTGGGACAGCGGGTTGCGCGAGCTCCTGCCGTACGTGGACTGCTTGTTCCCGAATGCGGCTGAGGCGACTCGGATCACCGGAACTACATCGGTCGAGGAGGCTGCGGAACGGCTCGCAGAACACGTCCCGATCGTCGTTGTCAAGCTCGGTGCCGACGGCGCGCTCGCGCGCGCGGGCCCGACGAGCGTGCGCGGCGCGGCCGTCCCTGTCGACGTCGTCGACACGGTCGGTGCAGGTGACAGTTTCGCGGCCGGCTTTCTTGCCGGACATCTTCGAGGTTGGGCGCTCGAACGGAGCGTCGCCCTCGCGTGCGCGTGTGGTTCGCTTTCGACCCGGGCGCTGGGCGGCGTGGAGGGGCAGCCCACGCTCGCGGAGGCGTGCGCGGCTGCTGGAATCTGACGGATAGCGTGTGCCGCACATGCCTCTCTATCCGGGTGAGCCCTACGACTACACCTCAACGGTGAGCGGGCTCGTGTTTGCGGCTGGTGCCTGTCCGCTCGATGCTGAGGGACGAACCGTCCACCCGGGAAACCTCGAGGCACAGGCGCGGCAGTCGGTCGACAACTTGCTCGAAGCGCTGGCGGAGGCAGGCGCGGCGCCGGAGGATCTGCTCAAGACGACGATCTACGTCGTCGCCGGAGAGCGGTCCGACCTGGTCCGTGCGTGGGACGTGGTTTCCGAGCAGCTCGGACGAACGCCGAGCACGCTGCTCGGCGTGTCAGTCCTCGGTTACCCGGACCAATTGGTGGAGGTCGAGGCGATCGCGCGCTCGCCTCGGTGATCTCAGCCCTGGACGAAGAAGATGACTTGCTCCTCCTTGATCTTGTCGTCGTCGTCGAGGAGGTAGAGCCGAGCTCCCGCGAGGGTCGCCTCTGGTCCGCCTGGGCCGAAGGTCGCTTGGACGGTCACGAGCAGAAGTGCATTGCGCTCGTCGCCGACACTCGCCGGCACGCGCAGGCTGCCGGGGACTACGGGCTGCGCAAACTCGACGAGCCCGCGCATGTAGTCGTCGATGCCTGCGAGACTCGTCGCCGCCATCACGCCTTCGCCTCGATCGTGGGTGACCGTCCTCGTACGGGACGTGCTTCCGGTGGCGCTGATCGTGATCGTCGGCATCCTGGCGAGAGCGCCGCTCGTCGCTGTCGGCCTGGCTGGTGTCGCTCGAGGGATAGGTGTGTTGCTACGCCGATCAGCGCGATCCCGCTGATTCGATCAAGCTGGCCGGACGAGTACATCAGGAAGAGTGCATCGGTAAGCACGAAAATGGCTGTCTGAATTCCGCATGACCATCGAAGCGTTCCTCGAGCAGATCACGGCCTGGGCTGGCGAGCAGTCCGATGTCAGGGCCGTATTTCTGGTCGGCTCGCAAGCGCGAAGAGTCGTCCCGGCCGACGAGCTCTCGGACGTCGATTTGGTTCTCGTCGTAGACGACCCTGCTCCTTACGTCGAGTCGGCCGGCTGGCTCGAGGCGTTCGGCCGGCCGCTGTTGACGTTCTACGAGCCGACGCCGCTGGGCGGGCTCGTCGAGCGCCGCGTGCTGTTCGACTCCGGTCTCGAAGTGGACTTCAACCTCGCCCCTGCCGCGGGCATGACTGCCTTGCTCGCCGACCCCGAGGCGATGGCCGTGGTCGCGCGGGGCTACCGCATCCTGCACGACGAGCTCGGCCTGGACACAGACTTTGCGAACGCGGCGTCGGTCGAGTCGAACGCCTTGACCGCAGCTCAGTTGGCTCAGCTCTCACACGACTTCTGGTACCACGCCCTCTGGGCGGCGAAGAAGCTGCGACGCGGCGAGACCTACGTCGCAAAACAGGCGTGCGACGGCTACCTCAAGTGCCTCCTCGTCCAGTTGCTGACGATCAACGCGCGCACCTCCGGCGTCGATACCTGGCACCAGGGGCGCTTCCTCGAGCGCTGGGCGGCGC
>JBKPEC010000063.1:0-13043 GCA_046728195.1 Actinomycetota bacterium
TCTTCGAGCTCTGCGATCGACCGCACGTGCCGCCGGCTGTGCACGACGACCTCCTGGCGCTCGAAGGCGGGATAGAGATTCGGGACGACGCGCACGCTCCAGTCGTCGTCCTCCGGGAGGACGAGCGTCTGCGGGGGCGTCATGTACTCGTGTCCGGCGCAAAACGGACACGACTCGAGCTCCTCGGCGGTCGGCGGATCGAGTTGCGGCCGCGCGGCGCCTGGTCGCTTGGCGCGACCCGGCGCGACCACTGCAACGCGGCCCGAGTCGGGATCGCGACGAAGCTCGCCGCTCAGCCGGTGCCGTCGTGTCTTTCGATGAACGGCCGGATCAGGTCGATCGGTGCCGGGAAGACGATCGTCGTCGACTGCGTCCCGCCGAGCTCGAGCAGCGTCTGCAGGTAGCGCAGTTGCAGCGCGACCGGTTGCTCAGCGATCACCGCGGCGGCGTCCTTCAACCGCTCAGCCGCCTGGAACTCGCCCTCCGAGTTGATGATCTTCGCGCGCCGTTCGCGCTCGGCTTCTGCCTGGCGAGCCATTGCGCGCTGCATTGTCGACGGAATCTCGACATCCTTCACCTCGACGATCGAGACCTTGATCCCCCAGGGCGCCGTCGACTCGTCGATGATCCCCTGCAGGATCCCGTTGATCTTCTCGCGTTCCGAGAGAAGCTCGTCGAGCACATGCTGGCCGAGCACCGAGCGCAACGTGGTCTGGGCGATCTGCGACGTGGCGACCATGAAGTTCTCGATCTGCACGATTGCGGACTTCGGATCGACGATGCGGAAGTACGCGACCGCATTGACGCGCACCGGCACGTTGTCCTTCGTGATCACCTCTTGCGGCGGGATGGTCAGTGTGATCGTGCGGAGGTCGACCTTGACCATCCGGTCGACGACCGGAATGAGGATGAAGAGACCGGGGCCCTTGGGGTTCGGCAGTAGCCGTCCTAGCCGGAAGACGATGCCCCGCTCGTACTCGCGTGCGACCTTGATCGCCGCGAAGAGGAACAGGACGATCAGGAACGCCAGGACGGCGATGGCGATGATCGCTGCGTTCACGGACGTGATCCTATGTGGTTGGTCCTAGCTGGGGGAACCGCCCGGTTCCCCCAGACCCCCTCCACCGGCCCGCTGCGCGGACGGACGCTGGGAGTCGGGTCGGACGTTGAGGACGAGGCCGTCGAGCGACTCGACGCGGACGCGCTCGCCGGGGCGAAGGTCCTCGCCTCCCGGGGTGCGCGCCTGCCAGAGCTCGCCGTTGACGTAGACGAGGCCGTTGTCTCGGACCTCGCCGACCGCTCCGGCGATCATCTGCGGGTCGACCTCGACCGGTTTGTGCCGAACCTGCCACGCCTTGCCGACCGCGAACGCCCAGACGGCTCCGAGGGCGACCGCGACGCTGACCACGAGCGGCTTGGAGGTGTGATAGGGCGCGGGCGCGTTCTGGAAGAGGATGATCGAGCCCACGGCCAGGCAGATGAGCCCGGCGACCGTGAGGGCGCCGTGACTTGTGACGTGAATGTCGGCGACGAGCAAGCCCACGCCGAGCAGCAGGAGCGCCAGGCCGGCCCAGCTGATCGGAAGGACCGAGAATCCGAAGAGGGCCGTCACGAGCGCGACGGCGCCGAGCGCGCCGGGAAGGACCACGCCTGGGTGGAAGATCTCGAAGCCGATCCCGGCGAGGCCGGCCAGGAAGAGCAGCGGCAGGATGTTCGGGTCGAGCAGCGTGTTCAGCAGGCGCTGGAAGAAGCTCATGTTGACGTCGTGGATCTGGGCCCCTGCGAGATGCAGGACATAGCCCCGAGGCGTCGTCTTGACCCCGTCCGACTGCTTCAGCAGGGCCGGCACCGAGGGGGCGATCGCGTCGATGACATTCATGCGCAGCGCTTCCGCGGCCGTCGCGTTCGTGGCAACACGGACCGCGCGGTCGGCCCACTGCACGTTCCGTCCATGGCTTTGCGCCAGAGCCCGCAGTGACGCGGCTTCGTGGTTGATCAGCTTGCGGCGGAGATCCGAGCCGATGTTGCCGCCACCGGAGTCGATCGGCGTCGAGGAGCCGATGTTCGTCTCGGGCGCCATGGCCAGGTAGTCAGCGGCCTGCGCGATCCACACTCCGGCCGAGGCTGCAGAGGAACCGTTCGGCCCGACCCAGACCAGGACCGGAAGCTTGGCGCTCAACTCGCACAGTACGATCTTGTCCTTCGACTCGAGGAGGCCTCCCGGAGTGTTGAGCACGATCACGGCTGCCGCGTAGCCGTCCTTCGGTGCGCGGCTCAGCTGGTGACAGAGGTAGTTCTGTGTGACGGGATTGACGTCCGCGTCGAAGTGAATCGCCAGCACCTTAGGCGTTGCCGCCTGAGCCGGGGAAGCAAGCGCAAGAAGCGCTCCGAGGAGCAAAAGTCCCCGCAAAAAAGGCCTCTTCAACTCGTAAGGATTCTATCAGGGAGGTCCTTGCGCCCTTGAGACCGAAAGGACACGCAGGCACCCTTGAGCAGGGTCGCCCGCCGTCATGAGGCTTTTGATCGCCGCAGCGTTCATCTTCTTCGCCGCGCCCGCCGCGGCGTTCGCGGATGTCACGCTGACGATGCGCGAGGTTCCGCTGCACGGTGAGCGGACGCTCGCAGCGACCTCGTCGCGGGAGTTCGACATGGTCGGTCTGCACTGGCGCGGGCCCGGCTCAGTCCAGTTCCGAACACGTTCGCTCGCAGGCAAGTGGAGTAGTTGGCGACGCGCTGCCCCCGAAAGCGAGGATCTTCCCGACATCGGCAGCCCCGAGGCGAGCGCCAGCCGCGGCTGGCGACTGGGTAACCCGTACTGGACGGGGCCGTCGGATCGCATCGTGTACCGGCTCGACGGCCGGGTGCTCCGTTTGCGCGCCTATTTCGTCCACAGCCCTGACGTCCGCATCCCGCTCCGCCACGTGTCCATGGCCGGCTCGCCGCCGATTCTCTCGCGCTCCACGTGGGGCGCCAACGAGGCGATCAGGCGAGCCCCGCCGAGCTACGCGCCGAGCGTGCAGTTCGCGCTCGTCCATCACACGGCCGGCACGAACTCCTACACGGCTTCACAGTCGGCTGCAATCGTCCGCGGCATCGAGATCTACCACGTGAAAGGCAACGGCTGGAACGACATCGGTTACAACTTCCTCGTCGACAAGTACGGCCAGATCTTCGAAGGACGGTACGGCGGCGTCGACAAGAACGTGATCGGCGCCCACGCAGAGGGCTTCAACACCGGCTCCGTCGGTGTGGCGATGCTCGGGACGTACGGGTCGGCGGCGCCCCCGCCGGTTGCGCAGAGTGCGCTCGCGAAGCTCCTTGCATGGCGACTTGACCTTGCACATGTCGACCCGAGGTCGACGCTCACCTGGGTCTCGGGTGGCAACGCCAAGTTTGTTGCCGGAGCGTCGGTGACGTTGCGCGCCGTGTCGGGGCACCGCGACACCGGTTTCACGAGTTGTCCGGGTGCCGCGCTCTACGCTCAGCTCGGTGCGATTGCGCAGAAGGCTGCCTCGATCGGTCTCCCCAAGCTCTACACGCCGTTGGTGCGCGGCACGCTCGGCGGCCAGGTGCGGTTCCAGGCGCGCCTGAGCCAGGTTCTTCCCTGGACGGTGACGGTTGCCGACTCCACCGGAGCCGTGGTTGCGACCGGAACTGGAACGAGCCAGGCAGTCGACTGGACCTGGGACGCTTCGACCGTCACGCCGGGGCTCTACGCCTGGACGATCTCGGCGGGTGACTCAGTCAGACCGGCGACGGGAACGATCGGCACGAAACCTGTCGTCCTGGCGCTCACCTCGGCAACCGCCTCGCCGCGGACGATCACCCCGGACGGCGACGGGCAGACCGACTTCAGCGAGATCACGTACATGCTGAGCGCACCGGCCATCGTGACCGCGACGCTGCGCGGCCCGGACGGCCGCGACCTCGCCACGCTCTTTTCGGGTCAACGCCAACCGGGGAAGCAGTTGTTCCGCTTCGCTGCTGCGGGTGTCGCCGACGGGCGCTACGAGATCGTCCTGAGCGCGACCGACGGAAAGCAGACGGTGACCTCGGTCATTCCGGTGCTTGTCGATCGCACCGTGCGGCTCTTCACGGCGACGCCCCTGGCGTTCTCGCCCAACGGCGACGGAGTCGCAGACGAGCTCGATTTCAGCTTCGAGCTCATGCGCGCTGCGTCCGTTCGTCTCGACATCGGCCAGTCCGGAAAGACGATCGCGTCCGTCTACTCAGCCGACCTGCAGCCCGGCTCGCAGACCGTGACTTGGAACGGTGCGAATGCGAAGGACGGTAAGTACGCCGGCGTCCTCACGGCCACGAACGACGTCGGGACGGTCGTGCACACCGTCCTCTTCCGGATCGACCGCATCCCCCCGCGCCTCACAGTGCTCTCGTTTGCGCGGCTGCGCTTTCGCGTCAGCGAACCGGCGACCATCCGTCTGACCCTGAACGGCAGACTTGTCGTGCGTACGGTGCGAGCCGGCGTCTTCTTGTTCCGCAGCGCATCGGTTCGAAGCGTGCGGATCGTCGCGCGGGACGCGGCCGGAAACGTCAGCCGGACGCTGCGGTATCCGTAGGCAACTGTGCGTCCTGGGCGCTGCTCGGCGGTGCCCAGTCTCTAAACGGCACGGCAAGCGGCGCCTTGGATCCAATTGTCGTAGGCGCGCTCGAGCCGAGCCAGGATCTCCGCGAGGAGCGCCGCCCGGTCGACGGGCCGCCCGAGCTCGAGCCGCAGCGAGGTCGGTTCCGTGCGGGCGCGTGCCGGCAGCTCCTCTGACGTTTGGTTCACGTTGACGCCGATGCCAAGGACGACTCGTCCCTCGCTCGACTCCGCCAGGATGCCTGCAACCTTCCGGCCGCCGACGAGGACGTCGTTCGGGAACTCGATCACCGGCTCGATGCCCGTCACTTCCGCGATCGCCTCGGCGACAGCGCCGCCCGCAACGAGCGAGAGCTCCGGGAGCTTTGCCGGCTCGACGCGGGGCAGGAGGAGTACGGAGACGAGGACGCTGGTCCGCGCCGGCGCCTGCCAACTCCGACCCAGCCGTCCTCGGCCCTCCGTTTGCTCCTCCGCGACGGCGATCGTCCCCTCCTCGCTCTCGTCCCGAAGCAGGCGCTGCGTCGAGCGACAGACTTCCTCGTAGAGGTAGGTCTGTCCGAAACCGCCGCGGAGCAGCGGTTTCACTGCGTCGGGGGCGAGCGAATCCGCCACCCTCCTAGACTAGAGCGGAGAGATGCAACTGCCCGCTGGCCGCCGCCGTCCAATTCAGCAGTCCTTCCGTCCGGAGGGACCTCTCGTCTACGCGCGACTGAGCGATCCGATTCTGGTGAAGAGAGCAAAGGACGGCGACCAGCAGGCGCTCGCCGCGCTCTGCGAGCGGCACGCGCCCCGCCTCGAAAAGCTTGCGAGGCACCTTCTGCGCGATCCGGAGGACGCCCGGGACGCCTCTCAGGAAGCTCTCGCGAAACTCTGTACTCGAATCGGCCAGTTTCGCGGCGAGTCGCAATTCGCAACGTGGCTGCACCGGCTGACCGTGAACGCCTGCAGCGACGTGGCGAAACGCCAGGCGGCCCGAGCCTGCGAGCCGCTTCTCGAGGACCGACGCGCATCGACGGACGCCGACCCGGTGAGCGAAACCGACCGCGCGGAGCTTCGCAACGAGCTGAACCGTTGCCTGGCCGAGATCTCGCCCGATCAGGCGCGGGTCGTGGTTCTGAAGGACGCCATCGGGCTCTCGTTCGAGGAGATCTCCGCCGCGGCTGATATGCCCGTCGGGACGGCCAAGTGCTACGCGCACCGCGGTCGCACGAACTTGCGCGAGAAGCTCTCGGACGTCGCATGAGTCCTGCCCGCTTTCAGCTTGCCCGTCACGAGCCGAAGGTGGGCTCGTGACGGTCACGACTCCCTTCGGTCGGGAGGCGATTGAGGCAATCCTTCCCCATCGCGAGCCCTTTCTCCTGATCGACGAGGTACTCGAGCTCCGGCCGGGTGAGGGCGCGACCGCGCGGAAGACGGTCCGCGACGGCGAGTGGTTCCTCCGCGGGCACTTTCCGGACCGGCCGGTGATGCCCGGCGTACTGATCGTCGAGGCACTCGCACAGACCGGCGCGGTGGCGGTCCTGAGCGAGGAGGAGAATCGGGGGCGGCTGGCGTTGTTCGCAGGCATCGACGACTGTCGCTTCAAGCGTGTCGTCGAGCCGGGCGACGTTCTCGACCTCCACTGCGAGCTCGATCGCGTGCGCGGTCCCGTGGGACGGGGCAAAGCCGAAGCGCGAGTCGACGGCAAGCTCGCGTGTCGTGCCCTGCTGACCTTCGCGGTTGAAAGATGAGGCACGAAGCGCCAGAAGAACAAACGCGAGAAGAGTCGATCCCGTGATCGGGAGAGCCACCGGCCCGCCGATCTCGATCACCGGCCTCGGCGCGTATGCGCCGGACCGGGTGCTGACGAACGACGAGCTCGCGCGCATCGTCGACACGTCCGACGAGTGGATCATGGAGCGCACCGGCATCCGCGAACGGCGCATCGCGGCGCCCGAGCAGGCGCTGACGGATCTCGCGCTCCCCGCCGCGCGCACCGCGCTCGACCAGGCCGGAGTAAAGGCGGCGGACGTCGACCTACTGCTCTGCGCGACGGTGACGCCCGACATGATGTTCCCGACCTCCAGCGCATTGCTCGCCGATACGCTTGGCGCGGGCGACGCTGCGGCCTACGATCTGCTCGCGGGTTGCACCGGCTTCATGTACGCGCTCGCCCAGGCGTACGGGATGATCGCCGCGGGCCTTGCCGACTGCGCGCTGGTGGTCGGCGGCGACGTGCTCTCGCGGATACTCGACTGGACCGACCGGTCCACCCTCGTCCTCTTCGGCGACGGCGCGGGGGCCGTCGTGCTCGAGAAGGTCGACCGGCCGGGCTTCCTCGGGTTCGAGCTGGGCGCGGACGGCGGCGGCGGCATCCACCTTTCGCTCCCGGGGAGCGGCTCGCGCCGGATGGACGATGCGACCGGAAACGGCTACGTACACATGAACGGCCGCGAGGTCTTCAAGTTCGCAACGAGGGTGCTCGTCTCGTCCGCCCAGGCCGTCATCGATCGCTGCGGCGCCTCTGTTGACGACGTCGACGTTTACATTCCCCACCAGGCAAACGTGAGGATCATGGATCACGCAGCGCAGAAGCTCGGCATCCCGCGTGACCGCATGGTGGTTAACGTTGACCGTTACGGCAATACGTCTTCCGGTTCCATCCCATTGGCCCTGGTAGACGCGCAGGCTCAGGGCAAGCTGAAGGAAGGAGATCTGGTGTTGATGACTGGCATGGGAGCAGGGCTGACGTGGGGCTCGGCGTTGATGGAATGGACCGCGTGAAGCCCGGTCTCGTCGCGTTCTGCTTCCCGGGCCAGGGCTCGCTCGAGGTCGGCATGGGCCGGCGCGTCGCCGAGGCGGTACCGGAGGCGATGGACGTCTTCGAGCGAAGCAGCGCTGCCGCCGGGCTCGACCTGCGGCGACTCTGCTTCGAAGCGACTGAAGAGGAGCTGGTCGAGACGGACGTGCAGCAGCCTGCGCTCGTCGCCACGAGCCTCGCCGTGCTTGCCGCGGTGCGCGCTCGCGGGATCAAGCCGGACTTCGTCGTCGGCCACTCGGTGGGTGAGTTCGCCGCGCTCGCAGCGGCCGGAGCCCTGAAGGTCGAGGAAGCAGTTGCGCTCGTGCGGGAGCGTGGACTCGCGATGGCCGAGGCCGCGCGGAGTCATCCTGGGTCGATGGCCGCGATTCTCGGCCTCGACGACGAGGTCGTCGAGCGTATCTGTCGCCGCATCCTCAACGTGTGGCCGGCGAACTACAACTGTCCCGGACAGATCGTCGTCTCGGGCGAGCACGCCGCGGTCGACGAAGCGTGCGCCACCGCAGAAGAGGAGGGCGCACGCCGCGCGGTCAGACTGCGTGTCTCCGGTGCGTTTCACAGCCCGCTTGTCGCGCGGGCGGCCGACCGGCTGCGCCCCGCGCTCGACCGCGTGAGGTTCTCCGAGCCGACTGCGCCGTTCATGTCGACCGTGACCGCGCGCGTCGAGTCGGCGAGGCGGATGGCGCCCTTGCTGGTCGATCAGCTCACCGCGCCCGTTCGCTTCACCCAGGCCGCGCAGGCGTTGATCAAAGACGGCGCGCAGACGTTCGTCGAAGTGGGCCCCGGCAACGTACTCGCCGGTCTCGTGAAGCGGATCGACCGCAGCGTGAAGACAGTGTCCGTCTCGACACCGGAGGAGATCGACAAGCTCGAGGAGACCCTCGCCTCTGCCTAACGAGGGGTTTGCGTCTCTGCAAGGGAAGACCGCCGTCGTCACCGGCGGCTCACGCGGGATTGGACGCGCGATCGCCCTCGAGCTTGCCCGCGCCGGCGCCGAGGTCACGCTGAGCTACCGCTCGGGCAGGAACGAGGCCGAGCAGGTCGCGAAGGAGGCGGGGTGTCGCGCGGTCGAGGCCGACGTCTCCGACCCGGAGCAGGCCAAAGCGCTGGTCGAAGGCGCCGGTGAGCTCGATGTGCTGGTGAACAACGCCGGCATCACTCGGGACGGGCTGCTGGCGCGGATGTCCGACGAAGACTGGCGGGTGGTGCTCGAGACGAACCTGCACGGCACGTTCCACACGTGCAGGGCCGCGGCGCGCGGGATGATGAAGCGTCGCGCCGGCTCGATCGTCAACGTCTCCAGCATCGTCGGCGTGCATGGAAACCCCGGTCAGACCAACTATTCGGCCTCCAAGGCGGGAATCATCGGCTTTACCAAGGCCCTTGCCCGCGAGCTGGGCAATCGCGGCGTCCGCGCGAATGTCGTAGCGCCAGGCTACATCGACACCCGCCTGACGCAGGTCATCGCCGACGACATGAAGGAGCTCATGCTCGCCAACACGCCGCTGGGGCGTTTCGGACGGCCGGAGGACGTCGCCGGGGCGGTACGGTTCCTGTGCTCGGACGACGCCGCGTTCATCACGGGCGAAGTCCTCTTGGTCGACGGGGGATTGGGGATGTAGTGCCGAACTGCAACGGACGGAGACGGGTGGTCATAACCGGCGTCGGCGCGGTCACGCCGCTCGGAAACGACCCGGAGACGAGTTGGCGCAACCTGCTCGCGGGAGAGTCGGGCGCGGGCCCGATCACCCAGTTCGACCCGAACGGCTACTTCGTGCACTTCGCCTGTGAGGTGAAGGACTTCGATCCCTCGCAATGGATCGAACGCAAGCAGGCGCGACGCATGGACCGGTTCGCCCAGCTCATCCTCGCCGCGGCGCGCCAGGCCGAAGCCGACTCGAGCCTCGACATCGCGGCCGACGGCGACCGCATCGGCGCGTCGATTGCCACCGGGATCGGGGGCATCAAGTCCTTCCAGGATTGTTACGACACGCTGCTCGCACGTGGGCCGGACCGCGTCAACCCGTTTGCAATCCCCTGCATCATCCCGAATATGGGGGCGGGCTGGGTCTCGATGGAGCTCGGCACGCGCGGTCCGCTCTCGTCGGAGTGCACGGCCTGCGCGGCCTCGAACATGGCCATAGGCCAGGGGCTCGACGACATCCGGCTCGGCCGCGCCGACGTGATGCTGTGCGGCGGAACCGAGTCCGCCATCAACCAGGTCGGGATCGCCGGGTTCGGCGCGATGCGCGCGCTCTCGCGCCGCAACGACGATCCGAAGCGAGCCAGTCGTCCCTTCGACGCGGAACGGGACGGCTTCGTCATGGGCGAGGCGGGTGCAGTCCTCGTGCTCGAGGAGCTCGAACGGGCCCGGGCGCGCGGAGCCAAGATCTATGCGGAGGTCGTGGGCTACGGCTTGTCCTCGGACGCCAAGCACGTGACCGAGCCCGATCCGACCGGCCGCAATCCGGCGCGGGCGATGACGATGGCCTTCGCCGACGCCGGGATCGATCCGAACGAGGTGGACTACATCAACGCGCACGGCACGTCCACGCCTCTCGGCGATGCGGCCGAGACGCGAGTCATCAAGCTCGCGCTCGGCGAGGAGAAGGCGCGCACGACGCCAATCTCGTCCACCAAGGGAGCGACGGGACACTGTCTTGGCGCCGGCGGTGCGGTCGAGGCGCTCTTCACGACGCTCGCGATTCGCGACGGCAAGCTGCCGCCGACGATCAACTATGAGGTCGAGGACCCGGAGTGCGATCTCGACTACATCCCGAACACATCTCGTGACGCGGATGTTCGCGTCGGCGTCTCCAACTCGTTCGGCTTCGGCGGGCACAACGCCTCGATCGTCCTGAAGCGCCTCGAGGAGTAGCCACGCCGTGGCGGCAGAGCGTTGGGGGACGTTCGACTGCTACGGGACGCTGATCGACTGGAACGGCGGGATTCGCCGCGAGCTGGCGCGAGTGTTCGGAGAGGACCGGGCTGATGCGCAGCTCGAGCACTACCACCAGATCGAGCCGGCGCTGCAGTTGGGCGGAGAGCGGACCTACCGTGAGGTCATGACCTCGGCGATGGCCGAGCTCGGTGCGCCGGCCGGGGAGGAGGCGTGTCTCGCCGCTGCCCTCCCCTCCTGGGAGCCGTTCCCGGAGGTTCCTGGTGCGCTCGAGGCGGCGCGTGCCCGGGGGTGGAAGCTCGCCGTCCTGTCCAACTCCGACCGGGATCTGATCGAGGCCTCGCTGGCGCAGATCGGAGTGCCGTTCGAGCTGGCGATCGTCGCGTCCGAGATTCGCTCCTACAAGCCTGCGCATGCTCACTGGCTGCACTTCTTCGAGCAAACGGGTGCAGCTCGCAACCGGCACGTGCATGTGGCTCAGAGCCACTTTCACGACATCGGGCCGGCGAGAGCTCTGGGGCTGCGCAGCATCTGGATCAACCGCTACGCGGAACGTTGGGAGCCGCCTCCTTCGCGCGAGCTCGCCGATCTGTCCGGCCTTCCCGATGCCCTCGATGAGCTCGTCCCTGCCTGACGGGTTCACACTGCGCGACGCGACCGCCGAGGACGTCGAGGCGGCATCGGCCGTGCTGCACGCCGAGGAAGTGGACTTCCGCGGGCGCTCCGACTGGGGAGTCGAGGAGACCGCGCACCTCTGGCGCCTGGCGAACCTCGGCGCCACGTGGATGGTCGAGACCACCGCCCGCACGACTGCGGCCGTTGTGGTGGCGCTCGATCGCGGCGGCAACCGCGACGCGTGGGTGACGGTTCACCCGGACTTCACCGGCCGAGGCCTCGCGACGGCCCTGATCGCGCGCACGGAAGAGCACGCTCGCACGGTTGGCGTGGAGAAGCTCAAGGTCGGAGCGTTCGTGGAGAACGAAGCGGCGCGCAGCCTCTTCGAGCGAAACGGCTTCCGCGAGGCGCGTCACTACTTCGGCATGCGCATCGACTTCAACGGCCCGCCGAGCCGGCCCGCCTGGCCCGACGGCGTCTACGTCTCCACGTTTCGAGCCCAGGATGCGAAAGCGTTTTACGAGGCTCTCAACGAGTCCTTCGCAGATGAGTGGGGATGGCACCAGCAGCCGTTCGACGAGTGGAAGCGGGAGCGGCTCGAAGCGCCGGAGACGGACACCTCACTCTGGTTCATTGTGCGCGAGGACGATGAGATCGCTGCCGTGGCACGCTGCGATCCGAAACGTGAGGGCGGGGGCTGGGTCGGCGCCCTGGGAGTGAGGAAGCCCTGGCGGCGGCGCGGCATCGGCATAGCGCTTCTGCAACACGTTTTCGCCGAGTTCCACCGGCGGGGTGAGTCGCATGTGGGGCTGGGAGTCGACACGGAAAACGCGAGCGGCGCCACCCGCCTCTACGAGCGCGCGGGCATGCGCGTGATCAACGAGGACGTCGTGTACGAGAAGGAGCTGACGTGAGTCGCCTGCGCGCGAAGTGTCCCGACTGCAAGACCTTCACCGCGGTTGCGCTCGGCGCGGAATACGAGTGCCACGCGTGTGGCCGCGTGTTTCACTCGGGCCTCGTGCGCGTGCCACAGGCCTGGGGCGACGGCGGCGAGGCGATGGCGGAGGCCGCGTGGCTCGAGCTCCCGCAGCCCGAAACGGCAATCGTCGAGGGCGACACTCTCGGGGAGCAGAACCTGGCGCTCGCCGCCGATCTGCCCGAGCGGCCCCTCGTCCTGGGCGGTTGCTGTTGTTCCCACATCGGCGCTGTCGAGGGTCTGGCAGCGCGGCAGGAGCGTCTCTCCCTGATCTGGTTCGACGCGCACGGTGACCTCAACACGCCCGAGACGTCTCCGTCGGGAAACCTCTGGGGGATGCCCCTCCGGATGTTGATCGACTCGGGCGCGGTGGCGGCCGAGGACGTGGCGCTCGTCGGGGCACGCAACCTCGACCCGCCGGAGGCGGAGTACATCTCCGCCCAGGGGATCCACCTCGGCGAGGAGGGCATCTCGCACGCCCTTGAGGGCTCGAGCTGCGCGTACGTCGCGTTCGACGTGGACGTGCTCGAGCCCTCGGAGCTGTCGGTCTTCATGCCCGAGCCGGGCGGCCTCTCCCTCGCGGAGGCCGAGCGCCTCCTCCGCGCAGTCGACGCCCGGACAAATGTCCTCGGCGCCGGGATCACCGGCGCGACCTTCGAACCCGCCAACGTGGGCCCGATTTCGAGACTCAGCGCGGCGCTCGAGCTCTAGGCCGCAACCGTACGCGGCGGATACCTGTCTAAACTCGACTGTCCATGTCTTCCCGGATCGACGTCTCCATCGAGCACCGGAACGTTCCAGAGCCGCCCGGAGCGAAACACCCGAACACGTGTCCCGGCTGCGACTCGCACTACCGGGACGACGAGCTCGAGGCGGCGCTCTGGGTCTGTCCGCACTGCGGCCACCACTTCGCCATGCGTGCGAGGACGCGCATCGCCTTGCTCGCGGACGAGGGATCGTTCTCCGAGGAGGCGGCCGAGCTTCGGTCGGAAGACCCGCTCGACTTCTTCGACCTCCGTCCGTATACGGAGCGTCTCGCGGAAGCGGAGATGAAGACCGGTCTCGGAGAGGCGATGGTGATCGGGCAGGCCACGATCGACGGGCGCGGATGCGAGCTGGCGGTGATGGACTTCGCCTTCATGGGCGGGTCGATGGG
>JBKPEC010000064.1:0-4556 GCA_046728195.1 Actinomycetota bacterium
GCGCGAGCTCCTCCCGCGAGATCTCGCCGAGTGCATTCTTGATGCCGAGGTACGGCAGGTTGAGGTCGTCCTGGTACACGATCGTCGAGATGCGTGGATTCACCTCGATCACGTAGTCCCCGACGAGCTGGATGTTGAAGAAGTGCTCGATGCCGAGCTCGGCGACGATGCGCTGCGCCACCTCCATCAGCCAGTGGTCCTGCAGCGTCTCGAAGTACATCGCGAGGCCGGCGCGCATCGACTCGCGCGTCTTCGCATGCCCGAGCAGGACTTGCCCGGAGCGGGCGATCCCGTCGACAGTTCGCTCCCGTCCCACTGCGAGCTACATCACGAGCAGGTCCGGGCCGCCTTCCTCGGGGAGCAGCTCGATCACGTCCTTGAGCCGCATCGAGAGATTGCCCGGACGTTCGTCGAGCAGCTGCCGCGTGCGGTCGATGCTCGCGTCGAGGACGCGATTCTCAACATCGTGCGGCGAGAGAACGTCGACGCCGTCCTGCCGCAGTCCTCGTTCGACCTACAGGCTCTCGCGGAGGCCAGGGAGCGCTTCGTCGGAACGACCGTCCTCGTCTCTTCACCGCAGACGATCAGGCGCGCGAATGACAAGGCCGAGACCTACGCGCTCCTCCAGGGACTGGGCCTGCCGGCGCCGGCCTGGCGAAAGGTCGTCGGCGGGCGCGCGCTCGCTCTCGCGGCCGAGGAGCTCGGCTATCCCGAGCGTCCCGTCTGCTTCAAGCCGGTCTCGAGCTCCGGCTCGCGCGGTTTTCGTGTCCTCGATGCGACGGTCGACCGCGTCAAGCAGCTGATCGAGGACCGTCCGGGAAACCTCGCCTTGCGCTTGAAGGACGTGCTCGAGGTGCTACCGGAGGAGGGCGGCCCTGAGCTGCTCGTGATGGAGCTGGCGCAGGGACGGGAGCGAACGATCGACGGCATCGCCCGCTCGGGCCAGATCCTCCTCGGGCATGCCAAGACGCGTGAGGCGATGCGCGCCGGGCTTGCGATGTACTTCGAGACGCTGAACGACCACTGGCTGCTCGAGGTCGCGCAACGAATCGTTGCCGAGTTCGGCATCGAGCACTTCTTCAACATCCAGCTCGTCGGCGACCACGTGATCGAGATCAACCCACGCATCTCGACGGTCGTCTACCAGGAAGATCTGAACCTGCCCTACCTCGGGATCAAGAGCGCGCTGGGGGAGATCTCGCGCGAGGAGCTCGCGGAGCTCAGCGCCCAGGTGCGACCGACGCGACGCGCCTTGCGCTACTTCGATCAGGTCGAGTGGGACGAGACGAGCTCGATCGCCGGAACGCAGACGCCGCCGCGTTCGAGCACCGCGTCCAGCAGCCTCGAGTAGAGCCGGTCCCAGCCGCCCGAGGTCGCCGGGTCGAAGCGGTCCGGATGCCAGAGGATCGCGAACGCGCCCCCGTACTCCGCCGCCCAGTCGAGGAGACGCATGAGCTGCGGCTCGGCGCGCTTCGCAGCGAGACCGAGATAGCGCTCCTCCGCAAGCGTGGCGTCCATCGCCGCGAGCGGGATCTCGAGCACGTCCGCCGGCGCGTCACGCTCGAAGTCCCAGGGGTGGAACGGACGTGCGATGCCCGCCCTGAACCCCACGGCGTCCGGAAAGCCGAGGGTCGTGTCGTACACAAAGGGGAGGGCCGCGATGTTTCGGTGTGGGTCACCACGCAGGTAGTGGTAGCGATGACCGTGGACTGGACCGGCGAGCGCTTCCAGCTTGGCCTTTTCCTCCGCGAGCCGTGCGGGATCGTCGGCCGCTGTGTAGCTGCCGTGCAGTCCGACCTCCGCGCCGGCTTCCAGGATGGTCTCGACGAGTCTCGGCCGGAGGGCGTCGTAGGTCTCGGGCGCCGCTCCGTCATGCGGGTCGTGATGAGCCGCGAGGACGTAGAAGGTCGAGCCGCTCGCTCCACGCTCGCGTTCGGCCGCGACGATCTGTTCGAAGCGCCAGTTCGGATCCGTGCCGCGAACGCGATGGAACGGCATGGTCGCGAGCCCGGTCGCCTCGCGCACTGCCGGTCCGAGTCGTCCGCGGACCACGCTCTGCTTGAGGCGAGCTGCCGCCCCGCGCGTGCCGATGCGAGTCCATCGCCACGGGGAATCGACGTCGTGCGTGAGAGCGACGGTGAACCCCGCGTCCGTGACCCCGAGCTTCCGCCGCAGCCGCTCGACCGGCGGATCGAGCGGATCGAGGCACGACCATTCGGCGCGAAAGCGTCCATGCTCGTCACGCGGGCCGCCGCGCTCTTCCACGCGGGCGAGGTGGAAGAACGCCTCCGCCAGATCGTCTCCGGCCGGGCGCTCGCCGCGCGCGATCTGCTCCCAGGCGCGTGCGCCGTACGGGACGTCGTCCCCGAATCCGACTTCGGTGGCGCCGATCGAGTCGAGCACCCAGCGTGCGCGGCGCTCGATCCCCTCCGGGATCACCGCAGCGCGCTCCGCAAGACTCGGGCGAGGTGGACCGCCGCGGGCTTGAGGTCGTCCGTGGCGAAGACGGCGTCCGCGTAGGGCGGACGCTGGGGCGTCGGACGCTCGCCCGGCAGCAGCGTGATCGCCCAGCGCTTCCCGTGTCCGTTCATCGTCGTCTCGGGCGGGGAGTCGCCCACCAGGTCGGCGTACGCGAGGCGCGGGAGATCGACCCCGCAGGCGGCGGCGAGGCCATGCCACTGCCAGAGGCGCGGGTTGATCTCCATCAGCTTGAAGCGACCGTCTCGCGGGTCGCGCTTGAACTCGACCTGCGACAGGCCGAAGTACCCGAACTCCGCGAGCAGCCGCAGCGCTGCGTCGACCGTCTCCTGGATCCAGACCGCCTCGCCGATCCGGCAGGTGCCGATACCGCGCGGAGTCTGGCGCAACTTCCGTCCGGAGAACACTCCGAGCGGACGTCCGTCGGGCGTCAGGTAACTGCCGACCGTGTAGAGGGTGTCATCTCCACCCGGGACGAGCTCCTGCACCATCGGTGCGAACTCCGACGCGCGCTCGTACGCCTCTTCGACCTCGGGCGCGTTCTCGCACCGAAACGCCTGGCGGCGGAAGCGCTGCTTGAAGCCGATCGGATGCTCGGGCTTGACCAGCACCGGATAGCCGATCTCTTCGGCGGCCGTCCGCGCTTCCTCGGCCGTGGTCGGATAGGCCGTGCGCGGCGTGTCGACTCCTGCGGCTTCGGCTGTGTCCAGCTGTGTGCGCTTGCTCTGCACGCGCTCGAGCACATCCCACGCGGGGAAGGGGGCAAGCACCTGGAGATCGCCGAGGTGGCGCGCGATCAGGTTCAGCTGCTCGTCGTGGGTCGGAAAGACGACGACCTCGCCGAGGGCGCGGACGAACGCAACGAAGCGTGTCTCGTCCTGGTGCGGATCGGGTGAGAGGAACGGTTCGGCGTAGCGCGACCGAAACCCGAGGGCGCTCGGGCGGTGGTCAACGGCGAGCACGCGGATCCCCGCGCGGCCGAGCGACCGAATCGCGGCGAGGCCGTTGACCCAACCCACGTCGACAACGGCCGCAGGAACACCGTCGTGGTAACGCGTGCGTTTCACCGCCCCGATTCTGCCGAGTGGCCGACGCTGGAGACTCTTCGGCACACATCCGACACACCACCATGCGTCGCCCGGTGAGACAATAAGGGTGCCCTTTCCAGCGCTTTTGTCTGTTCCAGCCGTGTCTTTGGGTCTGACCCAAGGACATGTCCAGGGGAACAGGATCGGCGGAGCCTGGTCCCGGGTTGGTAGACACGAGGCATGCGGTACCGCCGCCTCGGCTCGAGCGACCTCGAGGTCTCCGAGATCAGTCTCGGCTCCTGGCTGACCTACGGCGGCGGCGTCTCTGACACGCAGGCCGAAGCCTGCGTCCACAAGGCCTTCGACGTCGGGATCAACTTCATCGACACCGCGAACGTCTACGCACGCGGCGGAGCAGAGGAGTTCCTCGCAGAAGTGCTCGCCGACCGGCCGCGCGATTCTTACATCCTTGCCACCAAGCTCTACTTCCCGATGAACGGCGACCGCGGCCTCTCCCGGGAACAGGTCTTCAAGCAAATCGACGCATCGCTCGCACGCCTCCGCACCGACTACGTCGACCTCTACCAGTGCCATCGCTACGACCGCGCTACGCCGCTCGAAGAGACGATGGAGGCGCTGACCGAAGTCGTGCGCCAAGGCAAGGCGCGCTATCTCGGCTTCAGCGAGTGGACAGCGGACCAGATCAGGGCGTCGCTCGACCTGTCGGCCTCGCGGGGGTTGGACAAGTTCGTCTCGTCGCAGCCGCAGTACTCGATCCTCTACCGCCTCCCCGAGCGCGAGGTGATCCCGCTCTGCCTGGAGAACGGGATCTCGCAGATCGTCTGGTCGCCCCTCGCGCAGGGCACGCTCACGGGGAAGTACAGGCCCGGCGAGGCGCCGCAGCACGGAACACGGGCGGCCTCGTCGCAGATGGGCTGGTCGATGGACCGCTTCCGGGACGACGACGTCCTGGAGGCGGTTCAGCGCCTGGTGCCGATCGCAGAAGGACTCGGCGTCACGATGGCGCAACTTGCACTCGCCTGGGTGCTG
>JBKPEC010000065.1:0-3203 GCA_046728195.1 Actinomycetota bacterium
ACTACCACGCCGAAGGGACGACGTGTCACTCCGAAAAGGTCAGCGCCGGCTCCGGGTTCGGCCAGATGCCGACGGAGGTCCACCTTGGCCGCAACGAAAGCTCCAGCAGTCTCGTTATCTACACGCTGTACGTGTTGCCGAAGGGAACGCCGAACACCGGCATCAGGATCGACCAGCCGCAGCCGGCCGGCTGCCCCGACGTCCACTGAACTGAAGTGACAAGGGCCGTCTGAGGGCGGCCCTTGTCGGATCAAGGTGTCGATCATCGGGGATCCCGTCGCTCCCGCGCCTGTCTTAGCTGCAAACCGTCTGTTTGCGCATCACGCCGTAGGACGCATTCCCGGCGCGACGCCCATAAGACGGCCAAACGTAAGACGAGTTCGCGAGCCCTACGAGCGAGATGCGGACTTCTCGGCACCCCACAGCTGTCCGCCCTCCACAGTGACGGCGCCTGGCTTACGCCCGCTTGACCAAGCGCACGAACGACCGCCAGAGCGCGCCGAGGCCAAGGCGTAGCCCGCCCACAGGCGTCGCCTGTGTTACCACCGCAGTCGCCGCCTCTTCCGGAGTCGCCGCCGCGAGCTGCTTCTTCAAGCAGTCCGCGAACTGACCGACCAGCTGCGACGACACGTCCTGCACCAGGCCACGGCCGTACTGCGCCACCGGGCCTGTTAGTTGCAGGTCGGTGACGATGTCCACCTTCGTGCCGCTGTTCTGCGGTGTCAGCCACGACTCGATCGTCGCCGACGCGTTCCCCTTCCCTCGCGCTTCGCGCGCTCGCGCCGACAACGTCGCCCGCCTGGCCGCCTCGTCCACCCCCGCCCGCTTCACGTCCGTCTTGAACGACAGGGAGATCGGGCCGAGCTTGACGGCCATCGTCGCCTTCCAGTTCTCGTCGTCAACCGTCTCGTCGAGGGTCGCGCCCGGCATGCACGGGATGATCCTCGGAACGTCTGTCAGCAGTGCCCACGCCGCCTCGGGCGACGCGGGCACCTCGAACGAGTTCTCGATCTTCACGCGGGCGCGAATGCCGCCCTGATGGCGCGCTTCGCCAGCACCTGCGCCAGATGGACGCGGTACTCGCCCGACGCGTACGTGTCCGAAAGCGCGCCCGACAGCGCCGCCGGAACCTTCTCCGCCGCCGCGGCGATCGCCGCCTCGTCGACCGGTGAGAGCCCGATCTCCATCGCCTGCTCCGCCTCCGTCGCGCGCACGGGCGTCCCGGTCACGCCGCCGACAACGAGTCGCAGCTCGTCGTTGCCCACGACCGCTGCAACGCCGGCGACCGCATAGCCCGACGCTGGATGGCGGTGCTTCTCGTATGCAGCACGCTGAACCGCCGGCACGCGCACGGCCGTCACAAGCTCGCCCTGCTTCAGCGCCGTCGTGAAGACGCCGGTGAAGAAGTCGTCCGCGGCGATTTCGCGCTCGCCGTTCGGGCCCTGCACGACGACCGTCGCGCCGAGGGCGGTGACGACAGTCGGGTAGTCGGCGCCGGGATCGGCGTGCGCGAGGCTGCCGCCGATCGTGCCGCGGTTCCGCACCTGACGGTCGCCGATGCCCTCGGCCGTGGTCGCCAGCACGCGGCATTGCTCGCGCACGAGCTCCGACGCGGCCACCGAGGCGTGCGTCGCAAGCGCGCCAATCCGCACCTCGTCCCCGTCCTCGTCGATTCCGTCGAGCCCGGGCAGACGCGCGATGTCGACGATCACACCCGGCTCGGCGAGCCGTAGCTTCATCATCGGCAGGAGCGAGTGGCCGCCAGCCAACGGCCGCGTGTCGCCGTTTTCCGCCAGCAAGCCGATCGCCTCGTCGAGGCTCGCCGGCTTCTTGTACTCGAACTCCGCTGGACGTTGTGTGTACATGACGGCTCCTCTCAGCTCCTCGACGCTTGCATCGCACGCCAGACCCGCTCGGGGGTTAATGGCATGTCGATGTGCGCGATCCCGAGCGGCGCGAGCGCGTCCATCACCGCATTCACGACCGCCGGCGTCGACGCAATCGTCCCCGTCTCGCCGGCGCCCTTGACGCCGAGCGGGTTGAGGTCGGTCGGCGTCTCCGTCCGGTCGACCTCGAGCTTCGGCAGGAACTCCGCCTTCGGGACGGCATAATCCATCAGGCTCGACGTCAGCAGCTGCCCCTGCTCGTCGTAGGCGGCTCCCTCCCAGAGCGCCTGCGCGACGCCCTGCGTGATCCCGCCCTGCACCTGGCCGTCGACGATCAGCGGATTGATCACCTTGCCGACGTCGTCGACCGCGACGTAACGCTCGAGCTGCACCTCGCCCGTGTCGGCGTCGACCTCCACGAGCGCGATATGCGTACCGAACGGGAACGTGCAGCTGGGCGGGTCGTAGTAGTAGGTGTCGTCGAGGTACGGCTCCACACCCTCCGGCAGGTCATAGCCAAGCGCGGCAGCGCCGGCAATCTCCTGGATCGTCTTCGCCGTCGACGGGGAGCCCTTGACGAACGCCTTGCCGTCCGCGAACTCGACGTCGTCGGGATCGACCTCGAGCATGTGCGCCGCCACGCGGCGTGCCTTCTGCTTGATCCGCTGTAGCGCGTGATAGACCGCCACCGCGCCGACGGCGGCGCTGCGGCTCGCATATGTGCCGTAGCCGAACGGCGTCCCCTGCGTATCGCCGAACAGGACAGTGACATCCTCGGCCGGCACGCCGAGCTCCGACGCGACCACCTGCGTGACGGTCGTCTCGTGCCCCTGACCCTGATTCATCGAGCCGGTGGTGACGACGACCTTGCCGGTGAGGTGGACGCGAACGTTCGCGCTCTCCCACATGGCGGCGCCCCACCCCTGGCCGACCGCCCCGATCCACGCCGACGGGGCGGCCCCGCAGATCTCCACGTAGGTGGAGAAGCCGATGCCGACGTAGCGGCCCTCCGCGCGGGCTGCCTCCTGGTCCAACCGGAAGTCGTCGTAGCCGACAATCTCGAGCGCCCGCTTGAGCGCCTTGTCGTAATCGCCGGTGTCGTACTTCAGCCCGGCGAGGATGCCGGGGTCGTACGGGAACGCATCCGGCGGGATGAAGTTGCGGCGCCGCACCTCGACCGGGTCGAGGTCGAGCTCACGCGCGACCAGGTCGACCGCCCGCTCGACGACGTAGGTCGCCTCGGGCCGGCCGGCGCCGCGGTAGGCGTCGACCATGCCTGTGTTCGTGTAGACGCCGAGCACCTGGCAGTGGATGTTC
>JBKPEC010000066.1:0-19070 GCA_046728195.1 Actinomycetota bacterium
GATTCAATGCGGAGCTCCTCGGCATTTCCGTGGACGGCGTCTGGTGCCATCTCGCCTTTGCGAAGGACCGCAACCTGCACTTTCCACTACTCGCCGACTTCGAGCCTAAGGGCTTGGTCTCTCGCGCATACCAGGTCTATCGCACTCCGGACGGCACCAGCGAGCGGGCGTTGTATGTGATCGACGCAGAGGGGATCGTGCGCTGGAGCTACGTCTCCCCCGTCGGCGTGAACCCGGGCGCCGACGGCATTCTGCGCGCTCTCCAGAGCCTCGGTTCATGACCAGGACCGAGTGGGCCGCCGTCCTGACCCTCCCGGTCGACCCGCAGCGCGACCATACCCAGGGGCCGGCGAACGCCGCGGCGACGCTCGTCGAGTACGGCGACTACGAGTGTCCATACTGCGGGGCCGCGTACCCGATCGTGAAGGAGATCCAAGAGCGGATGGGGGAGAGGCTGCAGTTCGTGTTCCGCAACTTCCCGATCACGACCTCGCACCCGCGCGCGGAGCAGTCGGCCGAGGCCGCGGAGGCGGCGGGCAGTCAGGGAAGGTTCTGGGAGATGCACGACCTCCTCTACGAGAACCAGCGGCATCTCGAAGACGAGGATCTCCACGGCTACGCGGCGCGGCTCGGGCTCGATCTCGATACGTTCGACAATGATCTCGCCGAGCACGTGCACGCGCCGCGCGTGCACGAGGACTTCATGAGCGGCGTTCGAAGCGGCGTGAACGGAACGCCGACCTTCTACATCAACGGCGCGAGGCATGACGACTCGTACCAGCCCGATGTGTTGCTCGCGGCGCTCGAGGAAGCCGCGGCCCCTTAGCCGGCGGTCGGGCAACGGCGGCCTAAGGTGCCGGCGGCCTCGCAGCTCAGCCGATCGGCGCACGGATAGCCCCTTTCTGCTATTCGCGCGCGCGAGAAACACTGATGGAAGGTCTGGTCAGCTCGCGTTTTGCCCATCACCGCTGCATTGGACGCCTCCGACAGCTGACCCTGCCGGGTGGTGTCCCTTGGAGGCGGACGCGTGTGTGAGCATTCCGCCTGACCCCGACGAGACGGCGCAGCATGGAAGTTCCCGACATCCAGTACACACGAAGCGGCGACGTTGCGGTCGCCTATCAGGTGGTGGGCGACGGTCCCGTGGATGTTGTGTGGTTCCGCGGCATGGCAGGCGATCTCCTGTCCACGTGGGACCAGCCGCTGATCCTTCGCCATGCGCTGGGTCTCGCCGATTCCGCCCGCGTCCTCATGTTCGACAAGCGAGGCACGGGGCTCTCCGATCGTGTTCGCGAGGCGCCGACCCTCGAGACACGAATGGATGACGTTCGGGTCGTCATGGACGCAGCCGGGTCAGAAAGCGCCGTGCTCTGGACCGGTCACGAAGGCTCTCGAAGTGCTCTTCTCTTCGCCGCGACGTATCCCGAGCGTACGAAAGGGCTCATTCTCCTCGAGCCGTCCGTGCGTGGAACACGAACCCCGGACTATCCGTGGGCGCCGACCGAGGATGACTGGCGTCAGCGGCTTGCCGCGGTTCGGGAGGGCTGGGGGCAGGCGGACTATCTTGCGGGGCTCCTGCGCGAGTGGGCGCCGGCGCTGGCCGGCGACCCCGCGTTGGAACGATGGTTCATCGGACACATGCGTCGAAGCCTCAGCCCGGGCGCGGCGCTTTCGTTCTTCCGAACCATGAAAGAGTCGGATGTGAGCGAAATCCTGGCCTCCGTCCGCGTGCCGACGTTGATCCTCTGCAAGCCGAGCGAGCGCGCGGAGTCGGAGTACGTCGCGGAGCGAATCGCGGGCAGCGAGATTGCAGAGCTGCCCGGCTTCACCGGCCTCTTCACGTGGGCCGACGGCGAGGTGCACGAACAGACGATCAGGGAGAGCAAGGGCTTTCTGGCGCGCATCGGCAGACCGCGGGAGCCCAGTCGAGTGCTCGCAACCGTCCTCTTCACCGACATCGTCGGCTCGACGAAGCGTGCGGCGGAGCTAGGCAATGCCGCGTGGGTCGACCTGCTCGCCCGGCATCACTCTCTCATCCGCCGCCGGTTGGCCGAGTTCGACGGCCAGGAGATCGACACCGCGGGCGACGGCTTCTTCGCCGCCTTCGACGGCCCTCGGCGCGCGATCGACTGTGCTCGGACTCTCGTCGAGGACGTGCGGACGCTCGGCCTCGACATCCGAGCCGGTCTTCACACCGGCGAATGCGAGCTAATGGGAAAGAAGCCGAGCGGAATCGCAGTTCCGATCGGCGCGCGTGTCGTGGAGGCCGCAGGGCCCGGGGAAGTGCTCGTCTCGAGCACTGTGAAGGATCTCGTCGCTGGCTCCGAAATCACCTTCGAGGACCGCGGCCTCCACGAGTTGAAGGGCGTTGGCGAGTGGCGGCTCTACGCCGTCACCGGCTAATACGGATAGGGAGTCGTCGAAGTCGTCGCGGGCGGCGGTGTTGTCGAGGAGCTGGCCTTCAAAGTGGCCGCATGCCAGACGCCGACGTCCTTGAAGCCTTCTCCTTTGACATCGCCGGCCTTCTTGTCCTGGACGAAGAAGTAGAGCGGGCCGCCGCGGAAGGTGACTTGCCGCCGTCCATCGGGCCGCTTGATCGTCGCGAGCCCGCGGACGCCCGCAGGCCTGACGCCCTTGCGCACCACGAGCGGGTGCCAGAAAGACAGGCAGGTCTTGTCGGTGCAGATGAACCTGCCCTTCTTTTCAGCGCTCAGGCTGTAGAGCGTGTGTCCGTTGAGCCCGACGAGGATCGTCTTCCCGAGCATCGCGTTTTTGGCGGTCTTCACGACGACGACCGACCGGGTCGCCGCGGGAGCCGTCGGAACCATCGTGAGGAATGCGATCAGGAAGGCCATGGCGAGCAGGGCCGGCCCGCGCGTTCGTGTGAGCGTTGCGCCCATGTAAACCTCCGGTTCGTGATTTCGACCCCTTCAACCGGTACGTACGGCGGCAGGACTCAATCGGATGTTCAGATCAGGTTGTGATCACGACCTTTGCGCGGGCGTGCCCTTGTCCGAGATAGCGGAGTGCATCGGGAAGCTCGCTCAGTGGGTAGCGCCTGTCGATGACAGGTGTGACCCTTCCGGCCTCAAGCAGGTCACGGAGGATCTGCAGGTCGGCCCTGTTGGTCTTCGCGAGGAAAAACGTCACCTTCCGGCCGCTACGCACTGCCGACACTCGTACCCGCAAGATGTGCCCCATGGGGCCGACGAGACGATTGGTCTTCGGCCCTCCCACGATGACGAGGGTTGCCTGCGGCTTCAGGATCCGCTTGCACTCGGACCAGGACCGGTTCCCCGCGATGTCGAGCATGAGGTCGTAGCCGCCGTCGCTTCGCGTGAAGTCCTCGCGCGTGTAGTCGATCACGTGATCCGCGCCGATCGACCGCACCAGGTCGACGTTTCCGGTGCTGCAGATGCCGGTCACCTCGGCTCCAAACGACTTGGCGATCTGAACCGCGAAGGTGCCCACGCCTCCAGACGCGCCGTTCACGAGGACGCGTTGTCCGAACTCGAGCTGTCCGTGGTCGCGCAGGCCCTGAAGTGCGGTGATCGCGGCTACGGGGACAGCCGCGGCTTGTTCGAAGCTCAGGTTCGACGGTTTGGAGACAACGGCCTCGCGCACGCACACGTAGTCGGCGAAGGCTCCCATCCTGGCGCCGAAGACCTCGTCACCCGGTTTGAGCTGCTCGACGTCCCTGCCTACCGCCTCGACTGCCCCGGCAAAGTCGACGCCCAGCACGTTGCTCTTCGGCCTGCGTACCCCGGCCCCGAGCCGTGCGATGTAGGGGATGCCCGTGAGCATGTGCCAATCGACGGGATTCACGGCAGCTGCCTGGACGCGGACCAGGACACCGTCGTCCGTGAGGCTCGGCTTATCGAGGTCGCGGGGTTCCAGGACGTCCGGCGATCCGTATGCGTCGTAGACGATCGCTCTCACTCTCTCGGTGACGCTAGTACACGCGCGAGTTATAGGGTCGTCCCGAAAGGAGGGGGCCGTGGCCGAGACCTACACCATCGGCTTCTGGAGGGCGAAGGCCGGAGAGGAGGACGCGCTCGCGGCCGCCTGGACCGAGTTCGCCGAGTGGATCAAGGAACAGCCCGGCGTCCACACGTTGCGCCTGGTCCGGGACGTCAAGGAGCCGGCGAAGTTCATCAGCTTCGCGAACTGGGACGGCATCGAGCAGGTCCGCGCGTGGAAGGCGACACCCGAGTTCAAGGAGCGCATCGGGCGCGTCAAGCAGCACACAGACGAGTTCACTGCCGCCGAGGCGGAGGTCGTGGTGCACGTCGACGCCGTCGAGTCCGTCACCTAGCGAGATGGAGGCTGGGGTCTGACCCCTTTGGGGTCAGACCCCAGCAGTTGGCCGTTCGTCAGTCGAGCGCCGCGCAGACGTTGGGGAAGAGCGTCTCGGAGTGCTGGCCCGCCGAGAAGACGACGCCCTCCACTGTCGTGATCGTACGACCGAGGTCTGCGAAAACGGGGCCCTCGCCGGGGGCGACGAAGCGCGCGTTGTTCCCGTTGATCACGACGGTGCCGTCCGGATACTCGATGGCCGGCCCGCCGAGCGGGGTGGTCGCGACCTTGCCGGTGTCGAGGTTCGTCCACTCGATGTGGAAGTTCTGGAGGATGGTCTTCACCGTGCCGTCCGCATAGGTCCAGGTATGGATCGTCCCGAAGCTGTGCACCTGGATCGCAAAGGGACAGCTGTCAGCGCCTGCCGGGATGACGCGGGTGCGATCCCACGGGCTGGTGTCCTGGACGGGGCCCGCCGCCTCAGCGAGCGGCACGAGCGTCAGCGCCAGCACCGCTGCCACGAGGACGTTCTTCATCTTCTACCTCCCCGGGTCGATTACCGTCAGGATCATAAGACGATTTTGATCCTTACTAGTTAGCATGCTGCCATGTTCCAGAAAGACGACGATCCGGTCGGGCTCGCGGTCGACCTGGTGAACACCTGGGACACGCTCGAGGCCGAGCCGGAGCTTCTGCGGGATGTTGCCTCGTTCAAGCGCTTCCTGGTGCGGCGGGGATTCCGTGCCTCCGTCCGGCCGACCGGCCGGGATGTCGCGGCGGTTCGGGCCCTGCGGGATTCCCTCCGTGCGGCATTCACCGCGTCCGACGAGGAGACGGCGGTCCGGGAGCTCAACGGCGTGCTTCGGAAGAGTGCCGCCAAGCCCCAATTCGTCCGCGACGATGGAGACTGGCGGGTCGAATGGAGCGGACGGCTGACGGACACGATCGCCTCGGCTGCTGCGATGTCCCTGCTCGAGGCGATCCGCGCCGACGGCTGGGAACGGTTCGGCATCTGCGCGGGCGCCCCCTGCTGCTGCGTCTTCGTCGACCGGTCGAAGAACAAGTCGCGCCGGTTTTGCTCGGAGCTGTGCGCCGACCGAGTTGCCCAGGCGCTCCATCGGCAGCGCCGGCGCTGAGGCGCTTCACGACTGCGGCCGAGTTATCTGAGTCGGAACGTCGTTGCGAACTTCCGTGAGTTTCCAACCGGGTCACTCGCGTCGACCTTGAGCTGAACGCTACGCGTCCGGTTCGTCGGGCGGATGCGCAGCGAGACCGACACGGTCCCAGAGCTCGTTGCGCCGCTCTTCGTGGCGAGCCAGTCGAACGGTCGGCGTGGGTCGATAACTGCCAGCGTGTACGAGACGGAGTTTCCGGCCGCGTCGCGCAGCGCGACGACGAGCCGCACGCGGTAAGTGCCCTTTGGGCGGCGCAGCTTCTGGACGCTCTTGCTCGAGACGGCGACCGTCGGAGCCGTTGCATCCAGGTCGGCGACACCCTTCCAGGTGCTGCGGAACGTGATGGTCGCCGGATCGGTCGGATTTCCACCGAGGCGGACGCTCGACCACGTGCCTTTGCCGCGCAGGTCTGCAAGCGGTCCGCTCCCATCGGTGATCTGCCAGGTGCCGCTCCCGCCGTGCTCTGCCGGGAGCCGGCCGACTCGCGCAGTGAACGCAGCGCCCGAGCCTGCGCAGGTGAACTTGCGCAGCGCAGTCTCGGTGGCCGGATCGACTCCCGTGTCCACCGCATAACCGGATGGACAGAACGACGCAGACGTCGTGAACGGCCCTTCGTGGAGCAGCGAGGGCGCGTGCTTCCCGTCAAAGACGAGCTGGAAGTTCGATGCGCTCGTATGAGAGGCGCCCGCGACCGGCAAGGCGATGGCCGTTGTCATAACGGCTGCTACAGCCACCAGTGCACGCCTGTTCACGCTGCGGATGATCCGCGGCGGCGACGGTTTGAGCCATACGACGTTCGTCGTATGCTCTGAACCGATGCCTTCCCTGCGCGAGGCGGACTATCGGGGCGTGCTGGACGTCCTCCGCGAGTCAGGAGACGTCGAGGGAGCCATACCGTTTCCGGAGCCGGTGCTCGGGGCTCTGCGCCGGCTCGTCCCCTGCGACGTGGTCGCGTACCACGAGCAGTTCGACGCCGATGCGGAGCGCACGATCATCTGGACCGGCGAACCACGCGGCGAGGTCACTCCGGACTTGCATGAGGCCGGCGTTCGGTACCGGTATCAGGATCCGATGACGCCGGTCGACGGCGCCCGTAAGTACTCCGACTTCTTCTCGCCGCACGAGTTCCACCGGCTCGAGCTGTATCGGGAGGTCTGCCGCCCACTCGGCGTCGAGTACATGATGCGCCTGTGGCTCAGTCCGCAGGGCGAAGGCCAGGCGCGCTTGGAGTTCGACCGTGCCGGACCCGACTTTGCGGAACGGGACAGGGTCGTCTTGGACCTCTTGCTCCCGCATCTGAAGCAGTTTTTCCGCCGGGCGTTGATGCGGCGCCGAACGTCCACTGCGGACGGCCTTCACCGGCTGACTCCGCGTCAGCGGCAGATACTCCGTCGAGTTGCGCAGGGCCGGACGAATGCTGAGATCGCCTGGCAGCTCGGGATCTCACCGGAGACGGTACGCAAGCATCTCGAGAACGTGTACGACCGGCTTGGCGTTCACACACGGACCGGAGCGGTGACCGCGGTCTTTCGTCTCGACGCGGATCTTGTCTCCTTGCGCGAAGGGGCATAGGCTCGAGCCTGACCGGTCTTATCGCGAAGGGAGCACCATGCGCATCGAGTCGTCCGTTACGTCCATCTCATGGATCCCGTCGGAGGCGGTCGAAGGGCTGCCGAAGCTCCCGTTCACCATGGGAGTCGCGCACTACGACGATCCGCCGCCGGACCGGATCGACTTCATCGACGTCATGCACAAGGCAGATCTCTTTCGCGAGGCGAATGAGCTGAAGGGGTGGATCGAGCAGAGGACGGGAAGGTCACGGACTACGGTCACCTGGGCCGTGGGCGGATCGGGCTGACGCGCTTGAAGCTGGGGCGGAAAGAGCTCGCGGTCCCGGCCGTCGCGATGCCGGTCTTGCAAAACACCGAAGTCGGCGAAGGGTGGGTGCGCTTCACACAGAGCGCCGGTGGTCGCACGGGAATGCCGGCGCCGAGGAGCGTTCGTGGGAAGCCGTACTTCCAGTACCACTCGGCGATCGCGTGGACGACGCTCGCCCTGACGATCCATGCCGACGGCCGTTCCGAGTATGAGCTTGCGGGCGCGAGCACGTTCCCGCGCCACTGGATCTACGACAAGGGCGGAGGGCTCGTCCAGAAGAGCGGCGCGATCGACTTCGACAAGTGGTATCGCGAGGCGCATGTCCAGAACACGCCGTGGGGAAGCGAGGACTCGCCGGCAGTCGTGACGGCAGTAGAGTCCGCGGTGGAGCGCGAGCTTTCGCTGGAGATCATGGGCGGCGAGAAGGTCCGGCCGCGGGCGTTTTCGGCGGGGGACGTCCTGGTCGAACAGGGAGACGCGAGCGACGAGGTGACGCTCGTCTACCTCGTCCTCGACGGCGTGCTGGAGGTGATCGTGGACGGCGAGACAGTCGGGGAGCTCGGGCCGGGCGCGATCGTCGGCGAGCGCGCGCAGTTGGAGGGCGGTACGCGCACGGCCACGTTGCGGGCGAAGACTGCGGGCAAGGTGGTGGCGATTCCGGCCGAGGAGCTGGACCGGGCGCAGCTCGAGCAGGTCGCGGCGGGGCACAAGCGCGAGGACGCGTAAGCCGGCGGTCCGCGGTCACGGTCGGGCCTGAAGCGACCCGAATTCGACACATTCCCGGCACACCTGGAGCGGTAGTGTGGACGACCCTGTCGTCACGTCGAACCGGGCCTGCCTGACGCAGCCCGGTTCTAGGGTCTGACCCAAGGACATGTCTCGGAATGAGGCGTCGGTTGACCGACGGCTCAGTGCGAACGGGGCGAAGCGGCGTTCGAGCGGGTCGACATCCACGGCGTCGAACCAGGCAACAAGGACGCCCACGTACCGGCGTTCGACCTGTACCACGAGGGATGGCTATGACGATCGGACCGTTCTCCTTACAAACGGGTTAGCCGGCGATTAGCGCCAGGAGCGAGCCTCTTCGACGTGGTCCGAAAGGAGGAACGATGAAGAGGTTTGCCCTGTACGCGTTGACAATCGCCGCACTTGTCGGCGCGGGCGTCGCCTTTGCGGCGTCCTCGCCCTCGGCGAAGCTCGACAAGCAGGATCGCGTTTACGGAGGCGGCCAGTTCGGTCCCGGCTGCTTCTCGAACAGCACGGTCTGCTTCCAGCACCCGCGCAACTTCGCCGTGGACGCACATGCGCAAGGCGACGGCAGCGAGGCGGTCGGGAACTCCACCTATGGACCCCCCGGCGGCTTCGAGAGCTACCGCAACGTGACCTGCCTGAGAGTCGAGGGCAACAAGGCAGCTATTGGCGGCCTGATCACCTCGGGTGCCAACGCCGGCTACGGGTATGTGGAGTACTTCGTCGATCGCGGTGGCCCCGGCCTCGGCGACCGCGACCTCGCCAGCCCGGAGTTCGAGGATCCGCTGAGCTCGTCGAACTGGCCGGCCGGCTTTCCGGCCACCTGCCCGTCGCCGACGACCGGCTTCCCGGCTGGGCCGCCGATCTTCCGCGAGGTCGACGCGGGGGACATCGTCGTGCAAGACGCTCCGAGCAACTGAGCACAGGTGCGCGAGCGGCCGCCCACCAGGGCGGCCGCTCGGCTAGACCTTGACCTTGAAGCCCTCGAGCTCGTGCTGGAGCTCGGCGAGCTCCCGCCCTCCGGCCATGAGGCGGACGAGCTCTTCGCGGTCGATCTGCGACTTCTCGTACGCGCCGAGGCTCTGGCCGCGATTCAGGATCACGAACCTGTCGCCCACCGGATAGGCGTGGTGCGGGTTGTGCGTGATGAAGATCACGGCGACTCCACGCTCGCGCGCTTGCAGGATGTACTTCAGGACGACACCGGCCTGCTTCACGCCGAGGGCGGATGTCGGCTCGTCGAGGATCAGCACGCGAGCGCCGAAGTAGACCGCCCGAGCGATCGCGACCGATTGTCGCTCCCCGCCGGAGAGAGTGCCGACAGGCTGATCGGGGTCACGGATGTCGATCCCCATCTGCTTCAGCTCCCGCTTGACGATGCTTTTCGCCTTGGCCGAGTCGAACCAACGCAGCGGGCCGTAGCCCTTCCGCGGCTCGGCGCCGAGGAAGAAGTTCCGCCAGATCGACATCAGCGGAACCATCGCCAGATCCTGATAGACGGTGGCGATTCCCTTCGTCCGCGCGTCGCGCGGCGAGGCGAAATGCACCTCCTCACCGTCCACCAGTAGTCGGCCCTCGTCAGCCTGATGGACGCCGGACAGGATCTTGATGAAGCTCGACTTGCCCGCTCCGTTGTCGCCGAGGATGCACGTCACCTCGTTGGCGTTCACGTACGTCGAGATGTCCTTCAGCGCGACGATGTTTCCGTAGTACTTGGAGATGTGGTCGGCTTCGAGCAGGTGGGCCATCGTTATCTCACCTTCTCAGCTCTGCTTCGGACCCAGGTGTTCAGAAGCACGGCGGCGAACAGGATCGCGCCCTGGAAGGTGAACGTCCAGTTGCTGTCCCACTGCGCGTCGACGATGCCGAGCTGCACCATGCCGAGCATCGCCGCTCCGAAGAACGTCCCAATGACGGAGCCGAAGCCTCCGGTGAGGAGGCAGCCGCCGACGACGGCGCAGATGATGAAGATGAACTCGAGGCCGATGCCCTCCCCGGACTGCATCGACCGCAACTCCAGCGCTTCGATGATGCCCATCAACGCCGCAGTCGCGGACGTCGCCATGAACAGCAGAATCTTCGTCCGCGCAACCGGGACGCCGACGTTGCGCGCGGAATTGGGCTCTCCGCCGGCGCTGTAGATCCAGTTGCCGAAGCGGCTCTTGGCAAGGAGCCATGCTCCGACGATCGTGAGGCCGATCCACCAGAGCACCTTGACTTTGAAGTCCCACTTCGTGACGTCGCCGGCGAAGATCTTGTGCGCGGCGTTGAACCCGCTCGCCGAATCGATGTTCTGGATCGCGGTCGACCCGGTGAGCTTCAACGTGCCGGCGGCATTGACGCCCTGGAGGATGAAGAACGTCGCGAGCGTGACGATGAAGCTCGGCAATTTCGTCCTGATCACGGTGAGGCCATTGATGAAGCCGATGACGAGCCCGAAGAGCAGCACCAGCACCATCGCCGGCCAGACATTCATGTGCTGGTACACCGTCAGATATCCGAGCAGGAGGCCGGAGCTGCCGATCATCACGCCGGCCGACAGATCGAACTCGCCCCCGATCATCAGCAACGCGACCGGTACCGCCACGATGCCGTACTGCGCGGCTTGATCGGTCCAGCCGGCTGCGATCGCCGGGTCGCTGAGCCAATTGACGTCCCGAGCGAAATACCCGAAGGCCAGCCAGACGGCGATGGCTCCCAGGAACGCCCCGATGTCCGGACGGCTCAGCAGACGCGTGAACCATCCGACGGTGACGAGTCGTTCGTCCGGCGGAGCCGGCGGAGCCTTTGACGCTACCTCGGCCATCGCGGTCCTCCAGTCCGGCAGGTGGGGCGGTGCATCGCCGCCCCACCAACCCTTGCGCCTAGCGTGTTCCCTTCGCCGCGAGCGCCGCCACCTTGGAGGCGTTCGCCTTGTTGATGATCCCCGGGCCCGTCAGAACCGGCGCGCCGTTGCCAATCGTGTTGAGGTTCGTGACATAGAGCATCCCGAAGACCACCGGCAGATATCCCTGGAGGTACTGCTGCTGGTCGATCGCAAACAGCATTCGGCCCTTTTGGATCTCCTTGATCGAGCCGCCTACGTCGAACGTGCCCGCCTTTGTCCCCTTCGGGATCACGTCCAAGCAGGGGATGGTGACGTCGGGGTCGAGCCCCAGGAAGCTGTCGAGCGACTTGTCGGCGTTGAACGCAGCTTTGACCTTGGCCTTCGTCCCAGGGATGTCTTGCTTCGCGTTCGGGATGGTCAGCACCTTGACCTTGCTCGACCCGAGCACCGACTTGACTCCTGCCGCGCGCTGCTGCAGGCCGGAGTTGCTCGCCTCGTGGATGACCAGCAGGAGCTTCTTCACCTTCGCCTTCTTGAACTGCTTGCCGGCCCCGCGGCCCGCGATGGTCTCCGTCTGCCCGATGTGCACCATGTACGTCGGGAGCGAATCGAAGGCGCCGAGGCCCGAGTTCACCGTGATGATCTCGATGCCCTTCTTCGACGCCTTGTTCAGTGGGTCGCGAAGGGCACTTGCGTCGGGTACCGACGTGGCGATGATCTTTGCCCCCGCCGAGATCGCCGCATTGATGCCGTTGACCTGCTTCGGCACGTCGTTGTTCGCGTAGACCTGGGTGACGCTGACGCCGCGCGACTTCAGGTCCTTGGCCGCTTGGTCGACCCCCTTCTTGAACACCGACCAAAACTGGCCGGTGTCGCCGTGGGTCACGACGGCGATCTTGATCGACGACGCACTGCTCGCCGCGAACGCAGCGGCCGCCGGCGTGCCGAGGACTGTCAGGCCGGCCGCGGCGGCTCCTCCCTTGAGGAACAAGCCCTTTCGTGTGAGCAAGTTCAGCTCCTCGTCGATGAGCTCTTTGCTCATGCCTCTCCTTTCCCCGGTTGGACTGCTGGGGCGATTCTCAACCCTTTTGGGGGGCCGGCGCTAGTCCAGATTTCTCGACTCGCACCGGACTCCGCTCGAGGCGCGACCGCTCGGCCGCCAACGCAACGAGCAAGGCTGCTCGAGCCTCGTCCAGAGAACATGGGCTCGGCCCGTTTGTGCGTACCGTCTCGACGAACGCCGCCAGCTCTTGACGGTAGGCGGGCTCGAACCGGTCCCAGAAGTCGCGGTACTCCCCGACGGGAGGGTCGACTCCCGGCTCCACGGAGCGGATCGGGCTGCGCGGGCCCTGGCCCACCGCGATGCTGTCCTCGGTTCCGAACACCTCGAGCCGGACGTCGTAGCCGAGCGGGTCGCGCCGCGTTCCGGAAAGCGTCACGAGCCCGCCGCCCGAGAGATGCAAAACGGCGGCGGCGACGTCGACGTCGTCGAGCTCCGCCACCCAGGGCGCTTCGAGGGCGGCACCGTCGGCGTAGACCTCGGTGATCTCCTCGCCGCTCACGAAGCGCACCGCGTCGAAGTCGTGGATGTGCAGGTCGGCGAAGATCCCGCCCGAAGCGGCGATGTACTCCGCCGGTGGCGAGACCGGGTCATGCGTGGCGGCGCGCATCGCCAGGATCCGTCCGACTGCACCGGACGCCACCGCGTCGCGCGCCGCGGCATAACCCGCATCGAAGCGCCGCTGAAAGCCGATCTGGACGAGGATCCCCGCGCGCTCGACCGCCTCCCGTACGGCGTCCATCGTCGGCACATCGAGGGCGACCGGCTTCTCGCAGAACGCCGGCACGCCCGCGCGGGCGGCGAGGCTAAGGAGCATCGCGTGCGCGGGTGTCGCCGCCGCGATGACCAGCGCGTCGAGGCCGGCGGCGACCAGCGCCTCCGGGCTGTCGGCGGCGGAAACCTCGAGCTCGCCCGCCACGCGGCGCGCCCGCTCCCGGTCGGCGTCAGCGACCGTCAGTGACGCCACGCCTTCGAGGCCCAGCAGCGTCTGCGCATGGTGCACGCCGATCCGGCCGACCCCGACGAGGCCGACGGCAAGTGGCGGTCGCACGGCTAACGTCGCGACGGCGCCGCTAGTCGAGGCCTCCGACGTCGAGGACGACCGTCTTCAGGTCGGTCATGTCCAGCATCGTGTAGCGTCCGCCGATGCGCCCCCAGCCGCTCTGCGTGCCGGACGCGCCGCCGAACGGCTCGTGCGCCTCCCAGTAATCGGTCGAGTCGTTGACGACGACGTTGCCGACGCGCAGGTTGTCGACGTAGCGGAACGCTCGCTTCAGGCTCGTCGTGTACACCGCCGCCTGCAGGCCGAGGTGCGAGTCGTTGGCGACGGCCAACGCCTCGTCGTCCGAGCTGACCCGGATCAGCGGCACGATCGGCCCGAACGTCTCCTGGTGGTTGATGAGCGTGTCCACGCCGACGTCGGTGACCACGGTCGGCTCGTAGTAGAGACGCGTCGGCCGATCGTCGGCACGTGAGCCCCCGAGCACGACGTTCGCGCCCTTCTCCACCGCGTCCTCCAGATGGCGGTCCATCTTCTGCGCGGTCGGCTCGTTGTTCATCGGCCCGACCCGCGTCTCGTCGTCGAGCGGATCGCCAAGCGGCCAGCCCGCAGCCGCCTTCAACACCTCGTCGACGAAGGCGTCGTGTACGCCGTCGTGCACAAGCACCCGCTCGGTTGCGCAGCAGACCTGGCCGGCGCAGAAGAAGCCGCCGAAGACGGCGCCCTCGGCGGCGCGGTCGAGGTCGGCGTCCTCACAGACGATCACGGGCCCGTTGCCGCTCGCTTCGATCAGGGAGCGCTTGAGGCCGGCGGCGCGCACGATCTTCTCTGCGGTCGCGTGTGACCCGACGAACCCGACGCAGTCGACTCCCGGATGCGTCACCAGTTGCTCGCCGACGTCGCCGGCGCCGTAGACCACGTTCACGACACCGTCGGGCAGGCCCGCGTCGGCCATGATCTGCATGAAGTTCGCCATTGCGATGGGCGTCCACTCCGACGGCTTCATCACGATCGTGTTCCCGACGGCGATTCCCGGCGCGATCAGCTCGACGGGGATGAGCGTGGGGAAGTTCCACGGCGTGATGCCGACGTAGACGCCGTTCGGCTTGCGGAAGGTCAGGATGCGCTTGTTGGAGTCCCGAGACGGGATGATCGCCGTCTCCATCCGCTTGACGTCCTCCGCCGCGATGCGGAAGTTCTCTGCGGTCTCGTCGATGTCGCCGAGCGCCTCGGCGGCGTACGGCTTGCCCTGCTCGAGCGAGAGCTCGCGCGCGAAGTCCTCGCGTCGCTCCTCGATCAGGTCGGCGATCGCGTGACAGATCCCGGCGCGCTCCCACGCCGAGAGCGCCGCCCATTTGGGCTGGGCCGCTCGGGCTGCGGCCACCGCGCGGTCGATGTCGTCCGGACTTGCATTCGGCGCCTCGGCGAGTGGCTCCCCGGTGGCGGGGGACACGATTGGACGGGCGCTCTCCCCGGTCGAGGCGACCCACTCGCCGCCGATGAAGTTCTCCAGCGTTCGAACCGTGACGGCCATAGCAGCTCCTTTCTCAGGCACCAGGCTTCTGAGAGAGTTTCTCTCATGGCCCGCCTCACTGCAGCCCAGGCGCTGATCCGGTTCCTCGCCGCCCAGCAGGTCGAGCGCGATGGCGTCGAGCGGCGCTTCTTCGAGGGCTGCTTCGGGATCTTCGGGCACGGGAACGTGGCCGGGATCGGCCAGGCGCTCTACCAGGATCCCGGGCTTCTCACCTACTACCAGGCGCGGAACGAGCAGGCGATGGTCCACACGGCGGTCGGGTTTGCTCGGATGCGAAACCGGCTCGCGACGCTGGCGTGCACCACGTCGATCGGACCCGGGGCGACCAACCTCGTCACGGGCGCCGCCCTGGCAACCGTGAACCGGCTGCCGGTCCTGTTGCTGCCTGGCGACGTCTTCGCCTCACGGCGGCCCGATCCGGTGCTGCAGCAGCTCGAGGTTCCTTCGCGTGGTGACGTCTCGGTCAACGACTCGCTGCAGCCGGTCTCCCGCTACTTCGACCGCATCGAGCGCCCGGAGCAAGTGATGCCGGCGGCGCTGGCGGCGATGCGCGTGCTCGTCAACCAAGCCGAGACCGGTGCGGTCACGCTCGCTTTTCCGCAGGACGTGCAGACGGAGGCACACGACTTTCCGGACGACTTCCTCGACCGCCGCGTCTGGCACATCTCCAGGCCCGAGCCCGATTCGGCCGTACTGGCGGAAGCGGTCGCCTTCATTCGTGAGGCCGACCGGCCGCTGATCGTTGCGGGCGGCGGCGTGATCTATGCGGATGCGACCGCCGCCCTGCGCTCGTTCGTGGAGCAGACCGGGATTCCGGTCGCCGAGACGCAGGCGGGAAAGGGCTCGCTGCCGTACGACTATCCGTCTGCGTTGGGAGCGGTCGGCGCGACGGGCACCTTCGCCGCGAATCGCATCGCCGCCGAGGCCGACGTCGTCATCGGCATCGGCACGCGCTGGTCGGACTTCACGACGGCGTCGAAGACGGCGTTCCGCGACCCGAACGTCCGCTTCGTCAACGTGAACATCGCCGACTTCGACGCGGCGAAGCTCGAGGGTGTCGCGATCGTCGCAGATGCGCGATCGACGCTCGAGCGGCTTGCCGAATCGCTCCGTGGTTACCAGGTCGACCCGGTGTACCGCGAACAGGTCGCGACGCTGAACAGGCAATGGGATGATGAAGTGTCGCGGCTGTACGGCCTCGGTTTCGGGCCGCTGCCAGCGCAGAGCGAGGTGATCGGCGCGGTGAACGACGCCTCGGCGCCGACGGACGTCGTCGTTTGCGCCGCGGGGGCGATGCCGGGCGACCTGCACAAGCTCTGGCGCACACGCGACCCGAAGGGCTACCACGTCGAGTACGGGTACTCGTGCATGGGCTATGAGATCGCGGGCGGGCTCGGCGTGAAGATGGCCGCGCCCGAGCGCGAGGTCTACGTCATGGTCGGCGACGGCTCGTACCTGATGCTGTCGAGCGAGATCGTCACGTCAATCCAGGAGGGGCTGAAGCTGACGATCGTCCTCGTCGACAATCACGGGTTCAACTCGATCGGGTCGCTGTCGCGCTCGCTCGGCACCGACGGCTTCGGCACCATCTATCGGTACAGACGAGACGGGTCGCTGGGCCTCGACAGCGACGAGTCACCAGCGCCATTCCTGCCCATCGATCTCGCCGCGAATGCGGAGTCACTCGGCGCCAAGGTGATCCGCTGCCAGACGATTGCCGACCTACGCGAGGGGCTCGAAGCGGCGAAGGAGGGCGAGGGCACGGTCGTCCTCGCGATCCAGGTCGACCGCTACGAGGGCGTCCCCGGCTACGAGTCCTGGTGGGATGTCCCAGTGGCCGAGGTTTCGGAGGTCGAGTCGGTGCGCGAGGCACGCTCGGCTTACGATCGGGCGAAAGCTGCGCTTTCGCCCGATTCCTAGGTACGCCGCTTGTCGCGGGGAACGTGCGCGGGCGGAGCCCGCGCACTCTTTTTGGTGTTGGTGCTCAGGCGGTTGTTCCCTACCGTTCGGGCGCGGGCGCCGGAGGCGTCCGCGCCCGAATGACGTCGCCTCCCGCTAAGCCCGGCTGCGCCTGGTCTTAGCGTCCGGCTTTCATGGTGGTGATTGAAGCGCGCGTTCACCCCTACCACCGAGGGCCGGAGCTAACGGCAGGCGCACCGCCGTTAGTGGAGGCCGGGCTCACACGGGCTGCGACGCCGAAGGCGCCGCCGCCCGTGGACCACCGCCGACGACAACCCGAAGGCCCGAAAGAGCACGCGGGCTTCGCCCGCGTGCGTTAGGCGCGAAGCGCCGTACCTGAATCCGCGCGAAAGCGGAAGCTTTCGCGCGGGGGGAAGCTTTCGCGCGGGGTTGATCGCAAACGATTTCATGTCCAGAATGGGCGGCCGGTATGACCACGCCCACACGTGCCCGAAGTGACCTGAAACTCGCTCGCGACGGGGGTGTTCCCGCGCGCACGCGCCCCGAGCCGCCGATGTACCCCGGCGGGATGGAGGTCGGAGACGAGGAGCTCGCGGCCCTGCGGCGGGTGATCGAGAGCAAGAACCTCTTCCGCTACTACGGGGTCGGGGACGGGCCGGACGAGGTCGCGTCCTTCGAGCGCGAGTTCGCCTCGCACCTGGGTGCAAAGCATGCCCTGATGGTCAACGCCGGCTCTTCCGCGCTGATCTGCGCCCTGATCGGCGCCGGCGTGGGGGAGGGCGACGAGGTGATCGTTCCGGCCTATACCTGGAACGCGACGCCGAATGCCGTGCTCGCGACGCGAGCAGTCCCGGTGCTCGCCGAGGTGGACGAGTCGTTGACCCTCGATCCAGAGGACGTCGAGCGTCGCATCACCCCTCGAACGCGCGCGATCCTCCCCGTGCACATGCGCGGCGCGCCGGCCGCAATGGATGCGCTGGTGTCGATCGCCGAACGGCATGGACTGGTCCTGATCGAGGACGTCTGCCAGTCTGCGGGTGCGAGCTTCCGCGGCCAACGGCTCGGAACCTTCGGCGACGCAGGGGCCTTCAGCCTGCAGTTCAACAAGATCATCACCACGGGTGAGGGCGGTGTGCTGATCACGGATCGCGACGATCTGCTCGACCTTGCCTTGGACGTCCACGACTGCGCCAACTCCGTGCGCCGCGGCGTGGGCTTGCCGAAGTACGCCGGCTTCAACTTCCGCGCCTCCGAGTTCATGGGCGCGGTCGCACGCGTCCAGCTGACGCGGCTCGACGGACTGCTCGAGCGGATGCGTGCGAACCACGCGAGGCTCAGCGCACAGGTCTCCAGCATGCCGAGCCTGACCTTCCGGCGCGCGAACGACGACGACGGCGACGCCGGGATCGCACTGATCGGATTTTCCTCCAACGCTGCGCTTGCACGCGACGCGGTCGACGCGCTGCGGGCCGAAGGCGTGCTGGCGATGCGGATCTACGACCCGGACACACCCGACCTCCACGTCTATCCGTTCTGGGCGCCGGTCCTCGAGGCGTTGGCGGGCGCGGGACGCCCTGCGCCCGATTGTCCGCGGACGCTCGACCTGCTGGAGCGCTCGATTCACGTGGATGTCTCGCCGCTCTGCGACGAGCAGGACCTCGCCGAGATCGCATTCGCCTTCGAAAAGGTGGCCAAGCAGGTCCTCGCGTGAGGCTTCGTGTCGGCGTCGTCGGCGGCGGGCTCGTCGCCCAGGCGATGCATCTCCACTATTTGAAGCATCAGACCGAGCTTTTCGACCTCGTCGCGCTCGCCGAGCCGAGCGCGACCGTGCGCGAGTCGCTGAAGCAACTCTACGACCTGGAGGCGACCTACGCGGACCACCGCGAGCTGCTCGAGCGGACGACGCTGGACGCGATCGTCATCTGCTCGCCGGCGCAGACGCATGCCGAGGTGACGCTCGCGGCGCTCGACCGCGGCTTGCACGTCTTCGTGGAGAAGCCGATGTGCATCACGCTCTCGGATGCGGACCGCATCGTCGAGGCGCGCGATCGCACCGGCAAGGTCGTGCAGGTCGGGTATATGAAGCGGCACGACCTGGCGTGGCAACACATGCTCGAGAACCTTCCTGACTCCGCCGACTCGCTCCGCTATCTGCGCGTCGTCGTCCACGATCCGGAGTTCGAGCCCTTCTTCGCCCCGGGCGAGATCTTCCGCGGCAACGACGTCCCGGCGGACGTGATCGAGGCAGGCCGTGACCAGATGCGGGCGCAGGTGACGGAGGCAGTGGGCGCGGCCCCGCCGGAGGTCGTCACGGCCTTCGAAGGTTCCTTCCTCGGCAGCCTCGTCCACGACGTCAACCTCGTCCACGGGTTGCTCGAGCGAATGAGGGAGCCGCTGCCGGCCGAGGTGGTCGGGGGCGACTGGTGGAACGAGGGGCGCGCCGTCACCGGCTACGTCCGCCTTGCGAACGGCTCGCGTTGGGACAGCGCCTGGATCCAGCTGCTCGACGTCTTCGACTATCGCGAGTCGGTCGCCTTCTACTTCGCCGAGGAAGTGCACACCTTGTCGTTTCCATCGCCGTGGCTGAAGCAATCTCCGACGGTGTACGAGGTCTCGCGCAGAGGCGACCG
>JBKPEC010000067.1:0-8009 GCA_046728195.1 Actinomycetota bacterium
GGCCGAGCGGCACAAATCGCGCCTCATCAGGTCGGGCTCGTCGCCTCGGACGTCGTCGAGTCGTTGCCGCTCGCGCTGGCCTGATGCACCGTTCCGAGATCACCGTCGACCTGGGCGCGCTCCGGCGTAACGTGCGCACGCTTCGGCGCGCCCTCGACGGTCCGCATCTCTGGGCAGTGGTAAAGGCGAACGGCTACGGGCACGGGGCGGTGGACGTCGCCGGGGCCGCGCTCGGTGCGGGTGCAACCGCCCTTTGCGTGGCGACGATCCCGGAAGGCCTCGCGTTGCGCAGCGAGTTCCGCGCCGAGCGGATCCTGGTCATGGGCCCTGCAGCCTCGAACCGCGAGGTGGCCCTCGCGCGCGACGCCAGGCTCGAGCTCGCAATCGCCGACGGTGAGATCCCGGAGGGGGTGCGCGTGCATCTCAAGCTCGACACGGGGATGGGACGGTACGGATTGGGCGAGCTGCCGGCGGCGCCTGCAGAGGTCGTCGGCCTGATGACGCATCTCGCCACGGCAGACAGCGATCTGGATTTCGCCCGGGCGCAGCTCGAGCGCTTCCGAACGGCGACCGCCGAGTTCAGCCATTTGACCCGTCACGCGGCGAACAGCGCAGCCACATTGCGGTTGCGCGAATCGCATCTGAACGCGGTGCGTTGCGGGATCGCACTGTACGGGCTGTCGCCGTTCAACACCGATCCCGCCGAGGACGGCCTCGAACCGGTTCTGTCCTGGCAGTCGATGCTGGCGCAGGTGAAGCGCCTCGAGCCCGGCCAGAGCACCGGCTACGGTCGCCGCTTCATCGCCGCCGAACCGACCTGGATCGGGATCGTTCCCGTCGGCTACGCGGACGGCTTCCGCCGGGATCTCACGGGGACTGAAGTCCGCGTGGCCGGAGAGCCGCGTCGAGTGGTCGGGACGGTATCGATGGACTCCTTCGCGGTGGAGCTCGACCGCGAGCTACCGGCGGGCGCTCCGGTCGTTCTGCTGGGACACGGCGTCCTGGCCGAGAGGCACGCCGCGGTGGCGGACACGATCAACTACGAGCTGGTTTGCGGGATCGGGAGCAGTCCGCTCCGCGCCCGCAGAACGGTCATCGATGCCTGAGTCGACCTCCAACGCCGAGGAGGTTCGTGCGCGCTTCGGTGCGACCGCGCCGCTCGTCGCCGAACACGCACAACGGCAGATCGAGCTTGTGCGCGACCAGGTTCGCTCCTTCGTCCAGCCCAGCGGCGACGAGCATGCGCTCGATGCCGGCACCGGTGCGGGAACCCTTGCGCTCGCTCTGGCACCGCTGGTGCGCGATGTCGTCGGGGTCGACATCGTCCCCGCGCTGCTCGAACGCGCGCGCGCAGGTGCGCCGAACAACGTGACCTTCGTGGAGGGCGACGTCACGAACCTGTCATTCGAGTCGGGCACGTTCGACCTCACTTGCTCGCGCCGGACGCTGCATCACGTCGCGCGACCTGAGCAGGCCGTCGCCGAGCTGGCGCGCGTGACGGCGCCGGGTGGGCGAGTGTTCGTCGACGATCAGATCGCGCCCGTCGATCCACTCGTCGCCCTCGAGCTCGACCGATTCGAAGGTGCTCGCGATCCCTCGCACACGCGGACGCTTCCCGACACCGATCTCCGGAGCCTCTTCGACGCGAACGAGCTCGTCCTACTGCGCACCCACTTCCAGAACCACACGCGACAGCTCGACTACTACCTCGACCTCGCCGGTTGCGAGGGCGAGGCGCGCGAGCGTGCGCGAGCCCTTTCGCCGGGCGGCCCCGACTCCTACGTCGCGCGGACCTGCTGGTACCTCCTGCGTAAAGGGTCCTAGGTTCTGTACCCCGACCGCGCGGCGAGCCGCGCCACCAGACCGGGCGCCACAGCCTGCGCGATTGCCGCGACGCGATACCACCGCGGCACGAACGTCTCTCGCCGATCCCGGTCGATCACCTCGAGCACATGCCGGGCGACCTGATCCGGCCCGACGACGAGTCGTCGCAGGAGCGCGCTCCGAAGCACCGTCGCCTGAGGAAAGCCCTCCGTCTCCACGAAGCCGGGGTTCACGGTATGTACGTGAATCCCCTTGCCCCGAAGCTCCGGCGTCGTGGCACGGGAGAATGCGAGCTGAGCGTGCTTCGACGCGGAGTACGGCCCCGACGGTGCGAACGCAACCGTCCCGGCGACCGAGACGATGTTCACGACGTCGGACCGTCCGGCTGCCTCAAGTGCAGGAAGGAACGCTCGCAGGCACCAGACCCCGCCCAGGTAGTTGACGCGGACGATCTCCTCGAGGCGGTCCGGCTCGATCGACGTGAAGCCTCGACGGCCGGGGATCCCCGCGTTGTTCACCAGCAGGTCGATCCTCGGATGTCGTTCCATGACGGCGGCGGCCACTCGCTCGACGTCGGCGCGCCTGCCGACGTCGCAGACCTCGTACTCCGCGCTCAGCTCCTCCGCGAGCACACGCAACCGCTCTTCCCGTCTTGCCAGCAGCACGACGCAGGTGCCTCGTGCCGTGAGTGCGTGTGCGATGGCCTCGCCGATCCCGCTCGAAGCACCGGTGACGACGGCTACCGGCAGACGCGAACGCGCCGTGTCGCGGCGAGCGTGCGGCCGCTCGCATCGAGGGCGACCGCGCGGAGCTCGTGCCGGCCTTTCGCGGCGGAGCCTCGCTTCCACGATCCGTTGTAGAGGTCGGCAGTGCCCTTGCGATCGATCCCGACCTGTTTTCCGTCGGCGAAGAAGCGGACAGAGCGCAGCCGCTTGCTCGAGCTCGCCACGACTACCAGGCCGGCGGTCTTGCCGACGCACTGGTTCGCGGCGGGGGCGATCCAGGTCAGCGTCGGTCCGGCGACTCCAGCGATCCGCAGCCGTCGGAATGAGGTGTTCGGCATGAGCTCGTCGCCGCTCGTGTTGACGTTCTTCGCCTCCTGGAAGTCGGATCCCGAGACGACCATGCGCGTCCGGCCCTTCGGGATCCTGGGAGCAGCTCTGGGAAGCGGGAACAGTGCGATCCCCGAGAGTGGGTCGTAGACCGCCGCGCCGACGAGCGCGCCGCGGTAGCCGATCACGAGGGACAGCGGATCGACGCCGGCTCCCTTGTCAGTGACACGCGCGACGATGGTCGGACGTCCCGCAGCGACTCGGCGTGTCAACAGCCGGATGCTTGGGGGAGTGACGTCGTTGACCCACGAGCGAAGGATGTACGCGCCCGGCAGCGGCTTGTGCGTGAAGGGGTCGGAGCCCGAGTCGACCGCGATCCAGAAGCGTTGCTGCTTCGGGAACGATGCGCCGGCCGCGCCGAGGTCGACACGGTAGTCGAACATCAGCAGGTTGCCGTTCACCGGCGTTCCGGCGAACCCCTGGACGTCGCGCTCGTTCGGAGAGCCGAGGAACCACGGATGAACGAGCGAGCCGCCCTGCGCCGCTTCCACCGCCACACCCAGGTTGGCCACCGGCCTGTCGACGCTCGTGACGTAGAGCGTCTCGGAGCCGGTCTCGTCCATCGCCGCCCCGACGTAATCGGGCGAGGGACCGAACGGTGCGGCAGGACAGCAGTAGGTCGAGACACGGTTCGGCCCTCTGACGGTGGTGCCAACCTGGAACTTGACCAGGCGCTTCGCGTCCATCAACGCGAGTTGGGGACGGCCGACGAAGAACTCGTACGGGATCTTGCGAGTGACGGATCCCTGTTTCAGCAGGATCAATCCATAGTCATCACCCACGGCCGCATCGGCGCTCCCATGGGCGACGGCCACGAGGTCGGCCTCACCTCCGGGCGCAATCGTCAGCAAGGGCGGAAGCTCCAGCGAGGCTCCGTTCGTTGCGGCTTGAGGCGCGAGCTCCACCTGCCATTGCCCGGCACCACCGCCGGCATCGGTGACGCGGACGACCAGGGCGCGGCTGTCTGCACCCTTGGTGATGTTCAGATCCTGGAACGAGAGCGAGGCCGGGTCGGTGAACACCTCGGGATTCGACGCGCGGGGCAGATCGACGAGACCGCTTCCGCCCAGCGTCACCGGTGCTTCGTGCTGACGCGCCGTGTCCGCCCAGGCAGCGCCCGCTGTCGACATCAGGGCGGACTTCACCTGCTCCGGCGACCAGCCGCGATGCAACTGGAGTAGCAGCGCTGCACTGCCGCTCACGTGCGGCGCCGACATGCTGGTGCCGTCGAACACCGCGAACGGCGACCCGCCGCTGAACTCCGGCAGGGTCGCCGAGAGAATCGATCCTCCGGGCGCCGAGACGTCCGGCTTGAGAAGGTGCCCGAACGCGGTCGGGCCGCCGGAGGAAAAGCTCGTGACGATCCCGCTCCGTCCCGTGTTGACGCGCTGGATCAGGTTCCCGATCGTCGCGGTGGCCGTGCCGCCCGTCGTCGCGAGGTACGCGCGCAGGTGCGCACCGTCGAGATCGCTGATCATCGCGGCGGGCAGTGGCAGCTGGATCGGGATGGGATTGGCCTCGCCCGGACGGTTGTCGACGATCACGATCGCAACGGCGCCGGCCCGCGCGGCGCGAATCGCCTTCGACACGAACGTGCAGTGTCCGCGGGAGACGAGAGCGATGTCACCGTCGAGCGCTTCGGGCTGCAAAGGCGTTTGGGCCGCGTTGTTCGCGTCGCTGTCCGGACCGCAGAGCCTGCGGTCGACCGGCGCGCCGCCGACGCTCGTCAGGCCACCGACGTCGACGAGCCGGTGTCCGGCCGTCGCAAAGGCGCCTGGAAAAGGTGCTCCTCCCGCCGCGAGCGGTATCTGTCGCACGTCCGCCGGCGCGCCGGGTGTCCGGACGCTCAGGATCGGTGCGAACACATGCGTGTTGGAGACCGCCGCGACGGTGATCGCGTCAGGCGCCGTTCCCGGAGAGCCGACCGAGCCCATGCCGAAGTCGTCGCGATCGTTTCCAGCGGAGATGACCGAGACGACGCCTGCGGCAGCGACGTTCCGTGCGACCTCGATCATCGCGTCGTTCGCCGGCTCGGTCTCGGGCCCGCCGCCGGAGAAGTTGATCACGTCCATCCCGTCACGTACCGCCGACTCGAATGCCGCGGCGATCTCGGGCGTGTTCGCCGTGTCGCCGACCGGGGACGGGATGTTGAAGACGCGATAGCTGCCGATGTACGCGCGCGGTGCGACGCCCGTCAGGCCGCAGGTCGGCGGATGGTCACGTCCACCCGGTGAGCACGTTCCCGCGTCGCCGGCGGCGATCCCGGCCACGTGGGTGGCGTGGAATGAGGCGCGACGGTCGATCGGCAGACGTCCGCGCCGTCCCGAGTTCGGTCCGGGAAAAGCGCGGGCGACGATCACCTTCGGTGTTGTGTACTTCACCTGTCCTTTTGGGAAGCCGGCCGGATACGAGTAGCCGTTGGGGTTGAAGAACGGATTCGTGGCATCGACGCCGTCGTCGACGACGCCGATCTTCATCCCGTCTCCGCGCGCGCCGGTAAGAGCCTGCAACTCCGTCGCGCCGATCACCGCAGTGCTCGTGTCGGTCTCGAGGTGGTAGCGGATGCTCGGATAGACATGACGAACGAATCCGAGCCGCACGAGTCGCGGAAGCTTTGTGACGGGTAGTGACACGGTCAGGCCGTCGAGGACGATCTGGAAGCGCCGGTCGATCCGTGCCTGCGGGATGGCCCGCCGGAGCTTCGCAGCGGCGACGCGCTGCGCTGCCACGACGCGCGCCAGGTAGCTGCGGGAGGTCCGGCTCGCAACGTCGAGCTTGCGCGTCGTTCCCGTGCTCGAGAACGTCCTACCGGACCACGCGGCGAGAGGCGAGAGGGGCAGGCTGACGATGACGCGTATCCGCCCCGAGGCCTGATCGCGCGGAATCGCGAGCGTCCCGGCCCGGACCCGCGGCAGCGTCAAGTCGCCGAACGTGCGCTTGATCGGAGTCAGAGACGCGCCTGCCGGAAGCGCGGACGCCAGCGCCGCCGCGACTGCGATGAGACCCACGAAACGGCGCAAGGGAAGGCAATCTAGCGCAAGGGGCGGCTGGGCAGGTGACTGCACTTTATGCTCGCGCAATGACCGGGACCTACGAGGGAAAGCGCGGTTTGGTTCTCGGCGTCGCGAACCGGAGGTCGATCGCCTGGGCGATCGCCAAGCGCCTGGCCGACGGAGGGGCGCAGCTCGCGTTTACCTACCAGGGCGAGCGCATCGAGAAGAGCGTGCGCGATCTCGCGGACTCGGTGTCGAGCCCGCTCGTGACCGAGTGCGACGTCCGCTCCGATGCCGACATCGAGCGTGTCTTCGCTGAGGTGGGGGAGGTGTTCGACGCCGGTCTCGACCTGCTTGTCCACTCCGTCGCGTTTGCCGCCGCCGAGGACCTCGAGGCGCGGTTCACCGACACACCGCGCGATCGCTTCTGGCTTGCGCTCGACGTCAGTGCGTACTCGCTCGTGGCGTGTGCCCGCGCTGCGGAGCCGCTGATGGAGGCGCGTGGCGGCGGTTCGATCCTGACGATGACGTACCTCGGAGGCGAGCGTGCGGTGCCGCACTACAACGTGATGGGCGTCGCCAAGGCAGCGCTCGACTCGTCGATGCGCTACCTCGCGTGGGACCTCGGGGCGAAGAACATCCGGATCAACGCCATCTCGGCCGGGCCTGTGCGGACCCTCGCCGCACGCTCGATCGCAGGCTTCCCGACGATGGAGGCGATCGTCGAGGAACGCTCACCGCTGCACCGGCACATCGACGCCGACGACGTGGGCGCGGCCGCGGCATATCTCCTCTCGGACGATGCGAAGAACGTCACCGGGACGACGCTGTACGTCGACTCCGGGTATCACGCGATGGGCATGTAGATGACGCCTTTAGCCAAGCCCGTGTGGCTCAACCGTGCGGTTGTCCTTGTCGTAGACGTCGCGAAATGTCGGAGCGGTGTGGTCCCGGTGAGGTCTCGGTACCGTCTACAGCCACGGCAACACTCCTGGGGTCAGTCTCGTTGCCCACGGCCGAGCTGAAAGAAGCTGAAGCTGTACCTGACGCAGAAGCTGACCAAATCAGAGCTAGACCGCACCGACGGACTTCGGAGACCGCGCGCGAAGCCTCATTGCTGAGTCGCCAGGCCCGCGCAACCCGCCGTGGCCGCGAGCCTCCTTCTGACGCGGAGATCGAGCGTGGTTTGGCGCGAGCGCGCCGTCTCCGATCCCCGTGCTTCCGAGATCCTTCTTCGTTGGCTGCAACGCCCTCGTGCTGAGGAGCGCGTTGGCAGCGTCGCCCTCGACTCGATGTCCGAGCGCGAGCTCGAGCGCTTGCACGCCGGCCTCCTGAAGCTTGCAGCCTTGCCTGAGGAGGAACTTCGAGCGCTGGTTGCGAGTCTGCTCGAAGACACGCAGCAGGCTTAGCTTCGGCCTCGCTTCGAACGGGAGCTCGACGAAGTTCTCGAGCTCTCGGATCGGTCGCTGAACTCACCATTCGGTCACCACGCCTCGCTCGACCCCCCATGAACACGGCGATTCCCGGGCGACCTCCTGCTACATGGGCGGCGCTCGGAGGGGGTACCCCCGCATGGCTGGGACTCCTGCGCGCTTGGATCCATCAGGGGCAGCCGTCACTCGGCTCCACCGAGCCGGAGTGGCTCCGGCTCAAGAACCCTGAAGGTGGCGCCGATCGATTCGGAGAGACCGCGCGCCTTTCTCTAGTCCCACTTCGATGGTTCGAACCTACCGCACCGGCTGGCTAGCCCTCTACCTTCCCGTCGGAATCGTCTTCTGCGGATGGTTCGCAAGCCGCACTCACACAGTCCGGCTCGGCGACGATGGTGCGTGCGAGCTCCGCAGCTTGGTCCGCCGCAGACGGTTGCACGCGTCGAGCATCGCCTGGGTGCGGGCGGAACGAGACGATGAGCACGACATCGTCGACGCATCGGTGGGCTACTGCCGTGGATGATCGTTATGCAAGCCACCGCCTGCTTGCCTGCGACCACCTCGTGCTTCAAGGTCCACGCCCGGCGGAGGGGAGCTGGACGGTCTTGGACGATGACGCCATCGAGCTGGGACGCATCGTCAAGGAGTGG
>JBKPEC010000068.1:0-4245 GCA_046728195.1 Actinomycetota bacterium
GCTCCGAGGCCGACCATCCCCGCGCCGAAGACGACGCACGTCGAGCCCGCCTCGACCCGGGCCGTGTTGATCGCCGCACCGAGCCCGGTCGAGAGCCCGCAAGCGAACAGGCACGCGCGATCCAGCGGCGCCTCCGGCGAGATCTTGGCCAGGGCGATCTCCGGCATCACGGTGTACTCCGCGAAGGTCGAGCAGCCCATGAAGTGCCGGATCTCTTCGCCATCGCGCGAGAGGCGTGCGGTCCCGTCCGGGAGGTACCCGAGACCTTGCTGCTCCCGGATCGCCATGCAGAGGTTCGTGCGCGGATCGAGGCAGTGCTCGCACTCGCGGCACTGCGGCGAGAAGAGCGTCACGACGTGGTCGCCGACGGCCACGTCGCGAACCCCTTCGCCCACCGCCTCGACCACCCCCGCGCCCTCGTGCCCGAGCACCGTTGGGGAATAACCAGAGGGATCCGCGCCCGAGGCGGTGAAGAGATCGGTGTGACACACGCCGCAGGCGACGAGGCGAACCAAGGCCTCGCCCGCCCTGGGCTCGGCGAGGTCGAGATCCTGGACCTCGAGCGGTGCGCCGAACTCCTCGAGAACGGCCGCGCGGATCTTCACCCGGCGATTCTTACGAACGACCGGCGTGACCGTCGGGCCACGCCGCTCGTGCCCGCGTAAAGGTTCTCTCAGCTCGCCGTCTGCATGTCCTGGGTCAGCCAGGGATCCTCGCCAGGCTGGCCGCCCGGCGCCGCGACCGCAAGGCGCGCCAGGTAGTGGTCCCAGCCATGGGCATGCGAGGCGGCCGCCTCGGCTCCGGGCAGGTCGCGATGCACGAAATGCAGGCTCGTGCCCTCGCCTTCCGGCCTCAGTTCGACCTCGATCGTCGACGCGCCAGGCCGAACGGCACTCTCGTTCTCCCAGCCCCACGTGAAGACGAGCCGGTGCGGGGGATCGAGCTCGACGAACTCGCCGCGCGCGGTGTGGCCGGGAATGACGGCGCAGCGGTAGATGCCGCCCGGGGTGGAATCGAGCTCGGCGTTCATGCCCATCCAGCGCGTGTGCTTCTCCGGGTCGACGAAGAACTCCCAGACCGTCTCCGGGCTCGCCGCGATCGAGATGGTTCGTTCGACGGTGGTGGTCTCAGCTGTCGCGTCCATGCTTCTCTCGCTCCTCCTTCTCCGCTTCGCGTTTGAGTGCTTCCAGCCGCACGTCCCAGAACTCCTCGAGGAACTGCTTGAGCTCGCTGAGCCCTTCGGGACGTGCCCGGTACAGGCGCCTCGTGCCGTTTCGCCGCTCGCTCACGAGCCCCGCCTCCTTCAGGACGTTCAGATGCTGGGAGACGGCGGGTCTGGTGACGTCGAAGTGCGAGGCGATCTCCCCGGCTGAGAGCTCGCCGTCGCGGACGAGGGTCAGGATCTGGCGCCGCCTCGGCGCTGCGATCGCCTTCAGTGCCGCCTCCACGGCGTATATGTAAGCACACTCTTACGTAAGATGCAACTTAAATATTTGAGCGGCGTGAGCGCCGGAGCCGTCGGGGGAGGCGCCGCCTCCGCTGCAATACGGTGCCCTCCTCGAGGCTGCTGCCGGCTCCCAGCACGACGCATTCGAGCGGGACGTCGGCGACGTGGACCGGCAGGCCCGTCTCCACGGAGATGCGGCGATCGATGCCACGCAGGAGGGCGCCGCCGCCGGCCAGCACGATGCCGCTGTTGCTGATGTCCGCCGCGAGCTCCGGCGGCGTCGACTCGAGCGTGCGTCGGACTGCGTCGACGATGGCGTCCACGGGTTGTGCGAGCGCCGTGCGCACATCGTCCGACGTGATCGTTGCTCTGCGCAGGAAGCCGGTGACCCGGTCGCGACCTGCGACATCGGTCTCGAGCTCCTGGTCGAGCGGCCACGCCGAGCCGCAGGCGATCTTGGCGGTCTCTGCGGTCTCGGGGCCGATCTGCAGACGCACGTCGGTGTCGACGTAGCGCACGAGGGCTTCGTCAAGCTCGTAGCCGCCGACTCGGATCGACTCCCACACGACGATGTCGCCGAGGGAGAGGACCGCGACCTCGGTCGTGCCTCCGCCGATGTCGACGATCATGCTTCCCTGGGCCTCCGCGACCGGGAGCCCCGCGCCGATCGCCGCTGCCATCGGCTCCTCGATCAACGCGACGTTGCGTGCTCCCGCGGCGATCGTCGCTTCCTCGACCGCGTCGCGCTCGAGCTTCGTGATCCCACTCGGCACGCACAGCACGACCTGAGAGAGGGACAGGCCACCGCCGCCGACCCGGCGGATGAAGTAGCGAAGCATGTCCGCAGTCACGTCGAAATCGGCGATCACGCCGTGCCGAAGCGGACGGATCGCGCGAATCGTTGCCGGAGTTCGTCCGATCATGCGGCGGGCTTCTTCGCCGACCGCGTGGACCGCGTTCGTGGTCTCGTCGATCGCGACCACCGACGGCTCGAAGACGACGATCCCCTGGCCGCGAACGAAGACGAGCGTGTTCGCCGTGCCGAGGTCGATCGCCAGCTCCCGACTACCGGTTAAGCGCTGCAGAGCCACGGACCCCGTTCGGACAGTACCGGTGGACGATGCGGAAAGTAGCTCGAGCGCACGAGAACAGTTCTTCCATCTCGTCAGCTCGCTCCCTACGCTACCCGTGTGGCGATTCGCACGACGAAAGACCTCCAGCGCGGCCGAGAATCCTACGAAGCGTTGGCGTGGGCCGATGCGTACGAGCGCCTGTCACGCGCCGACCGGGCTGCGCCGCTCAGCGCCGAAGACCTCGTGCGGCTGGCGACGTCCGCGCACATGCTCGGTCGGGTCGAGGAGTGGATTCCGTTGTTGGAGCGCGCACACGCGGGCTACGCGGAGGAGGGCGACATGCCTGCGGCCGTCCGGTGCGCCTTCTGGATCGGAATGAACCTGGCGCTACGCGGCGAGCTCGGCCCGGCCAGCGGCTGGCTCGGCCGCGCACAGCGGATGCTCGAACACCACGAGGGCGAGTGCGTGGAGCAGGGATACATGTTGCTTCCGGTCGCCTTCCAACACGAGGTGAGCGGCGACTTCGAGGGGGCGGCCGCAACAGCAGCGGCCGCGGCCGAGATCGGCGAGCGTTTCGGCGACAGGGACCTCTTTGCACTGGCGGTGCATGCACAGGGCACGGTGGTCGCGAAGAGCGGACGGGTTGCCGAAGGTTTGCGCCTGCTCGACGAGGCCATGGTGGCGGTGACCGCCGGCGAGGTCTCGCCGGTCGTGTCCGGGATCGTGTACTGCGGCGTCATCCTCGCCTGCGAGGACGTGTACGAGGTACGCCGGGCGCAGGAATGGACGGCGGCCCTGATGCGCTGGTGCGAGCAGCAACCCGATCTCGTCTCGTTCCGGGGACGGTGTCTCGTCCATCGGGCTCAGCTGATGCGGTTGCACGGAGATTGGCCGGCCGCGCTCGACGAGGCTCGTCTTGCCGGCGAACGCTTTGCGGGGGCGATGAACCCGGGCGCGATCGCGAGGTCGTGGTACCTGCAGGGCGACGTTCTGCGGCTGATGGGCCGCTTCGACGAAGCGGAGGAGTCGTACCGCGAGGCGAGCCGTCTCGGCCTGGAGCCACAGCCCGGCCTTGCGCTACTTCGGCTCGCTCGGGGACAGACGGAGAAGGCCTGCGCGGCGCTCCGTCGCGCAGTGGCCGAGGCGACGGATGCCGCGGCTCGCGCGGCCTTGTTGCCTGCCTACGTCGAGCTCACGCTCGCTGCCGGTGACGTCGAGTCGGCCCTCGAGGCCTGCGGGCAGCTGGACGAACTTGCAGCGGGGTTCGGCACTGAACTGTTGCAAGCGGTCGCTGCACAGGCGCGCGGTGCGCTCGAGCTTGCCCGTGGTGACGGCGAGGCAGCCTCGGCCAGGCTGCACGAGTCCTGCCGGCACTGGCAGGAGCTGGACGCTCCGTACGAGCTCGCCGTGGCCCGTGTCCTTCTCGGCAAGGCGCGCCGGCTGGTCGACGACGAGGAAGGATGCGAGCTCGAGCTGGAAGCGGCGCGGCGAGTCTTCGTGCGGCTCGGCGCGAGTCCGGCACTCGCCTGGATGGATTCGCTCATCGCAGGTGACGGGGACGTCAACGGGTTGACCGTGCGCGAGCTCGAGGTGCTGCGCCTGGTGGCGAAAGGGAAGAGCAACCGCGAGATTGCAGCGGACCTCGTCATCAGCGAGCACACCGTCGCACGGCACGTGCAGAACATCTTCACCAAGCTTGGCGTGACCTCTCGCACTGCGGCCGGC
>JBKPEC010000069.1:0-5777 GCA_046728195.1 Actinomycetota bacterium
TTACGCCGTGACGGCCTGCATCTCGTGCAGCGTCGACAGTCGGCGCAGCGATTCCAGCTCGATCTGCCTGACGCGCTCACGTGTGAGGCCAAGCCGCCGGCCGATCTCTTCCAGCGTCTTCGGCTCGGAGTCGTCGAGCCCGTAGCGGAGCACGAGTACCTGCCGCTCGCGCTCCTGCAAGGAGAGCAGCGCCGCCGTCAGAGCCTGTGAGCGCAGCGATACCTCGACCTCTTCCTCGGGCAGCGGATCGTCGCCCGCCACGAAGTCCCCGAAGACCGCGTCCTCCTGCTCGCCGACCGGCTGGTCGAGCGAAGCGGATGCGCGCGCCGCAGCCTTGACCTCGAGCGCTTGCTGCAAGGGCAGGCTCGCCTCCTCGGCGATCTCCTCGAGCGTGGGCTCGCGGCCGAGCTGCGTCCAGAGCGTGCGCTCGGCGCGGTTCATCTTCTGCAGGCGCTCGACGATGTGGACCGGCATGCGAATCGTGCGTGCCTTGTCGGCGAGCGCCCGGGCGACGGCCTGGCGGATCCACCAGGTCGCGTACGTCGAGAACTTGTAGCCGCGCCGCCAGTCGAACTTCTCGACGGCGCGGATCAGTCCGAGCGTGCCCTCCTGGATCAGGTCGAGGAACGGAAGTCCCTGATTCCGGTAGTTCTTGGCGATCGAGACCACGAGTCGGAGGTTGGACTGGATCATGTGCGATTTCGCACCCAGGTCCCCGCGCTCGATGCGCTTCGCGAGCTCGACCTCTTGCGCCGCCGTGAGCAGCGGGTGCCGCCCGGCTTCCCGCAGGAAGAGCTGGAGCGCGTCGGTCGTCGTCTCGTACGAGGTCTGGAGCGGGGGAGGCGGCGGCTCCTTCTCCTTCTCTCGCTCGGGCTCCTCCACGACGACCACGTCGATTCCGCGCCGCTCGAGCTCGTTGAAGAGCGCGTCGGTCTCGAGGGCGTCGAGCTGGTGCGCCTCGATCAGGTCGGTTACGTCCGGTTGGCGTACCGAACCAGTGCCTTCTGCAGTCTCCAGCAGTCCTTGAATCTCCTCATGCTGGAGAATCGACTCGATCTCGACCGTCATCTCCCGATTCCTTGTTGCCTTGAGCGCCGCAGTCCCAAACGCGGAACGCTCTCACGGCCGAGCGCCCTGCGTCAACCCTCTACGACTCTCTAGCGTGTTTTCGACGCAAATGCACAGAAACAGACGAAATGGTGCATTTGGCAGAAGTCAAGCGAGAGCAGGGTTTTCCCGGTTATCTCATCAGGCCACTTGACAGAGCCCACCCCGCCGCCCGTGACTGAGCGGGAGCGACGAGCGACCATCGGGGGATTCTGCGCATACGCTTGACAGATATGCGCAGATAGGTATATGGTATGCGCATGAACCACAACGTGTACCTGCCCGACGAGCTCGGCCAACAGGCGAAGGATGCCGAGCTCAACCTCTCACGGCTGCTTCGCGATGCCGTGACCGACGAGCTGGAAAGGATCGAGGCTGTGAGCAAGACACTGGAGAACCCGCAGAAGCACGAGGTTTGGATCGAAGGCAACGAGGGCGGCTACACCGGCAGGATCACCGGCACGCTGCTGTACTGGAACGACAACAACGACGACCAGATTTTCCTGACGGACGACGAACGCGTGCTCGTGTACGACGGCAACCGACAGAAGGTCGAGGAGCTCGAGGCCGACCGCGACGGCACACTCGAAGAGAAGCTGCGCGGCTGGATCGCCGACCCATCCGCCTACGTCGATGTGCTCAACCAACTCGGGCTCGAGGCCGTCATCGACCTGTGACGAAGGAGCAGCGGCTCGGTGCCTGCTCGAGCCATGGCTCAAACCGCCATCTTGCGTCCGGCAGGCATAGGTTGAAACCTCGGGCCGGGGCGAGGGGAAACGGCCGAGGCGGCCCCCGCGTCGCTCGCCCCGACTCCCGGCCCCTATGTGATGAAGTCGATCCCATCTGGGGTCGCGCGCAGCCAGCCACCACCGCGTCCGAGCGCAGCGACAATCTCTTTCCCTGCATCTCTTCCAGCTCTTGCGTGAGTGAGTAGGTGGTAGAGATCGAATGTCCTCAGGAAGAGGACGTTCGTCTGTCGCGCGCGGCGCAGGATCTCAGATGACGGGTCCCGCTGTCGCTCGGCGAGGTCGGCGCTCTTCCGGAAGATGTTCGCAACGAGGACACCAGGGACGCTATCTGCATCCTGGCGCTCCACTAGGTCTCGATGGGCGTCGGCCTGCGAAACGTCTTTGCGTTGGATGTTCGTACCGAGGGCTTTCACTTCGACAAAAGCAGCATCCTGACCGTCGCGAACAATCCAAAAGTCCTCGCCACCTTCGTCGGGACTGCGCCTCGTAACCGGTTCGGGCGAGGACGATGTTCAGGGTTTCGATAACGAGGTCCTCGAGCGGCTGCGAAGAGAGACGCCCGAGCAGAAGCCTGAACCGTCGGAGGTGGGCGGCCTCGCTGTTGAGCTCGTCCACCCGTCGCTCATGCTCTTCGATCTCGTCTAGGACGTCCTGCTCGCCCGGGAGCCGCAGTCCTCGCAGGAATTCGGGAACCCGGCCCGGCCGGCCGGACCGGTGAGCCTCCACAGCCTCCCAGAGGTAGGGCAGGAACTCGTTTTCGTTCCCTGGCACGAAGTAGGGGAGGACATAGACCCCGCCTTGGCCCACTTCAACGTAGGCGGCGAGATCCGGCGGATACTCTGACCGCCAGGCGATCGACTCTGTGATGGGGCTATCTTGGTCGGGGTCATGGTCAAGATAGGCGGCGGTCGTTCCATAGAGCTCGAAATATCGTTCGAACTCGGGCAGAAAGCTCCACACCCGTTGCTGACCTATTTGGCCATAACCGAGGTCCGGGATGATCTCGTGGAGTGCGACCGCGAGCGGGTTGTCGATCCCGAGCTGAAATGCGGCGATGAGGACGGTGCCGGAGGAGACAGCACGGCGCAGTAGCCCTCCCAGCGGGGTCGCACGGTCTGGATCCTGTAGAGGGCCGAAGAGGAAGACGAATTCGACGCCGTCGAAGTCGCTGGGGCTCACGCGGGCCTGGGCGGTGACGACTTGACCCGAGCCGTCGGGATGAGTGAACGACTGCCCCTGGTCGCCGATGTACTTGAAATTGGACACGCTTAAGCTAGATCTTCCCAGCCATCCGGCCGCGTATCAGCTTCAGGCGGTCGAGTCCCACTGCAGTCGTATTCGCGGCTGTCTTCCATGGCGCGGTGCAACGGAACCACGACGGGGCCGGCATGCAACAATCGGTCTGTCCAGAAGGGCGGTTGGGTGTCGAACACTCGGTACGAACTCGGCCACGAGCCCGACGAGCTGGAGCGCCTGAACGTCCAGGGGAGGGCGCTTGCGGCGCCGACGCGGGCACTGATGGTAGCGGCCGGTCTTCGCGACGGCATGCGCGTCCTCGACCTGGGATCCGGCGCAGGAAACATGTCATTCGTCGTCGCGGACATCGTGGGAGACGCTGGCGAGGTGGTAGGCATCGACCGCGCACCCGAGGCGGTCGCAGAGGCGACCGCGAGAGCGGAGCGCCTAGGCCGCGCGAATGTGCGCTTCGTCTTGGGCGATATTCACGACCCGGTCGAGGATGGCGCCTTCGATGCCGTCGTCTGTCGGCTGGTTCTCATGTTCGTCCCGGACCCCTCGGCGGTGTTGAGGATGCAGTCTGCGGCCGTACGCCCGGGCGGCATCGTCGCGCCAATCGAACCCGACATAAGCCGCGCGGGCACAATTCCCCAAACTCCGCAGGCAAGTCAGGCGGTGGGCTGGGTCACGGCAGCGTATGAGCAGTCAGGAACGGAGATAGCGCTCGGCCCCCGCCTGTGGCAGGTCCTCGAGCAAGCCGGGCTGACGCCGACCGGGATGCTAACGATCCAACCGTACTTCGGTCCCGCCGATCCGATGGGTCACGCACTGCTTCCAGGCATCGTCCGAACCCTTCTACCGGTTCTCGAGCGCACCGGAATCGCAGCCGCGGGCGACGTTGACATCGACACGCTTCAGGGGCGATTGCGCGAGGACATGGAGGCAGCACACGCGGTCTTCGCGTACCCGGCTCTCACCTGCGCATGGGCAGTCGTTTAGAGGGTTGACGTGAACGTCGGCGGGTCGGCAGGGACCCGCGGCTCTGAGACGAAGGGCTTCCAGTCCTTGTGTTCGCTCGAGATAGGAGCTCGAGATGACGGATCTGGAAGCCATTGTCGTTGCAGCGTACGTCTTCGCCGACGAGTATCCGATCCGTGCGCCGGGGAGGTCGACCGCCACTGACCAGTGATGCGGAGCTTGTTGCCCTCGCGGTCGCGTAGGCGGCGATCGGTATCAGCTCCGATCGCCAGTTCCTCGGTCTGATCGGCCCGGTGCTGTCGCGTGCCGATCTTCGGTCGGTTCGCGCGGACGTCGATCCGCGCACGTCTCAGCCAGACATCCTCCTCGAACTGACGCCTAACGGGCAAAGAAAGTTGCTCGGGCTGACAACAAACGTCGCACGGGCGGACCGACGACGCCACCGTCCTGTCCACATTCTCATCTCAGTGAACGGAAGGGTGATCAGCAAGCGGTACATCGACTACCACGTGTCCCCGAACCGGGTCCCATACAAAGGGATCCTGGTCGACGTCGCCTCCATCCGCGCAGCACACGATCTCGCGGCAAGGTTGAACCACTAACACGTGCGCCCAGTACTCGGGGAACACTCAAACAGGATCGTGCCATGACGCCAGCTCGACAAGACGAGCCGTTTCGTTCTGGTGGTGGAGGGGTCGACGTTGGAATCTACTTCGCAGTGGCCGCAGCCTGGCTCGTCCCAGATCGCAGAATGGAACGCGTCCTGCAGCCGAGGCAAGCCCACACGACTCGTTGATTCGCTGGCCTACGTGGGCGAAGCGCAGATGCTGAAGCGTCGCCGCACCCGCCCAAAAGCCCACATCGAGCTAGGTTGTAGGACGTTCAACCCGGCGTGAAAACGTGGCGGCGCGACGAGCGAGCGGCGGCGCGCTCCCCCTGCCGGTCACTACGATCCGGCTCGTGCCCGCTGCCCTGAGTCGCTCTCCCTCCGCAGCTGTGCGTGCGCTGCGCGCGTTCGTCACGGGTGTCGTGGCAGTTGTCGGAGTCGCAACGCTTCTTGGGCTACTCGATCGAGTGTGGTGGATCTTCGAAACCGCCGACGTCTTTCGCCTGCAGTATCTCGTCGTGCTCGTTGCCGCCGGACTTGCGGCCCTTCCACTCCGACGGCCGCGTCTCGCCGTGTTCGCGGCAGCGCTCGCGGCCGTCAACGTCGCCGTGCTGGGAGTTCCGCTGACGGGGAGCGTGACCGCCGCTCCAAGCCGGGCGTCGGCGGCCCCTGCGCTTCGCCTCGTCGTCGCAAACGTTGAGGTCGGCAACAAGGACTACGCCGCCGTGCAGCACCTTGCCGTGCAGACGCACCCCGATCTCTTCGGTGTTACCGAACTGACGCCGCTCATGGCACGGCACCTCGGCGACGGACTGACGGGGTATCGGACTCGGGTCCTCGAGACGCGAGACGACGCGTACGGGATCGGTCTCTACAGCCGGCTGCCGCTGCTTTCCGCGAAGGTCGTGCGCTTTCCGTCCGACGGACCGCCGACGATCGTCGTGCGTCTGCGCGTTGCCGGGAAACCCGTCACGGTCGTAGTCACGCACGTGCACACGCCGTTTGCAGGCTCGATCCACGTGCGACACCTCGACGCTCTTGCTGCTGCGGCGCGGTCGCAGCTCGGCAGGCGCGTCGTCGTGTGCGGCGACTTCAACACG
>JBKPEC010000070.1:0-4332 GCA_046728195.1 Actinomycetota bacterium
CGGCTGCTCAGAGTCCGTACATCCTTCCCGGGCTGACCGTCGAAGAGGCAGCGGCCAGCCACTCCGCGCTTGTCACTCTCATCGTTGGCGTCGGGCTGGGGGCGATCCTACTCCTACCTTCGCTTGCGCTTCTGTTCGGGCTGTTCCTCAGGGGACGGTTCGATCCCAGCCGGGTGGAGCCGGAACCGGTTCAGGTTGGCGAGCCGCGACCGGCCCACGTCCAACCTCAGCTCGGGGTCGCCGCGCTCGCCTGCCTCGTCGTCGGCGCGACGCTGACGTTCTTCTTCGAGAGTTCCTGGGCGCACATCATCGGCGTGTCCGCGCTCCACGCCGTCGTCGGGCTCGGCTTCGTCGCGCGTGCGTCGCTCGTCGCAGCCGGCGATCAGCCTGATAAGTGGGCATAGCCGGCCAGTCCCAGTGTTTCTCCTCGAGTATTCGCGCTAGGGTCGGAGCTTCCATTCTTCGAGCTCGCCCGAGGATCGAGGCGAGGAGAGGAGGAGCGATGAAGCGCTCTCTTGGCACACTCTCCCTGCTGGCCTTGATCGCGGCTCTGGCCGTGGTCGGAACAGCCGGGGCGAGCCACCGCGTCAACTCGCCGGTGAAGGGCTCTTTCAAGTACTGCGACAACCCGACCTTTCCGCCGATGGAGTCGAAGACCAGCTCCGGCAAGGCCGTCGGCTTCGATGTCGACATGGCGAATGCGATCGCAAAGCTGTGGAAGGTCAAGGCGAAGTTCGTCTTCAGCTCGTTTGGAGGGCTTCTGCCCGCGCTCGGCGCCAAGAGGTGCGACGTCGTTATCAGCGGAATCTTCATCACACCGGATCGCGTGAAGCAGTACCCGGCGGTGCCGTACATGAAGACCCACCGCGCGCTCGTCGTCAAGGCCGGGAATCCGAAGTCCATCAAGGGGCCCGACGACCTATCCGGGAAGAACGTCGCGGTTCAGGCCTCGACGAAGTACGAGGAGTATCTGAAGAGCTTGAACGAGCAGTTCAAGTCGTCGGGCAAGGCGCAGATGAACCTGCAGAGCTATCCCGGGGACGAGGATGCGATCGCTCAGATCCTGCTCGGGCGGGCCGACGCGGTGCTGACGCAGGACACGTCCGGCGCGTATCAGAAGAAGAACAATCCCGGCAAGCTGGCGATCGCGTATCTGTTCCCGGAGACCGATACGTTCGGGATCTACTATCGCAAGTCGGATACAAAGCTCGGTACGGCGCTGCGGTCCGCGATCAAGACGTTGAAGAAGAACGGCACGCTGACTAGGCTGGCGAAGAAGCAGCAGATCCCTGTGGGTGATGTGAAGTAAGGTCGAACCGCTCGTGTTAGCGAGCTTCGACAAACACATTTTCTGGGAAGCGCTCACTTCCAGCCCGTACTGGAAGGGAGCGCTTCTCGCTCTCGAGCTCACCGTCGTATCGCTTGCGGCTGCATCCGCGATTGGCTTCTTTCTGGCTCTGGGCCGTGGAAGCCGGCACCGCTCGATCCGCGGCGTCGTCTTCTTCTACAACTGGATCTTCCGGGCAACGCCGACGCTGCTGCAGCTGATCTTCATCTGGTATGCGCTCCCACAGCTCTGGCCGACCTTTGCGGCGAGCTGGTTCAAGCCGTTCCTCGCGGCCTTTATCGCCCTCTCGTTGAACGAGGCGGCCTATATGTCCGAGATCATCCGAGCCGGGCTCCTGTCGGTCGATCCGGGACAGGAGCTCGCCGGGCGGGCCTTGGGGATGTCGCGGGCCCGAATCCTGCGCCGCGTGGTCGTCCCGCAAGCTGTGCGCATCATCATTCCGCCGACCGGAAACGAGTTCATCACGATGCTGAAGCTGACGAGTCTTGCGTCCGTGATCTCGCTCCATGAGCTGCTGACGGCGTCGCAGGAGCGCGCGACTGCCTCGTTTCGATACCTGGAGGCCTACTCGGCTGCCCTCGTCTACTACCTGGCGATCGTCAGCGTCTTGATGATCTTGCAGGCGCAGCTCGAGCGGCGCTTCACGTGGAGTTCCGTGGGGCGGCGGCGCCGGCGCGTTACTCCTCAGGCTGTCCCTGTGGTCTCACACGACGCGCGATGAACGACACCGTTCTCCGCGCGGAAGAGGTCCACAAGGCGTACGACGGCCTCCCGGTGTTGCGCGGTGTGTCGCTCGACGTGGGTCGCGGGCAAGTGAAGGTGATCATCGGCCCCTCGGGGTCGGGGAAGTCGACGTTGCTTCGCTGCCTTGCATTGCTCGAGCCGGTGGACTCCGGGTCGGTCTACCTCGAGCGAGATAGGTTGAGCGGGCTGCGCGAGAAGGAGCTGGCCGCGCATCGCTCGGAAGTCGGAATGGTCTTCCAACGGTTCAACCTATTCCAGAACATGACTGCGGTCGCCAATGTGATGTGCGGGCTCGTCGAGGTCCGCGGCTTGAAGAAGCGCGAGGCCCGGGAGCGAGCGCTCGAGTTCCTCGACCGCGTCGGTCTCCGCGACAAGGCCGACCAGTATCCCGAAGAGCTTTCTGGAGGTCAGCAGCAGCGGGTCGCGATTGCGCGCGCCCTGGTGATGCGTCCCAAGGCGATGCTCTTCGACGAGCCGACCTCGGCACTCGATGTTGAGCTAGTGCGCGAGGTGCTGGACGTGATGGAAGGGCTGGCCCGTGACGGGATGACGATGATGATCGTGTCCCACGAGCTGCGCTTCGCGCACCACGTCGCGAGCTCGGTCTTGATGATGGACGAGGGCAAGATCATCGAGGAAGCACCGCCGGAGACCTTCTTTTCCTCGCCGACGCAGGAGCGCACGAGGCGGTTTCTGTCGCTGGTCGAATGAGTCGCTACAAGCAACTCGACGCCAAGGTCATCCCGCGCTTCGCGGGTGTACGCACGTTCATGCGTGCACCGCACGTCACCGACCTCGAGGGTGTGGATGCGGCGGTCTTTGGCATTCCCTTCGACACAGCCACGAGCTACCGGACTGGCGCACGTTTCGGCCCGGAGGCGATCCGCTCGGCCTCGGTGCTCCTCCGGCCGTACCACCCAGTGCTCGCCGTCAACGTGGTCGAGTCACTCTCGATCGTGGACTACGGCGACTCACCCGTCTCACCCGGTGCGACTGAGCGTACGTACGGGCAGATCGAGGAGACGATGGCGCCCCTCGTGGAGGCGGGCGTGTTCCCGCTGGCGCTCGGAGGCGACCACTCGATCACGCTTGCCGAGCTGCGTGCACTCGTCCGTCGGAATGGTCCGCTATGCCTAGTTCAACTCGACTCCCACCCCGATACGTGGGACGAGTACTTCGGCCAGAAGTACTTCCACGGCAGCACCTTCAAGCGCGCCGTCGAGGAAGGTCTCCTCGACGCCGTCGGGTCCGTGCAGGCGGGGATCCGCGGTTCCAACTACGGAGCGAGCGACATCGGGGACGCGGAGAGTCTCGGCTTCACCGTTCTTCAGTCCGAAGAGCTTCGCCGGCTGGGCGGGGAGGGCTACGCCCAGGTCGTGAAAGGGAAGGTCGGGCAGCGACCCGTCTTTCTCTCCTTCGACATCGACTTCCTCGACCCGGCATTCGCGCCCGGAACCGGGACCCCCGAGGTGGCGGGGTTCTCGACTGCCGAAGCCCTTGGCTTTCTGCGAGCCCTTCGGGGCATCAACCTGGTCGGCGCGGACGTCGTCGAAGTCGCGCCGGCGTATGACGGACCCGGGCAGCAGACCGCGTTGGCGGCTGCGAACGTCGCGTTCGAGTTGCTCGCACTCAAGGTGGTCGGGCCGTGAGCACGGCGCGCTCCCTGCGCGAGACGTCCGCATGGAAGGACCTCGAGGCGCACGCCGGACTGTTGCGGGAGGCCCACCTCCGCGACCTCTTCGCCGCCGATCCAGCGCGCGGTGAGCGCCTTTCGCTCGACGCGGTCGGGCTTTACCTCGACTATTCCAAGAACCGCGTCACCGACGAGACCATCCGTCTGCTGCTCGAGCTCGCGCAGGAGCGTGGCGTCGCGGAGCGTCGCGACGCGATGTTCGCCGGCGAGAAGATCAACGTCACGGAGAATCGCGCCGTGCTGCATGTCGCGCTGCGCGCGCCCAGGGGCGAGCGCATCGTGGTGGACGGCGAGGACGTTGTGCCCGAGGTGCACGCGGTGCTCGACCGCATGTCCGACTTCTCCGAGCGAATTCGCGGCGGCGAGTGGAAGGGTCACACCGGCAAGCGGATCAGCAACATCGTCGACATCGGCATCGGTGGTTCCGATCTCGGCCCGGTGATGGCCTACGAGGCCCTGCGCTACTACTCGCAGCGAGACCTGGACTTCCGCTTCGTCTCCAACGTCGACGGCACGGACATCGCCGAGGCGACGCGGGACCTGAATC
>JBKPEC010000071.1:0-6560 GCA_046728195.1 Actinomycetota bacterium
CTTTGGCCTTCTGCCTGCCGTACGCCTTGAAGGCCTGCCACACGCCCCAACCCAGAATCGCATTCCGTCGATTGACGATCCCCATGAGTCTCCTTTCGCGGACGAGCCTACCAACCAGCCCGTCGCGATCGTCCAGGGCGCAGGAGAGTGGCTCCGGGGCCCGCGGGCGGCACGGCCCCGGAGCGAGGGACGAGGACACGTCCTCCCTCAGAGACACCGCCGGGGCAGTTTTCTTGCAGCTACTTGCCGTTGCCGTTGCCGTGGCCGGGCGGCGACGTGTCGAACGGGCCCGGAAGCTGGTGACGCTTGGCCTTCGCCTTCGGGGCGTGGTGCTGCTGGACGGTCTGAGCATGTCTGCGCGTAGGCGTGTGTGCGACCTTGACATGCCGGGCTGCCACACTCGCATCGCCGAGGTAGTGCTTGTTGTGTGCCGCTCGGCCGCTTGCATGCCTCTTGTGTCCCTTGTGAGTCTTTGCCTGCTTCTGCTGATGCCCGTGCGCCGACGAAGCACGCGCGTGCGCTTTGGCGGTCGCCGCGCGAACCGCCCGACCATGCCGAGTCTCAGCGACGACGCTCTGAAGGCGGTGCTGCGCCTTGACGGCAGGCGCGGGTGTCGCGGCAGGTTTGCTCGTGTGCCGCGTCACCTGATGCACACCCTCGTAGCCTGCGCCGCCGATGACGAGCCCTGCGGTCACCGCCGCCGCGGCCTTCAGCGCAACGCCTGTACCGACGGCGGTCCCGCCACCGCCGAAGAGCGACGTGAGCGAGGTCGGGATCGGGACGAGAGCAAGTGTCTTCAGCGCACCGCGCTGTGCCCGCTGCCGCCGTGCGAACGACGCACACTCGGAGCATTCGCGCAGATGCGCGCGGAGCTGTCCCTTCTCCGAACGCGGCAGCCGTCCGTCGAGCTGTCTCGAGATCGCAAACTCGGCCTCGCCGCAGCTGAGCGAGCCCTCGAGCTGCTCACGCAAAGCGCGCCGTGCGCGGAAGATCAAAGTCTCGACCGCGCTCGTCGAGAGCCCCAGGATCTCCGAGATCTCGGCGTACGAGCGGCCTTCCAGCTCGCGCATCACGAGCGCCGCGCGTTGGTTGAATGCGAGGTGACTCAGAGCGCGCCTGATGTCGTCCCCACTGAGCGCCTCGTCGTCGACGACCGTGTCCGCGATGTCGTCCTCGAAGGCGACCTCCGAGGGCCGTCGCGCGGACTGCCGGAAGCGCTGGCGGCACACGTTGTGCGCGATGGCGATCAGCCAGTTCTGCGGCTTCTCGGGACGGTTGCCCTTCTCGGCGTAGGCGCGATACGCATTCAGGAAGGTCGTCTGCGTCACGTCTTCGGCGTCGGCGGGATTGCGCATCACGGCGAGGGCGTACCGGTAGACGTCGCCCACATGGCGCCGGTACATCCGCTCGAAGGCACGGTCCAAGCGCGATTGCTGCGCCAGCACGGGCGTCATGCCCTAGTAGATACCCGTTCCGGGCAAATCTTGCGACCCCGACGGGGGATTTTCTCTCTAAGGCAGCGCGGGGACCCCGGGTGGTTGAGGGACCGTCGCGGGCAGCGTGGGGACGCCTGGAAGCTGCACCGGCAGGGCTGTCGCGGGATTCGGGACCGTGTTCTCGACCGTGGTGACCACGTCGGTCACCTGGGCCGCCGTGGTTGTCGGCGCCGTGACGGGCACCGGCTGGATGGGCAGGCCCGGTCCCAGTGCAGACGAGGCTTGCTCCGGCGTGGACACCGTCTGTGCCGAGGTCGGGCCTTGCGTCGCCGCCACGAGCGCGGGCTCCTGCGGGGTCCCGTACTCGGGAGCCGCGCTGGTGGTGCCGGCAACGACTCCTCGAGCCCCGGCTCTCACCGCGTCGAACACCTCGGATCCACGAACGATCTGGAGGGCGCCGTTGCGCTCAGAGGACACCGCGGCCGGCGAACCGCTCCGGTGCGCGACGTCTGCTCGCGTCGACCGCTCCGTGAGAACGCCGGTCGCGACGATCCCGGCGACGACTGCGACGCCGGCCTTCACGAGAAGGCCCGCTCCGAGCACGCCACCGCCGCCGGCGGCGGCACCACTTCCGCCGGCGATCACGCCTCCGCCGCCGAACAGGTGCGTGAGGGAGCTCGGGACCGGAACCGTCGCCAGCGTCCGAACCGACGACGCGTTCGTCCGCATCGACTTTCGTGCGCGGAAGATCAGTGTCTCGACCGCCGACACAGAGACGCCGATCGTGTCGGCGATCTCGGCGTACGTCCGGCCTTCCAGCTCGCGCATCACGAGCGCGGCCCGCTGGTTGAAGGGCAGCCGCCAAAGCGCCTGCAAGAGGCCGTCGACGTTCGGCCGCTCGTCCTCTGGAAGCGCAAGGTGCTCGACGTGATCCTCGAGTGGCACTTCTGTCACGCGGCGGCTCGAGCGTGCGTAGCGGGAACGCGCGACGTTGTGCGCGATCTTGATCAGCCAGTTCTGAGGCTTCGCGACCTCCACCCCGCTCTGGTACGCGCGGTATGCGTTGAGGAACGTCGTCTGCGTGACGTCCTCGGCGTCCGCCGGATTGCGAAGCAGCGCGAGCGCGTAGTGGTAGACGTCGGCGACGTACCGGCGGTACAGGGTCTCGAAGGCCTGATTACGGGCTAGGACCGGAATCTCGGGAGCGGCCGATGCCATCTCTCATCGGAAAACGGCGCCGGCCCGTTTCCAGATACGCCCGGGTTTCCTACTCGAAACGGGTAAGCAGCGGCTACGCGGTGGCAGCGGCCCGCTTGCGGATCGGCACGTGGATCGGGCGCCCGAGCGCCACGAGGCCGGCTTCCTTGATGGCCTCCGAGAGTGTCGGATGCGCCGCCATGCCGTCGGCCACCGTCTCGACGGTCGCCTCGGCGTCGATCGCCACGACGCCCGCCTCGATGAGATCGGTCACGTGCGGCCCGACCATCACCAGCCCCAACAGCTCGCCGTATCGCGTCTCGTGGATCGACTTCACCCAGCCCGTCGTCTCGTTCTGCATCACGGCGCGCGCGTTTGCGACCCAGGGGAACATTCCCGTCACGACATCGTCGCCGTACTGCTCGCGCGCCTCGGCCTCGGTCAGCCCTACGCCGGCGATCTCCGGATCGGTGTAGATCGGCCGCGGCACGGCGCGGTTGTCGACGATCGCCTCGTGACCGCACGCGTTCTCTGCCGCAACTTCGCCCTCCCGGAAAGCCGTGTGTGCGAGCTGCCAGTAGCCGGCGCAATCGCCCACGGCGTAGATGTGGTCAACGGTCGTCCGCCGGTGCTCGTCCGCGGCGATGCCCTTCCGCTTGTCGAACTCGACGCCGATCGACTCGAGCCCGATGCCCTCGACGGTGGGGCCGCGACCGACCGAGACGAGCATCAGGTCGGCTTCGACGGTCTCGCCGTCGCCGAAGTGAACGGTGAGGGCGCCGCCTCTCTCCTCGACCTTGGTGCACTGCTTCTCGAGGTGCAGCGTGATCTCGCGCTTGCCGAACTGCTTGGCCAGCTCCCTGGATGCGTCCGCGTCCTCCTGCGGGATGAGCGTCGAAAGCATCTCGATGATCGTCACCTCGCTACCGAAGCGCTGAAAGATCGAGGCGAACTCGCAGCCGATGATCCCGCCGCCGAGCACGACGAGTCGCTCCGGCACCTCGGTCTGGGCAAGTAGACCCTCGGAGTCGACGCAGCGTTCCGAGTCGAGGCCCTCGATCGGCGGCCACAACGGGAAGGAACCGGTCGCAATGATCGCGTTCTTGAAGGTGACGTCCTCGCCGCTGTCGACGGCGATCGTGTTCGCGTCCTTGAACCTGCCGTTGCCCTTCACCCACTCGACGCCGTTCGCCTTGAACAGCGACGCGACGCCCGACGTCATCTGCTTCACAACGCCGGCCTTCCAGTCGTTCGCGGTGCCGAACTCGAGCTGGAAGCCGCCCAGCTTGACGCCCAGCTTGTCGAAGGTGTGCTCGGCCTCCTTCAGCGCATACGCGGTCTGCACCCACGCCTTCGTCGGGATGCAGCCGATTCGCAGGCACGTACCGCCGAGCTCGGGCTCGCGCTCGATGCAGACCGTCTTCGCACCGAGCTGCGCCGCGCGGATCGCGGCGGTGTACCCGCCTGGCCCTCCTCCGAGAACGGCAACGTCAGCTTCCATCAGGTCGATCGTACCGAGCGAATCGCGCTAGAGCGTTGCCTGCATCGTCACGGTCCCGTCCTTCTCCTCCACCGGTGCGAAGCCATAGCGCTCGTACAGCTTCGTCATCCCCTTCTCCGCGCTGAGGCTGATCGCCTTGTGCCCGTCCTGCCGCGCACGGTCGAGGAGCGCGCCCATCAGCTGTCCCCCGAGCCCGCCGCCGCGGCGGCTCGGCACTACCGCGATCGTCAGCTCCGGGGTCTGCTCGTCGACGAAGCCGAAGCCCGGAGCGTTCGCCGGGAAGACCCGGTACCACGCGGCGCCGATCGGGCCGGCCTCCCAGGCGACCAGGCCGGCGTCGCCCGGGCGGCCCCAGTTGTTGACGTAGCGCGCGACGGGGAGGTCCGGATCCTCGTTCAGGCGCCAGTGATACGCGTGCTTGAGCATGTCGCGAAGGAAACGGACATCCTGCGGTCCGGCCTGGCGAATCACTGCCTGCAGTGTATGACCGCTGTCCCTCGAAGGAGTGATTCGCGACAATCGAGGCAAGAAGGCGGCGCCTGCGGCATCTCTAGGTACATGAAACGTGACGACGATCGGCGGACCGAATTCGGAACGGGCCTGCGTGCCCGGCTCCTCCGGCGCCGTGCGTTGCGACTGGGTCCCGGCCGCGTACGCCTGCCCGCGCCGCTTGTTCAGCGGCCCTCTGCCCTGTAACCGAAACGCATACCGGCGCCTTGAAGCGCGCCGTCAGGGTCAGCGACCGGAGAGCTCCTCCGCGAACTGCAGACGATTTCCATCGGGGTCGAAAACGTCCACGAGCCGCATCTCGCCGTGCAGCTCGAAGACCACGCCTACGTCGACCCCCGCGTTACGGAGCTCCTCCGCCAGGGTCCGGACATCCTCGACGTCGACATGGGCGACCCCGCCGTCCTCCTCGGGCTCGCCCTGCGCGAGGCCGATCTCCATCCCGCCCCGCTCGAGCTTCGCCCAGCTGCCATCCTCGTCGACGTAAATCTCGGTGAAGCCGAGCTTGTCCTTGTAGAAGGCCCGCCCGGCCTCGAGGTCACGCACGTGGTACCAGACCGGCGTCACAGGTCCGTCACAGCGCGAGGCCGGGCTCTTCGAGGAAGGCCTTGACGTCCCGCAGGAACTCCGCTCCTGTCGCGCCGTCGACCGCCCGGTGGTCGCACGTGAGTGTCAGCTCCATGCGAGGTCGCACGACGATCTGGCCGTCGACGACGACGGGCTTCTCCTCGGTCGAGCCGACTGCGAGGATCGCCGCCTGGGGCGGATTGAGGACGGCGATGAACCGCTCGATCCCGAACATGCCGAGGTTCGAGATCGTGAACGTTCCGCCGTCGAGGTCGGCCTGCTGCAGTTTCCCGCTTCGCGCGCGCTCGACGACCTCTGCGCGCGCCGCCGCGATCTCCGCGATCGTCTTGCGCTCACAGCCGCGGATGACCGGCACGACGAGCCCCTTCGGAATCGCGACGGCGATCCCGATGTTCGCGGTCGGATGCAGCTCGATCGTGTCGCCCCGATAGAGCGCGTTGACGTCCCGGTGACGCAGCAGCGCCATCGCGCAGAGCTTGGTGATGAGATCGGAGACCGTCGGCTTGGCGCCGTCGCCGTGAAGCTCCACGAGGCGGCGCCGGAGCTCGAGTGCGCGCTCCATGTCGACGGTGATCCCGAGTTGGAAGACGGGCGCCTGCCAGGCCTCCGTCAGGCGGCGGGCGATCGTCTTCCGCATCGACGAAAGCTGCTCGACCTCGACCTCCGCGGACACAGGCGCCGGCTCGGCGGGCGCGAGCGGCGCGGCGCCGGCCGCGGCGCGCTCGACGTCCTCGGCGACGACGCGCCCTTCGGGGCCGGTGCCGGCGATCGTGCTCAGGTCGATGCCGCGCTCGCGCGCAATCCGGCGCGCAAGCGGCGAGGCCTTGATGCGCCCGTTCGTAGTCGACGGGGGAACCTCCCGGTTCCCCCGGGCCCCCTCCCCCGGTCCGCTATCGCGGACGGGCCGCTCCGAGGCCGGCTCGGGCTCGGCGCGTGGCGCAGGCGTCTCGACCGCTTCCACTTCCTCGGCGACCACCACGTCCTCGCCTTGCTCGCCGATCACGGCGATGGTCTTCCCCACGTCCACTTCGCCGGACGCGACGGCGATCTTCAACAGCACGCCGGAGGCGTCCGCCTCGACCTCCTGTGTGACCTTGTCCGTGTCCAGCTCGTAGAGCGGCTCACCTTTCTTGACCGTGTCGCCCTCGGCCTTGAGCCACTTGACGATCGTCCCCGACTCCATCCCCTGGCCGAGCCGGGGCAGCTTGATCTCAGTTGCCATTGCGCCTGACAGTCCGGCGGATCGCTTCCAACACGTCCTGCGCATGCGGCACGACGAACTCCTCCATCACCGGTGCGAACGGCAGCGGTGCGAATTTGGCGCCGACGCG
>JBKPEC010000072.1:0-12207 GCA_046728195.1 Actinomycetota bacterium
GGTCAGCGGGGCACGCACATCTACTGGCTGAGCGCCGCGCTCGCCGAGAGCGCGCTAGCCCTGCTCTTCCGCCGCCACCATCCCGTCGGCGCCTTCGCCGGAGTGCTGGCCACCCACTTGATGTTCGATGCCCTCGCGGTCTCGCTGCTGCCGATCCTGCTTGCGACGGCGACGGTCGCCCGATCTGGAACACGAGGGCGAGCCGCGGCGGCTGGTGGGATCGCCACTCTTGTGGTGGTCGCCGCGCCGATCCTCCACCGCGATCCGCGCGACGTCACACATGTCCTCGTGCCGCTCGTCGCTGTCGGCCTGGCTGCTGTCGCTCGAGGGCCAAGTGCGTTGCTACGCCGATCAGCACGATCCCGCTGATTCGATCAAGCTCGCCGGACGAGTACAGCAGGAAGAGCGCACCGGTAAGCACGAAAATGGCGGTCTGAATTCCGCATGACCGTCGAAGCGTTTCTCGAGCAGATCACGGCCTGGGCTGGCGAGCAGCCCGATGTCAGGGCCGTCTTTCTCGTCGGCTCGCAAGCGCGAAGAGTCGTCCCGGCCGACGAGCTCTCGGACGTCGATCTGGTTCTCGTCGTAGACGACCCTGCTCCTTACGTCGAGTCGGCCGGCTGGCTCGAGGCGTTCGGCCGGCCGCTGTTGACGTTCTTCGAGCCGACGCCGCTGGGTGGGCTCGTCGAGCGCCGCGTGCTGTTCGACTCCGGTCTTGAAGTGGACTTCAACCTCGCCCCTGCCGCGGGCATGACCGCCTTGCTCGCCGACCCCGAGGCGATGGCCGTGGTCGCGCGGGGCTACCGCATCCTGCACGACGAGCTCGGCCTGGGCACAGGCTTTGCGAACGCGGCGTCGGTCGAGTCGAACGCCTTGACCGCATGTCAGTTGGCTCAGCTCTCACACGACTTCTGGTACCACGCCCTCTGGGCGGCGAAGAAGCTGCGACGCGGCGAGACCTACGTCGCAAAGCAGGCGTGCGACGGCCACCTCAAGAGCCTCCTCGTCCAGTTGCTGACGATCAACGCGCGCACCTCCGGCGTCGATACCTGGCACCAGGGGCGCTTCCTCGAGCGCTGGGCGGCGCCTGCGGATCTCGTCGAGCTGGGCGCGAGCTATGCGCACTATGACTCCGCTGACATCGCTCGGGCCATCAAAGCGACAGCGGCGATGTTCGAGCGATTGGAGCGTGAATTGGCGGACCACCTCGGAGTGGGACCAGTCGTCGACCACAGCGAAGTTGTTCGGCGCCTCGACGTGTTGCTCGGGCCGTGCCCGATCAGCGAGTCGGGTTCAACGCCCGCGTGACGACCCGGTCGGCGAGCCTTGGCAGAAGGCGTGCAAAGGGGTGCGCCTGGCGCTAGCTCCGAGGACTGGGCGCCGGCACGGCTTGACATAGATTGCAATCATGGCCGGCGGCAAGTTCGAGCAGTGGTTCAGGTTCGAGTCCGATCGGTTCGACCAGTCCTCGGAGCTCCCGGAGGACTACAACGCCGGGAACCGGTTCTACGGCCGCGATGTGGCTGCGTTCATCACCGAAGGACTCGTGGCCCGCGGGTTGACCGCCGACTTCGTGGGCGAGGATTGGGGCTGGTTCGTCGGTGCCCGCTACGGAGACGACGTCAGGCTTCAGATTGCAATCTACGCCGGGCTCGACGGTGAGCCTGGGAGCGGGGAGTGGGCCTTCATGGTCCGCCAGCTCGAACGGCGCCGCTGGCTCGGCTTCATCCCCATTCCGGCAGAATCGGAGGTCGACGAGCATGTGATTACCACGATCGTCGATGTCTTCGGCGACGTCGGAATCGAGCTTCAGCAGGGAGCGCCCCAGGGCCAAGCGGCGCCCGGTTAGCGCTCAGTCGCGACCGTTCGCAAGGCAGAGCGCCGCGAGGTCGACGCCGGCGTACTCCGGCTGGTGCACGATGCAGCCCAGTCGTCGTGAGACGAGCTCGGGAACCGCCCCCTCTTCGAACACGGCATACAGAGCCTTTCGCTCGAGGTCGGTTGCGAGGGCGGCGGCTTCGCTCTCTCGTCGGGGAGACGACAGCTTCGCGATCTCGGTCAGCCGTGCCGATTCGGTCGCCGGGACGTAAGGCAGACCCTGAAGGTACGGCACGCTGTCCCCGGTGTCGGAGTTTCCGCCCGCCCAGGAGAGATCTGCGCGTGCCATCTTCGTTGCGACCGTTCCCTTGTCCCAGTCCTCGTTCCTGAGCGGCAGGACCGTGACGCTGATGCCGATCGCGGCGAGCTGCTGGCGTACCGCGCGTGCGAACCGGGCAGCGATCGGGTCCCCGGAGGGATCGAAGGTGGCAAAGACGGCATGGGCGCGACGGCCGCCCATGAGCTGCCTGGCCTTCCGTAGGTCCGGCCGCAGTGGATACATCTGGGCGGCATCGAACCCGCTCAGCCGCGGCGAGAGCAGGCGGGTGGAAGGAATGGCGTTGTCGAGGGAGGCAAGTGCACGGCGATCGAGTGCGTATTCCACCGCCCGGCGGAGCCGAAGGTCCTTGAAGAGCGGCCGGTTCGTGTTGAAGGCCAGGAGCTTCGTCGACGCCGTCGAGTCGGGCGTCAGGCGGTACCTGCTGCCTGCCCCCCGCGCGGCTGGTGTGTCCGGCGCGAGCGCCGGATCGTATTCCATGACGTAGTCGAACTTGGCTCTCGCGATCAGCGCTGCGGCATCTCCAGGCGCGATGCCGAATCGATAGACGATCGCGTCGAGGCGCTGCGGCCGTGGGCCGTGGTAGTTCGGATTCCGCTTCAGCACCGCCACCGAGTCCGTGTGGGCTGCGAGGTAGTACGGCCCGGCGGATGGAATCGGCGCGTCGATGCCGTGCGAGACGACCGGCGTCGACACCGGGACGGCGCAGGCGTAGGTCAGCGCGAGCAGGCGGGGAAGCTCGGGCACGGGCTTCGTCAACCTGATGACGAGAGTGTCACCGCGAGCAGAGAGCCCCGCGATGTGGGCGGTCTTGCCGGCGTGGTACGCCGCCGCCCCCATGAGCACGGCGCCGCTGGGGTCGAACCAGGCGTACTTCGGCGAGAACGTGCGCTCGAGCGCGTGTCTGAACGATTCGGCGGTTACCGGCTCGTTCGACGGCGGCGAGAACCGGTAGCCCGGTCGGATCTTGAAGGTGTACGTGCGACCGCCGTCAGACACGGTCGGCAACTCGGCCGCGACCTCGGGCACGAGCTTCTTGCCCGCTTCGCCCGCCGCATCGGGGTAATTGAGCAGCCTTGCACAGGTTGCATAGTGGAACTGCAGCTGGGGTGCGTCGAACGAGGCGGAGAGGGATGGGTCGGTCGGTGCCCCGCTCCAGAACAGCGTGTCGGCTTTGACCGCGATGCGAACGATGCGCCCTTTGAGGCCTGCCGTGGCGTCCTGCGTGCTCGGTCTCACTCCCACGGCGATGACGCCTTTCTGTTCGTCGATGCCGGCGAGATGGTGCCCGATCGCGTACGTCCGCCGCGCGTTTGTCGTCGGATCGACCTTGATGACGGTGCCGCCCTCGCCGTCCGCAACCCAGAGGGCGCCGTCGCGGTAGGTAAGGCTGTCGATTCGCGCGGGTAGCTTGATCGTCGTCAACACGTCTCCGTCCTTGCTGAGCTTCCAGACGGTTGCGTCTGGGTTGACTGCCGCCCAGACGTACCCGCCGCCCCCGGCCACGCAGCAGACGCCCTGACGAAGTCGGACCTTTGCGACTATGGAATTGGTCTGCGGATCGATCTTTCGTAGCTCGCCCGCCGGCGCGCTGGCGACCCAGAGCGCCCCGTTTCCGTAGGCGAGAGCCGTCGCTTCACCGCCGAGAATCGAGAACCGATGCTGAACGCGACCTGTCGCGGGATCGATGCGCTCCACCCAGGCGCCGGGGTTGAAGCCCCCGTGCCCGACCCAGACCGAACCGTCGGCGACGGCGACGTCGGACGTCTGATCCGTTCCTGCCTTTGGCAGCCTGAGCCGATCGGCGACGATCGGCGGGTCCAGGCTTGGATCGATTCGCAGCAACGTCGGCGAGTTCAGGTCGGTGACCCATACGGAGCCCTCGCCGACGGCCAGACCACTCGGTGTGACACCCAGCCCCAACGTCGCGACAACCTTGCCCGTCTGCTGATCGATCCGGGTCAACTCGCCGTCCGACGAGACGCTCCAGAGTGTGTCGCCATCGAAGCGCGTCGCCACGGTGTCTCTCACCGCGGCCTGCCTGAAGACCTTGCCGGTGCTTGCGTGGACGAAGGCGTTCGAGTCGGGCGCCGGGAACGCCGCTGCGTTCTCCGTTCCGCCCTGCGTGAGGAGGACGACCGCTGCGGCGATGCCCCCCGCGACCGCAAGCGCGCCGGCTCCCGCGATGATCCTGCGACTTCGGACGGCCGCCGCGGCGGCTCTCGGACGGTCGAGCGCGGGATCCTGGCGCAGGATCGCCTGCTCGAGGTCACGGAGCGCCTGGCCCGGCTCGATGCCGAGCTCTTCGACGAGTCGCTTGCGGGTCTCGCCGTAGACGCGGAGAGCTTCTGCCTGACGGCCCGCGCGATAGAGGGCGAGCATCAGCTGCCCGCGCATGCGCTCGCGGAGGGCGTGGCTCGAGGTCAGCGCTTCGAGCTCGGGCACGAGCGTGTCGTGGTGGCCGAGCGCAAGCTCCGCCTCGATGCGCTCCTCGATCGCGACCAGGCGCAGCTCCTCCAGCCGCTCGATCTCGGTCCGCGCGAACGCCTCGTACGCGAGATCTGCAAACGCACCCCCGCGCCAGAGGCCGAGGGCGGATTCGAGCGCGTTCAGTGCCTTCTCGTGCTCGCCCGCCGCATTCGCCTGCCGGCCTTCCTCCAGCAGTCGCTCGAACCGTTGGACGTCGACGCTTTCGGGGGCGACCTCGAGGACGTATCCACCGGAACGGGTGACGAGCGGCTCGTGCGGCTCGAACGCCTTCCGGAGCCGTGACATGCGCACGTCGAGGCTGTGACTGGCGGTGTCCGGGGCGCTTTCGCCCCAGAGCTCGTCGATCAGGCGGTCGCGGGACACCACCTCGTTCGCGTGCAGTAACAAGATCGCGAGCAGCGCGCGCTGCTTCGCGCCGCCGAGAGCAAGAGGCTCCCCGTCCGAGAGGACTTCGAGCGGTCCGAGCAAGTGGAACTCCACGGGGACCCCCTTTCAGGGCGCCTCACGACGCTAGCACTCGTCTGAGAGCCGGTGGAGAGCGGTTTGAGACTGGACGGTGAGCCTCCCGCCGCACGGTCGCGGGGATGGCCGGACACCCGATCGCAACCCGCCTCCTGCGAACCTCGCTCGTCGCGGCGATCGCCGCCGTCCTGCTGGCGACCGTCGCTCCGGCAGAAACCATCTCCGGGATGGCGCAGCTCTCCGCCGGCTCGACAGTGCGAGTGGCGAGCAGAGACGGAGTCCGCGAGCTCAAGCTGCACTACCGAGCGAGCGGCGGACAGCGACGAATCGCGTTCCTGATCCTGCCGAGCCGATACGGGCCGCACAACCATCCGGCTCTGCCGCTGATCATCTCTCCGCACGGACGCGGCGCCGGCCCGTTCCTCGAGCTTGCGCGCGCCTGGGGACCGCTTGCGACACGTCGCCGGTTCGCCATCGTCGTGCCCGAGGGCCAGGGACGCCGGCTCGCCCACCATTCCTGGGGCTACCCGGGGCAGATCGACGACCTCGCCCGCATGCCGGAGATCCTGCGCGAGGCAGTCCCCTGGCTGCGCATCGATTCCCGGCGCATTTACGCAGTCGGCGGGAGCATGGGAGGTCAGGAGACGCTCCTGCTCGTTGCGCGGTACCCGCACCTCCTCGCGGGTGCGGTGTCGTTCGATGCGCCGACGGATCTTGCACGTCGCTATGCGCAATTCGCCGTTCTCTCGAACTGCGACTTCCTACGTGGCCTGATGAGGATCGAGATCGGCGGCCCGCCCGACGAGCTGGCTGACTCCTACGAGGAGAGAAGCCCGCTTCACTTCGCTGAGGAGATCGCTTCGTCAGGCGTCCCGTTGCAGATCTGGTGGAGCACTCGCGACGAGCTCGTCGTCGACCAGCGCTCGCAGTCCGGGCTGCTCTACGCAAGGATCAAGCAGCTGGATCCAGCTGCGCCGGTGACGAAGGTGGTCGGGACGTGGCCGCACACGGCGGAGCTGCGCTGGGACAAGGGCCTGCCCGAGGCCCTGCGTTTTCTCGGTCTGCTGCCGCGGCGCTGACATTTTGGTGATGATTCGCGCGCCGTGCGGATCTTCGCCCTGGCCGTAACGCTCTTCGCGCTGCCGCCGTTCTACGCAGCTAGTCATCCGCTGAACCCTGGGCAACGCGCGCAGCTCGACGGCCGCTACTGGCACGCCGGGTGTCCGGTCGCACTCTCGGACTTACGGTCGCTGACGGTCTCCTACTGGGACTTCAACGGCACCCGCCAAGTGGGCGAGGTCGTCGTCAACCGGCGGGCAGCGGCGCCACTCGCCAGGGTCTTCCACCGGCTGTACAGAATGCGGTTCCCGATCCGCCACCTGCAGTACGACGCCACGTACGGGCCGAAGCGCACTCAGCCCCCCGACGGGGACATCAGCGGCAGCTTCGAGTGCCGCCGCGCCGTGCCGTCACCCTGCGGCAGCGGGACCGGCCAGTGGTCCCAGCACGCGTACGGCCTCGCCGTCGACCTCAACCCGATCGAGAATCCCTACACCGGTTGCGGCCGCACGCGAGAGCCCAGGAGCATTCCTTACCTCGATCGCTCGCGGCTGCGACGCGGGATGGTGACGCCTGCAGTCGTTCGTGCTTTCCGCTCCATCGGCTGGGGCTGGGGCGGATCATGGGCCGGCTCGACGAAGGACTACATGCACTTCTCCTCGACCGGTCACTAGGAGAAGAGCGGCACGAGGTTGCGGCGCGCCAGCAGCTCGTCCATTGCGTCGTCGCCAGGCCGCGACGTGAAGCGCTCCGCCGCGTCGAGCACCTGGGGAAGAAGTGTCACGTCGCCGACGGTATTGAGGAAGACGTGCGGGTTGCCCAACACCCAGTGAGCCGCGAGGTCGATGTCAGCCTGCTCGCGCAGCGGCTCGTACCACGTCGCCGCAGTTTGCTCCCGACCGTCCCACGGCGCGAGGGAGATGCTCTTGATCGTCTGAACCGCGACGCCTCGTCCTGAACAGACCTCGAGCAGCGTGTCGAAATCGGCTGCGTACCGTTCGTCGCGCATCTGGACGTAGCTGTACGGGAGCAGCACCGAGTGGAACGGAAAGCGTTCCAGGCTTCGCAGGTGCATTTTCGCGACGGTGAGACCGTGGCCCGTGACGCCGATGAAGCGAACGATCCCCTCGTCACGCGCCTCGATCGCGGCGTCGAGAGCACCACCTTCCCGTAGCGCGAACTCCCACTCGATCACATCGACAAGGTTGTGGAGCTGGATCAGGTCGACGTGATCGACCCCGAGACGATCGAGCGAGCGCCGAATCTGCTCGCGTGCACCCTTGTACTCGCGTTCCTCGGTCTTCGTCGCAAGGAAGAAGTCGTCTCGGCGGTCCTTCAGCCACGGTGCGATACGGAGCTCCGAATCGCCGTATGAGGCTGCGGTGTCGATGTGGTTCACGCCGTGTTCGAGCAGGACCCCGAGCGCGGCCTCCGCCTCTGCCTGCGAGAGGTCGCCGAGCGCTGCAGCGCCGAAGATCGTGCGCGTGCTCTCGTGGCCCGTTCGGCCGAACGGGGCTTTGGCGATCATCCCGTGAGCGTAGCCGGTGTCGCATGTTCAAGCTTTGACGGACGGCCAGCTCTCGCTCGCTCTGTAGCGCCTGCAGCTAGCCGGTCTTCAGGGTCTTGATGTAGGCGACCAGCGCCTTCAGCTGTTCGTCCGAGATGATGCCGCCCCAGTGCGGCATCGAGACGATCGGTGCCCTTCCGATGACGCTTCCGCTCCTGATCACGTCGGTGATCTTCTTGTCGGTGTTGAACTCCTTGAAGAAGTCGGCGCCGGACAGGGGCGGGATTGCCTTGTCGGGCGATTGCGGGTTGGGCACCCCGCCAAGGCCGTTCGGCCCGTGGCAGTTGATGCACCCGTAGCGCTGGTAGAGAAGAGCCCCTTCGACGACCTGCCCCTGGGCCGTTATGAGCGGCGGCGGGCTCGTCCCGGGCACGGCCGGGAGCCCTGCGCGAATGTAGGCGACGAGATCGGAGACCTGTCGTGCGGAGATCACCTGGCCCCAGACAGGCATGTACGGCTTCGTGGGGTTGGCCGATTCGCCCAGGCCGTGGTTGATGATCTGCTTGAGCTGCGCGACGGTGAGCTGCTTGCCGATCTGCTCGAGTGCCGGCACATCGCTGGAGACCCCGCCGCGCCCCTGCTGGCCATGGCACTGGGCGCACGCAAATTGCGTGAAATCGTGTGCCCCGGCGGCGACGCTCTCGCTGACCGAGGTCGCGCCACCATTGGACACGGTGCCGACCGTTACGGTCTTGGTCACGGTCTTTGTGCCGCACCCAGCGACGACCACCGCCAACAGGGTCGCTGGCAGCGCGAGTATCGACCGACGCGTCATGTTGCGGCCGACCCTACACCGCCTCGTTGGGCGTGGGAATCGGTACTTCTCCGCGAGCCATCTCCGTATTCCTGCCGATGGCTCAGGCTCCGCACAGCGTGAGCATCGAACCCAACGGACCTGGAGAAAGGAACGATTCGATGGCGCGACAACCGAGCTTTCACGTGTTGATCGCCGGCGGTGGTGTCGCGGCGCTCGAGGCCGCACTGGCATTGAGGGCGCTGGCGGAGGATCTCGTCAGCGTCGAGTTGGTCGCGCCCGAACCAGAGTTTTGGTACCGGCCGCTTGCCGTTGCAGAGCCCTTCGGCCTCGGCGAGGTGAGACACTTCGAGTTGGCCGATCTAACGGCCGCGGCCGGCGCAACGTTCACGCCGGGTGCGCTGACCGCCGTCGACGTGGACAAGCGGCTGGCGCACACGTCGGTGGGAAGCTCTCTGTCGTACGACGTCTTGCTTGTCGCATCTGGGGCCGCTCCGACGCCGGCCGTTGCCGGTGCGCTCACCTTCCGCGGCCCGGCCGATACTGAGAAGGTTCGAAAGCTCCTCGATGAGCTCGCCCGCGGCGAGGTGAGGCGCATCGCCTTCGCCGTGCCCTGGGGAGCAGTCTGGTCGCTGCCCATCTACGAGCTCGCGTTCATGACGGCGAACTACGTCGCCGAGCGTGAGCTGGAATCGGTCGAGCTCGCACTCGTCACCCCGGAGGACGAGCCGCTGCAGCTATTCGGGCGCGCAGGCAGCGACGCGGTGCGCGAGCTTCTCGACGAGCGCGGCATCGAGCTCCATCCCGGCGCCTCGGCTGTCGAGTTCGTCGGCGGCGAGTTGCGCCTCGTCCCTGACGGACGCATCGCGGCGGAACGCGTGGTGGCCCTACCACGGCTGAGGGGGTCACGGATCGACGGCCTACCGCAAACGGTCGACGGCTTCGTCCCTGTCGGCCCGGACGGCCTTGTGCATGGCCTGGTCGACGTCTTCGCTGCCGGCGACATCACCAGCTTCCCCGTCAAGCAGGGCGGAATCGCGACCCAGCAGGCGGACGCGGCCGCCGAAACCATCGCCGCCGCCGCCGGCGCAGACCTCACGCCGGAGCCGTTCCGGCCTGTGCTCCGCGGACTGCTCTTGACGGGCCGCCAGCCGCGCTACCTCAGGCATGAGATCGCCGGGGGCGCAGGCGACGTCTCGGCGGCGAGTCCGGAACCTCTCTGGTGGCCGCCGGCGAAGATTGTCGGTCGCTACCTCGCGCCGTTCCTCGGCTCGATTGCCGGCGTCGACAGTCCAGTCGAGGCACCCAGCGGCGCAGCCGCCGTGCCGGTCGAGGTTGAGATCGGTCCTGACGCAATCGAGCGGCTGAAGGCCCTGCCGCTGGACCCGGCCAGGGACGATCAAGGAGAGAACGCAGCGACCGTCGGCGAGGTCATGTCGACCGATCCGCTCCTGGTTGCACCGGAGGACACCCTCGGCGAGGTGGCGGAGAAAATGCGTGACCGCGACATCGGCTCTGCCCTCGTAGCCGATTACGGCCGGTTGATCGGAATTCTGACCTCTCGCGATCTGCTGCGCGCCTTCGCCGGCCGTGTCCACCCAAGCGAGGCCCGAGTGCGAGAGTGGATGACGGCAGAGCCGGTCGCGGTCCCGGGCAGCACGTCCGTCGACGATGCCGTAACCGTCATGACCGAATACGGCATCCATCACCTTCCGGTGGTCGAAAGTGAAAGGCCGGTAGGAATGCTCGGCCTGCGACAGGCAACACGGAGTGCACGCGAACGGACGGGAATCGGCCTCGGGCTCTGATCCTCAAGCGGCCGGAGTTTCTCTTCAGTAGCCTGGGCGTATGGACCCCGGCGAAGGCGCCGTCTTGACGACCGTTTCCGGGCCGCCGGAGGCGGACATCGTCTGCGGCCTGCTCCGCGGCGCCGGCATCGAGTGCGGCTACCGCGACACGGAGGCGATCGACTCGCCGATCGAGGATTTCATCGAAGCGGGTCCAGTCGAGGTTCTTGTACCGCCGTCGGACCTCGATGCGGCCCGCGAGATTCTCACCGCGTCACAAGAGTCAGGCTAGGGCCTCTAGCCGAACGTGAACGAGTAGGCTTCGGCGCCGGGATCCAGGAAGGTCAGCTGGAACGTCCGGTCCGCGATCGGCCGGCGCTGGCGAACCAGCTGATAGAGGCGCTGCTCGGTCGCCGTGCCGGATCCCTGCTCATCGACGTCGACTCCGTGTGCCCCGTTCGGGGCTTCGCCGTCGATTTCCACGCGGAAGCGCAGGTCGCCGACTCCGGCCGGCGGCCCCATGACCAGATTCAGGTCGCGAGCATGAAAGCGGTACGCAATCTGACCACCTGCTGCCTGGAGTAGGGCCGCCTCTGCCTCCTGCTTCCAGTCTCCAGACAGCGACCACTCGTTGAGCCTCAGCTGCGGGCCGCCGTCAGCGACGCGGTTCGCCGAACGCGCAGAGCCGAGGTACGTCTCCGGCGATTCCAGCGAGCCCCAATCGGCGGCAGCCTCGACGCCGAGGCCGTCGACCGAGACAAGATCCACGTCCGACTGGCCGAGCAGGTCCTGAATCATCCGCTCGGACTCCTCGTAGTTCCCTTCGCCGAAGTGGTGGTATTGAATTCCGCCTTCGTCGTCCAGGAGATAGAGGGCTGGCCAGTAGTTGTTGTCGAAGCCACTCCAGACTCCGTAGTTGTTGTCGATCGCGATCGGGTAGTCAACGTTCATGCTCTCCAGCGCCGGGCGGATGTTCTCGACGTCGTGCTCAAAGCTGAACTCGGGCGTGTGCCCGCCAATCACGACAAGGCCGTCGTCCTCGTACTTTTCGGCCCACGCGCGCACGTAGGGAAGCGTCCGTATCCAATTGATGCACGTGTAGGTGCAGAACTGGACGAGCACCACTCGTCCGCGGAGGTCCTCCTCCGTCAGCGGAGCGGAGTTGAGCCAACCGGTTGCTCTCTCCAGTGACGCGAGCTCACGGAACATAGCTACCTCCTAGTCGTCTCCCCGAACGAGGCTAGCACCGTGTGCGAAGACGCCTCGTCGCTCCAGATGCTGAGGTCGCTGGCTAGCATCGCGGTGATGAGTGCCACGGTCGGTCAGCGTGCCGCGCCGCTCGAGCCTGGGACGGAGGCGCCTGACTTCAGGCTTGCCTCGACTCCCGACCAGTCGGTCTCCCTCTCCGACTTTCGTGGTCAGCCGGTGATCCTCGCCTTTTATCCCGAGGATTGGAGCCCCGTCTGTTCCGATCAGCTCGCGCTCTACCAGGAACTGCTGCCAGAGTTTCAGAGATTCAATGCGGAGCTCCTCGGCATTTCCGTGGACGGCGTCTGGTGCCATCTCGCCTTTGCGAAGGACCGCAACCTGCACTTTCCACTACTCGCCGACTTCGAGCCCAAGGGCGAGGTGTCTCGCACATACCGGGTCTACCGCAACCAGGACGGGACGAGCGAGCGGGCGTTGTACGTGATCGACGCGGACGGGATCGTGCGGTGGAGCTTCGTCTCGCCTGTCGGCGTGAACCCAGGCGCCGACGGAATCCTCCGCGCACTCGAGAGCCTCGGAAAGGAGAGCGCGTCATGACGAGGACCGAGTGGGGCGCTGTCCTGACCCTTCCGGTCGATCCGGAGCGTGACCACACCCAGGGGCCGGCGGCCGCGGGGGTGACGCTCGTCGAGTACGGCGACTACGAGTGTCCATACTGCGGGGC
>JBKPEC010000073.1:0-22484 GCA_046728195.1 Actinomycetota bacterium
ATGACGATGTAATCGCCGTCCTTGTACGGCACGTTGCCGAAGATCGTCTCGAGCGTCCCCGCGCCCTCGTGCACGAAGACGACCTCGTCCCCTTCGCCGTTCCGGAAGAAGTAGTCCATCTGCTCCTTCGGCCGGCAGAGGGAGATCTCGACGTCGTTGTTCCACATCAACACCCGGCGGCCCGTGATCTCGTCGCCTTCGGCGTCGATCCCGTACGTCTTGAAGTGCCGGTGCGCGTGCGCGTCGGGAACCCACTCCTGGCGATTGATCTCTTCGAAGTCGCCGACCTTCATCACGCGGCATGGCGACTGGAGGTGGTACAGGATCGACTCCATCCCGACGAAGCCCTCCATCCCCATCACCTCTTCGGTCAGGAGGGTGCCGTTGTCGCGGAACTGGATGTGCCGCTTCCTCGGAACGTCCCCGAGACGCTGGTAGAACGGCATGGCCCAACTCTAGCCCGTGGCGAGCGCAGACAGTCGCTTGCCGATCGCCGGTGCGAACTTGAAGCCGTGGCCCGAGCAGGCCGAGCCGATGACGACCCGGCCTCTCCGCTCGAGGATGAAGTGCTCGTCAGCGGTGCTGGTGTACGTGCACGTCTCGGTGGCGACCGGGTCCGGGTCGGCGTCCGAATAGGTACGGGTGACCCAGTTGGCGATGCGCTCGACCAGAGCAGGATCGGGCTCGCCCGTGTCATCCGGATCCGCCTCCGCTCCGGTGTGGTGGACGCCCGCCTTCAGGCCGTGCAGCGGATCGTGAAGTGAGTAGTGGGCGTGGCCACGCGTCTCGGGATCCAGCTGGACGACCGACGGGAGCGGCTCGTCCCCACGGCGGAAGTACGCGACGGTCTCTCGCGTCGTGCGCAGCGGAAGATCGGGAACCAGCTTCGTGACCCACGGGCCGGCCGTGACCACGAGGACGTCGCCGGGGACTTCGTCGAGCGACTGCACCCGGATCTCCTCCTCGAGGCGTGCGCCGTGCGCAACGGCGCTGTCAACGAACGCGCGATGGGCGAGGTCTGCTCGGACGATCCCACCCTCCGGCTGAAAGAGCGCGGTCCAGCCCTTCGGCACTTCGAGCGGCCAGCGTGCGTTCGCCCCTGCGGCCGGCAGCAGCTCGTACTCGGCGCCTGCCGCGTCGAGCGCATCACGGGAGCTCAGCGCGGCGTCCTCCACGAGCTCGAGAAAACCGTTCAGCTCGAGCAACTCGAGCCCGGAATCCTGCTCGAGCTCGCGCCAGCCCACGAATGCCTCCTTGGCGAGCTCGACGAATTCGAGCTCCGGATACGCGAGGCGGACGATGCGCGAGCGTCCGTGACTGGAGCCGCGGTCGTGGCCGACGCGAAACTGCTCGTAGAGCGTCACCTCGTGGCCCCCACGCGCGAGCTCACGCGCCGCCGCAGCGCCCATGATTCCCGCACCGACAACCGCGACGTTCACGCGATCCGGTTTCGCAGGACGCCGATTCCCTCGACTTCGAGCTCGACCACGTCGCCGGGCTCGAGCCAGCGGCCGTCGCCGTGCTCGAGGATACATCCGGTGCCGACGGTCCCCGAGCCGAGCACGTCGCCGGGACGCAGCCGCGTGTTGCGGGCTGCGTGCGCGACGATCGCCTCCCAGGAGTGGTACATGTCGCCGACCTCCCCGCGCGAGCGCTCTTCGCCATTGACGCGCGCGACCATCGTCCCGCGTGAACCGTCGAACTCGTCGGGCGTCACGATCACCGGGCCGAGACTCGTCGCGAAGTCCTTCCCTTTTGCGGGACCAAGGCCGACCTTCATCTCGGCCCGCTGGAGATCGCGCGCTGACCAGTCGTTCAGGATCGTGAAGCCGCCGATCTGCCCGTTTGCACCGATGACCGCGGCGACCTCGAGCTCGTAATCGAGCTCTGCCGTATCGGGCGGTCGGTGAATCTCGTCCTCAGGGCCGTAGATCGCCGCAGGGTTGGAGAAGTAGAAGACCGGGATCTCGTACCACTCCGGTGGAACGTCGAGGCCGCGCAGCGCTCGCGCGGTCTTCACGTGCTGCTCGAACGCGTAGAAGTCGCGCACCGCGGGCGGATGCAGCACGGGCGGGCGGAGGTCGACCTCCTCGAGCCGATACTCCGCGTGCCGACGCGCGCTCCCGCCACCGGTGAAGAACGCCGGCAGCGTCTGCGCCGCGAGCTGTACCACGGTCTCGCCCTCGATCATTCCCGGCCAGCCGCGCTCGAGCTGCAGCTCGCGTGGCGTGAACATGCACAAGATCACGGTTCGGTATGGACGATCACGTCGGCAATGTCCGGACGGGCGCGGCGGAGCCGCTCCTCGATCTCGCTGGCGCGCGCGTGCGCTTCCGCGAGTGGGCTCGAGGGATCGAGGCCGAGGGTGAGATAGGCGAGCAGGCCGTCGTCGGTGCGGAGGAAGCGAAGCTCGCGCGGCTCCTGACCCGTGATCTCGCGGACGATTCGCAGAACTACGTCGCGCTCGGCGGCGTCGTCTTCCATGCGCGTGCCCTCTCCGACCTCGGCAAGCGGCTCGATGTGGGTCTGCACGGCGTCGACCTCGGGGACAGCGGCCTTGATCGCGTTCTCCACCTGGTTGGCGAGCTCGTGCGCCTCTTCCAGCTTCATTCCGCCCGGCAGCTTCACGTGGAGCGAGGCCTCAGTGCGATCGCCCACGTCGAGGACGCTGACGTTGTGCACCTCGCGCACACCCGGGACACCGAGCGCCGCGGCGTGGGCACGCTCGCGAATCGCAGCTTCGTCCCCCTGCGGCTCGACGTGGACGACGACGTCACTGCCGGGCAGAGCGTCATTGACGGCCTCCTCGACCGCGTCGGCTGCCGCGTGCCCCTGGCCGACCGCAGCGCCGGGCGGCACGGTGATGACGACGTCCATGAACTGTCGCGGGCCGGCCTGGCGCATCCGCAGACGCTGCAGCTCGACCGGCGGATCGATCCTGGCGATCGCGGCACGCGCCGCGTCTTCAGCGTCGGCCGGCGCCCGGTCCATGAGGACGTCGACATTTCGCTTCATCAGCCGCGCCGCCGCGAGAAGGACCAGCACGGCAACGAACAGCGCCGCCACCGAGTCAGCGCGCGGGTAACCCTCGCGCACGAGCACGAGCCCGAGCAACACCGCGAGCGACCCGCCGAGGTCGCTGGCGAAATGCAACGCGTTCGAGGCGAGAGCGGCACTCCGGTATCGGCGCGAGGCGCGGCGCAGCGCGAGCGTTCGGCTGAGATCCACCACGACGACGATGCCGATTACCACGAAGGCGTACCAGGTCGCCTCGACAGACGTGTTGCGCTCTCCCACGAGGTGCAAGATCGCGCGCCAGGCGATGAAGATGCTGGCGGCGACGAGGATCGCCGCCTCTGCCAGCGCCGACAGGTGCTCGGCCTTGCCGTGGCCGTACTGGTGCGAAACGTCTGCGGGCCGAACGGCGACCCCCACCGCGAAGAAGGTCAGGAGCGCCGCCACCAGGTCCGTGCCGGAGTGGAGGGCCTCGGAGATCAACCCGAGGCTGTGCGACGCCAGGCCGGCGCCGAGCTTGAGCGCGATCAGCACGACCGACGCGACGACGGAGAGGAGGGCTGCGCGCCGCTGCGGATTCACGGGGGAAGTAAACAGAAGAGCCCGCCGAGGCGGGCTCTTGGGTCCGGTCGATCGGGAAACTACGTGCTGGCGATGTCGCCGTGGAAATGCTCCTGCAGCGTCGTGCCGGAGCCCTTCCCACGGTCCTGCCAGTGACGCACGAGTAGCCGCGGGCGATTCGCCGCGCGGGCGGGCGCCGTGTAGTTGAAGTTGAACTTGCAGTCCGTGCTGTTCGTCGCGCCGTCGCATGTGAACGCGGCGCTCGCACCGAAGAACGCCTTGACGAAGTCGTCCGTGAAGCACGCGGCGACACACGTCGCGTTCTTGTTGAACGTCCCGCCCGTGATCGTCCCTTGGAGGTAGCCGCCGAAGCGACCTGTCACGCCGGCGCGAACGAGGTGGCCGTGCTTGCTCTTGTTCGCGGTGCAGTTACCCGGGCTCGTGCCCGCGATCGTGGTGAACGTTCCCCTGCTGATCCGGCGAAGAGTGAATGTCCCGTCGCCGTTGCCATGGACCACGTACGTCCGCTTCTCGTTCAGGTTGGCCCACGTGCCGCTCCCGTCGCAGCGATTGTCCGTGTTCGTCAGCGTGAACGTAAACCGGTTCTTCCCCTGCTTCTTCCCTTTGCCTTTGTCGCCAGGATCGGCGAGGCCCCCGGCAGCCAGCGCGAGTGCTCCGGCGAACAGGACGAAGGCGAGCAACATCCGACGCATACGTGGTTTCACCTCTTCGTTGGGATTGCTGTCCGTGGAATAGACGCCGGGAGCCGCGAAGCCTTGCGCCCTGCGTCGGCGACCTAGGTCGCCGACGCGGTCACTCAGAGATTGCCGCGGAGGGCCTGCTCGCGTTCGATCGCCTCGAACAGGGCCTTGAAGTTCCCCTCGCCGAAGCCGCGGGCGCCGTGCCGCTCGATCACTTCGAAGAAGAGGGTCGGACGGTCCTGCACCGTCTTGGTGAAGATCTGCAGGAGATACCCGTCCTCGTCCCTGTCGACCAGGATCCTGAGTCGTCGCAGATCGTCCCAGTCCTCGCCGATCTCACCCACCCGCTCGGAGGCGTCCTCGTAGTACGCGTCCGGGGTGCTGAGAAAGACGATGCCTTGCTCCTGCAGCGTCTCGACCGTGCGGACGATGTCCTCGGACTGAAGCGCGATGTGCTGGACCCCCGGTCCGCCGAAGAACTCGAGGTACTCGTCGATCTGACTCCTGCGCTTCCCTTCGGCAGGCTCGTTGATCGGAAACTTGATCTTGCCCTCACCGTCGGCCATGACCTTCGACATCAAGGCCGAGTACTCGGTATGGATCTGCTCGTCGCCGAAGTGGACGATGTTCGTGAAGCCCATCGTCTGCTCGTAGAACTCGACCCAGTAGTTCATCCGCCCAAGCTCGACGTTCCCGACAACGTGGTCGATCGTCTTCAGGCCCACGCCGGTGGCCGGCTGACCGTTCGTACGCGCGATCTCCTGGAAACCGGGCAGGAAGGGGCCCGAGTACTCACGGCGCCCGACGAAGGTGTGCACGTTCTCTCCGTACGTCGCGATGGTCGCTAGCTGAACGCGGCCGAAGTCGTCCTCGACCCAGCGCGGCTCGACCGTCCCGCGGGCCCCCCTCGCCGTGGCCTGGCGATACGCCTCGGCCGCGTCTGGGACGGTGAGGGCCGTGTCCTTGACACCGTCCCCGTGCGCGCAGGCGAAGCGGGTGATCTCGGAATCCGCACGCAATCCGCTCGTCAGAACGAGCCGGATATCGCCCTGCTCCACGACGTACGACGCTCGATCGCGGACGCCCGTCTCTGGCCCTGCGTACGCCGTGGGCGTGAACCCGAACGCGTGCTCGTAGAGGAAGGCCGCCTGCTTCGCATTACCGACATAGAGCTCGAGATGGTCCCACCCATCAATCGGCATGAAGTCGGCGTTCTGTCCCACGCTTTACAGATTACTCGGCCGGCGGCTCGGGAGCCGCTCGCTCTCGCGAGGCCAGGACGATCGCGCCGGCGATCGCGAGACCGCCCACCGCCTGCACCATCGTGAGGTGCTCGTGGAGCACGACCAGCGCGATGAGCGCCGCGAGGAACGGCTGCAGATTGGCGAAGAGCGACGCCCGCGACGGCCCCACCCGGTCGATGGCCGTGAACCAGAGCAGGTTGGTGGTCACGAGCGGCCCGAGCACGGCGAAGGTGAACCCCACCCAGAAGAGAGCCGGGAAGTCGAAGCTCTGATGGGCCAGCTGATGCGAACCGGCGACGAAGAGAGCCACTGTCACGGTGAGCAGGAAGATCGCGCTGAGGCGAAAAGGGGAATAGCGGCGCATGAGCGGGCTGATCGCGACGGAGTACGTTGCCCAGGTCGCCGCGCCGAGAAGGCCGAGAGCGTCGCCCTTCAGGTTGGACGAAAGGTTCCCGCCCGATCCGATCGCGACCAGACCTACGCCGACAAATGAGAGGCCCGCCGCAAACCAGAACCGCACGTCGTGCCGCTCGACGCCGCTGCTGCGGGCGATCAATCCAGTGAAGATGGGGAGCGTCCCGAACAGGAGGGCCACGGTCGTGGCAGTGGTGAAATCCAGGGCGTACACGAAGGAGAGCTGGTTGGCGAAGAGCACAACAGTGCAGCCCGCGACCAGAGGGAGATCACTGCGCCCGACTCGGAGCGTCCCCTCAAACGCGAGGGTGATGGCCGCGAAGATCAGCGCCGCGCACGCGTAACGGACCGCCGAGTACGCAAGGGGGTGGAGGCCCTCGTCGAGGATGTACTTCGAGACCGTGAAGTTGAGCGCCCAGAGGCAGATCGTCGCAATCAGCATCAGATCGGCTGTCGGACGGCGCACGGGCAGCGGAGCGTAAAGGCTCATATCACTCGTACGAGTGAGCGAAGCAGCGGTGAAACGCCGACTCCTATCTGGTGTCTCTGCGCGCGACCCTTTGGCTGCTGCTTGCCGTCGTTGCCGGCTCGGCGATCGGCTTCAAGCTCGGCCTGCCCGGATCCGGCACGCCCTCGGTCGCGGCCGCGGCTGCACCGGCGGCTCATTCGAATCCACCGCTCCGGTTTGCGCCCGCGAGCGGACGACGCGTTCGTCCTGTAGGTCTCGACACGAGGGCCACACGCGGCCCGGGCCTGGTGCCCCTCGCGCGCGTCAACGCGCAGACGGTCACACGCGAGGCGGCGGCCGCGACCGCCCCGTCGTCAGCAGAGATCGCCTTCAGTTCGCCGTACGTGAGCGACCTCAGGTTCCTCGCCCTACCCGGTGCGGCGTCGCCCACGCCGGCGCCGACCACGACGACGACGACCACACCGGCTGCGCCCACCGTCCCGGCACCGACGATCGAGGACGTCCACACGGTTGCCCTCACTCCCTTCTCCGCGACGATCGCCTGGCGGACGAGCGTCCCCGCAAGCTCGCGGATCTCATACGGCGTCGATGCGCCGGTTGTCTGGACGCCGGTGAGCACGGATACGACCGACCATAAGGCGACCGTGACCGGCCTCAGCTTCTCGAGCTCCTACAAGCTCGCGGTCACGGCGGAGAACTCCGGCGGCGAGGCACCGATCGCCGAGTTCTTGCTCACGACTCCCGCTCTCTCCGGTCCCGTGCAGATGACGACGGGCGACGGAGCGATCCTGCTCGACGGCCAGCCCTCGTTTCCCAGGATGGTGTGGGGACAGTGTCCCGACGCAGTCGGCGGCAACCTCGCGGTCGGCATCGACGTCTTCATGGGGAACAACTGCGGTAGCGGCGCGACACTCGCGAACTGGCTCAGCGGCCGCGCGTTCGTGCTCGGCAATGCGCAGGCGCCGGCGACCGCTCGCGCCGGCTCGGTCGGCGTCCATCTCCCGGACGAATGGGACACGTTCCTCCCGAACGACCTCACGCTCGCGGACGTGCTGCGCATGGCGCCGCCCACGCCGGACTCGGGGCCGCGCTTCCTCACGCTCACCAATCACTTCTACAGCGGGGCCGCGCCGCTCCCACAGGGCAGAGGGATGTATCCAGCACTGGCCGCCGGCGCAGACGTGCTCGGCTTCGACCTCTACCCGCTCCAGAACTGGTGCAGATACGACAGCTTCGGCGACGTCTTCGACTCCCAGGTCGACCTCGTCGCGCTTGCGCGCGGCAAGCCGACCTATCAATGGATCGAGGCGCGGAGGATGGATTGCCGCGGCGCCCAGCTCGATCCGACGCCGGAGACGGTGCGGGCCGAAACGTGGCTGGCCATTGCCGGCGGCGCGCACGCAATCGGCTACTTTCCGAACGACTGGGCGCCGGAGGTCGGCGCTGAGATCGCGCAGTCGAGCCGCGAGATCCAGTCGCTGGCCCCTGCCCTCGTCGAGCCCGCCGCGGCGGCCAGCGTTTCGCTCGGCAGCACCGTGAAGGTGGGGGCACGAGAGCACAATGGCGCCGTCTACGTCATCGCCGTCAATGCAAGTCGGTCTCCGGCGAGCGCGACCATCACCGTGCCCGCACTCGGCAATCGGTCGCTGCGGAGCTTGGACGGCGCTCACGCGGTCACCGCGAACGGCGGGGCCTTCAGCGATTCGTTCGGGCCGCTCGAGGTCCGCATCTACGTCGCCTCCCCGCAGCCGTAGCCCCGTTAGGCTTCTGCCGATGCGGGAGCCGACAATCGAAGAGATCGATGCACTCGTCGGTCCGGCGACGCCTCACTTCGCGCCGCAGCTTCGGGCGCGCGTCGAGGAGCTCGTGCTCGACCTGCCCGACAGCCATCCCGTGAAGCAGTACGCGCAGCAGAAGATCGAGCTGCTCGAGCGGCTCAGCTATGCGTCCTCGAAGGCCGAGGAAGGACCGCGCGAGCCGCGATCGCGACCGGGGTGGGACGAGATTCCGAGCGCCGCGCCGGCGGACAGCCCACTTCCCGGACGGAAATGACTCTCGAAGGCCGCTCCGTCCTCGTGACGGGCGGGACGCGGGGAATCGGCAAGGCGATCGCACTGCGGCTCGCGAGCGACGGGGCCGAACGAGTCGCACTGGGCTATCTGCGAAACGACGCCGCGGCGGAGACGGCGGCTGAGGAGGTTCGCAGCGCCGGGGCCGAACCGATCCTCGTTCGCGGCAACCTGGCGTCCGACAGGGTGATCGGCGAGTTCGCGTCTCACGGCCCGTACGGCGCCGTGGTGCACAACGCCGCAACCGGCGTGATCAGGGCGGCGCTCGAGACCGAGGACAAGCACTGGGACTGGACTCTCAGCACCAATGCGCGTGCACTCCTCTCGCTCGCCCGCGTCTGCGCCCCCGAGATGGAAGCAGGCTCATCGATCGTCGCAGTCTCCTCGCTCGGCTCGCAGCGCGTCCTCGAGAACTACGTGCTCGTGGGGACCTCGAAGGCCGCACTCGAGTCCGTGGTGCGGTATCTCGCGGTCGAGCTCGCGCCGCGCGACATTCGCGTCAACGCGGTTTCGGCGGGCGTCGTCGAAACGGAGGCGCTCGCGCACTTTCCGAACCGCGAACAGATGCTGCACACGGGTCGCACGCGCACGCCCGCCGGGCGCCTGGTCGAGCCGGAGGACGTCGCCGCAGCAGTCGCATACCTCTGCTCACCCGACGCCGAGATGGTGCGCGGCCACACGCTCGTCGTCGACGGCGGCTACTCCTTGCTCGCCTGATGGAACCCACCGACCACAACCGGCGCGCGTGGGACGACATCCATCGCCAGAGACTGGACGGGCTCGCCGGTGATGCCAGATTGCCCGCGCCGGTCCGCCACGCCCTCGCGGACCTGACCGGCAAGCGGGTCCTGCATCTGCGCTGCGCGACGGGCGAAGCGACCGCCGAGCTCGCCGCGCTCGGCGCGGTCGTGACGGGCGTCGACTCGTCAGGGCAGGCGCTCGAAGCGGCGCGCGAGCGGTGGCCGTCGATCCTCTGGGTGCAGGCCGACTCGCAGGCGCTCCCTGCCGAGCTTCGCCGCGGACGCTTCGACCTTGTCTACGCGGGACCCGGCTCCATGCGCGAAACACGGGACCTCGACACATGGATGCGCGGCGTGGCCGCGGCCGTGCGACCCGGCGGCGACCTCTTGCTGTTCGACGAACATCCCGTTGCGCTCTGCGTCGACGGCCTCATGCACTGGCGGGAGAGCTACTTCGACGAAGACCTGCACCGCCTCGGCCAGATCGTCTCGGCGGCCGCTCGCGGTGGCCTTTCCCCGCGCGCGCTGGAGGAGTATCCATCCAGGGCGGACGGATGGCGCCACCATGACGCACGCCTGCCGGGAACATTTCTGCTCTACGCGCAACGCACCTGAGCCGTTTGGCAAGGGAATTGCGGCCCTAGCGGCTTTGCGCTACGCGCCGTTGCGGCGCCCGACCAGCCGGCCGAGCGTGTCCGCTGCGATGTAGCCGGCGATCTTCGGGTTCTCCTGGAGGCGCCGGAGGGAGTACGCGTACCAGTGACGCCCGAACGGGACGTAGATCCGCAGGCGGTGACCCTCCTCCACGAGCTGGTCGCCAAGACGTGGACGCACACCGAGCAGCATCTGGAACTCGTACTCCTCGCGCGTGAGCTCGTGCTCGAGGACGAGCCTGCGCCCGTTGCGCAGGAGCATCTCGTCGTGGGTGGCGATGCCCACGTAGCAGCCGGCGTCGAGCAGCGCCTCGAGTGCGCGCACGAACGCGTCTCTCACTTCATCGTCCTCCTGGAAGGCGACTTCGGGCGGCTCGACGTAGATGCCCTTGCACAGCCGCACGCTCGGGCTCAGGTCGGCCAGCGCCGCCACGTCGTCGACCGTGCGTCTCAACATCGCCTGCAGGACGACGCCGACGTTGTCGAAGCCCTCTTCGCGCAGCTCCCGGTAAAGGCGCAGCGTGTCGTCGGTCGTCGACGAGTCCTCCATGTCGATGCGAACGAAGTTTCCGCGGGAGGCTGCGTCCTCGATGACGACGCGTAGGTTGTGATGGCAGAGCTCGTAGTCGAGCTTCAGACCGAGTGCCGTCAACTTGACACTGACGTTTGAGTCGAGCCCGCAGTGCTCGATGTCTGCGAAGACGTCCTGGTAGGCCCGCACGATCGCCGCAGCTTCCTCTTCAGTCGTGATCTTCTCGCCGAGGACGTCGATGGTCGCCACCTTCCCGTGGGCGTTGAGCGTGCGAACGGTCTCGCGCGCGTCCTTCAGCTCGGGGCCGGCGATGTAACGCTCGGAGAGCTTCTGCACGACCGGACGTGGGACGGCCGGCAAGAGACGAACGATCGCGCGGTCGAAGATCGCCAAGAGGCCGCGATTGTACGCGGCCGTTGAGCCCCCTAGCGTTCGCGCATGAAGCCCTGGCGCGCGGCGCTCACGAGCGCCACCGCCTCGGGGAAAAGCACGCGCATCGCGTCTCTGAGAGCGATCGCCTGCTCATCCGCGGTGCCGGAGGGCTGCACCTGAGCAAGTGCGGCGCCGGTCAACTCGACCGCCGTGTTCAGGGTCAACGTTGCGAACTGCTCCCGCTGAGCCTCCTGCACGGTCTCCGCTTGCTGCTCCGCGAACTCGCGCAGCCCTCGCAGGAGATCTTCGGGGTCACCACCAAGCGGAAAACCGAATCCACCACCTTCCATACGTCAAGCATAGGGAAGGCAGACCGGCCTACGCGTAGAACGGGCAGGCGTGGCCCTTCCGTCCAAGCCGGCGGAGCGAGATGTGCCCCGCGTCGACCCGCCGAACGTGTCGTGGTTTGCCGGCGCCTATGCGACCGCGGTCGGCTCCTACGGGCTGCTGGAGACGCTCCCCCCAAGCCACCACAGCCTCTGGATCCTCATCGCGGCGTTCGCATTTGTCGCTGCCTATGCGGTCGGCGCCTGGTTTCTCCTCAGATCGAGTTGGTGGGCTCCGGGCGGGCTCGCGGCAGCCCTGGCTGTCGCGATGACGCCGGCCACCTGCGTCGCCTTCCTCATGGCGATCCGCGTCTGGCCCGAGCACCTGGGTGATCCATTCACTGAGTTCAGTGGCTACACGCTGGCCGTCGCCGGTTTCACTGCGGTGGCTGCCCTCATCGCGTTCGTGCTGACGCGCTTCTCTTTCCTCTTCGCCCTCTTTGTCGGGGCCGTCTTGGTCGGCTCGCAGATCCTCGCGGCCGCGGACGGAACGCCGAGTGGCGACGACCGTGCGACCGCGGCCCTGATTGCCGGCGCACTGATCGTGACCGCGGGCGTGTTCCTGGACGCCTTCGGCCGACGGCGCGACGCTTTCTGGTTTCACGCCCTCGGCTGGTTCAGCATCGCCGCCGGGCTCGTGTACTTCACCTTCGAGCCGAGCGGCGACCACAACCGCGGCTGGATTCCGATGCTCGTCACCGGCGTCCTGATCCTGATCGTGTCCGGGCCGATCCGCCGTGCCACGTGGGCTTTCTACGGAGTGCTTGGCTATTACGCCGCGCTCGTGCACTACCTGACCAGCGGGCTCGACGAGAGCCGGTGGACGTTTGCGACCGCGCTGCTCGCCGCGGGCCTCAGCCTCTTCGTCTTCGGGATGGTGCTCCAACGGTACGGGCGGACGGTGGCACAGCGGTTCGTCCGCCGACCACCGCCCGAAATCGCGACCTAACGAAACATGCCGGGTTCGAGCCACGCGCCGCCGTCGATGGTGAGTACCTCGCCGGTGATGTACGCGGCAAAGTCGGAAACGAGGTACGCACACGCATGCGCGATCTCGTCCTCGCGGCCGAAGCGCCCGAGCGGGATGCGGCGCAGGAGCTGGTCTCGCATCTCCTCCGTCGGCCAAAGCCGCGACCTGGTCTCCTCGGTGTCGATCGGGCCGGGCGCGATCGCGTTCACGCGGATTCCGTAGCGGGCCCACTCCACCGCCAGCGTCCGCGTCAGGCTGACGACGCCTGCCTTGGCGGCAGCGGAGTGCACGGTGCCGGGACCCGCGGTCCACGCGTAGGTCGCCACCATGTTCACGACCTGAGCGTTGTCGCCGCCGCGCGCCGCGACGCGCCGCGCGAGCTCGCGTGAGCAGTGAAAGGTTCCGTCGAGCACGATTCCGACGACGGCGCGCCACCCGTTAGGTGAGAGGTCCTCTGCCTGAACGAGGAAGTTGCCGGCAGCATTGTTGACCAGCGTCGTCACTGGCCCGAGTGCCTCCTCGGCGGCCTCGAACGCCGCCGCCACTGCTTCGGGATCGCGAACGTCCGCTTGCACCGCGAGGCCGTCGCCGGCGAGGCTCGCAACCGTGTCGTCGAGCGGCTCGCGCCTGCGTCCCAGCACGGCCACCTTCGCGCCGAGGCGTCCGAGCCCGAGCGCCATCGTACGTCCGAGGCCGGTGCCGCCGCCGGTGACGAGCGCGACGCGGCCGCGCAGAGCTCCGTTCGGCAGCACTATCGAGTCAGCTCGAGCTTGTAGTGCGACTCGATGTCCTTCGTGAGCTCCTCGACAGCCACCACTGCCCCCTGGATCGCCGAGGCGACGCCACCGTTGGCCGAACCGAGCGAGTCGAGGTGCGACAGGGACGCGACGCGAGGCTCGGACGGATCGCCTCCCTCGACTGTCTCCTCGACCACCTCACAAAGCGCCGCGATCGAAGCAGCGTCATGGACTCGCTTGCGGTCGGTCACCGGCGAGCCGTCGTCGTTCAGCACGAGCCAGTTCGTCACCTCCTCGGCGGTGCCAAACGCGCAGAGATACACCCGCTCGCCGGGAGCGGGCTCGACTGCGAGGACGGCTCGGACCTTCTCGCCGGGCAGAGCGTGTGCCGCAGCGGCCCGCGCGATCCGATCGAGGTCGTCCGCCAGCGCCACGAAGCCAAGAATAGACTCGTGCTCGTGGGAGAGGCAGCCTCCGCCCGGACGCTGTTCGCCCCGCTCGGGCCGACGTACGATCGCTACGCCGCGATCCTGTCGCTCGGACAGGACCCGCGCTGGCGCCGCTTCCTGGTCACGCGCGTCGAGGCAGGTCCGCGCGACACGGTGCTCGACGTCGCGACCGGAACGGGCGCGGTCGCCCGCGAGCTGATCGCGCGAACCGGCTGCACCGTGGTCGGGCTCGACCAGAGCCCGGAGATGCTTGCCGAGGCCGATCGGCGGGTTCCGGCCGGGGTGAAGCTCGTGGAGGGGACAGCAGAGTCGCTGCCGTTTCCCGACGCCTCCTTCGACGCACTGACCTTCACCTATCTCTTGCGCTACGTCTCCGACCCCGGCGCCACGCTGCGCGAGCTCGCGCGTGTGGTCAGGCCGGGAGGCACCATCGCCGGGCTCGAGTTTGCCGTGCCGCGCGGAATCTGGCGGGCGCTCTGGGAGCTCTACGTCCGCGTCGGGCTGCCCATCGCGGGCCGCGTGATCTCAAAGGGCTGGGCGGAGGTCGGCGACTTCCTCGGCCCGAGCATCCGCGGTTTCTATGCGCGGTGGCCCGAGGACCGGCTCCTGGAAGCGTGGCGCCAGGCAGGGATACCCGACGTCGAGGCACGCCGACTCAGCCTTGGTGGTGGCATCGTCACCTGGGGGCGCCGCGGGTGAGCGGTACGGCGCGCCCGGCCTTCTACGCGCTCGCCCCGGGCGGCTGGCGCGACTACGTCACGCTGCTGCATCCGCCCTACACGCTCTGGCATCTGTCCTACGTCGCGATCGGCGCCGCGCTTGCACCGCACTGGCGGCCAGGCATCCTCGGGCTGGCACTCCTCGCCTTTTTCCTCGGGATGGGCGTCGGAGCGCACGCGCTCGACGAGCTGCACGGGCGACCGCTCGTCACGCGCATTCCCGACAGGACACTCCTCGTGCTGGCCGTCGCCTCGCTCGCCGGTGCGGCGGTAATCGGCGTAGTGGTCGCCGTCCGGACGAATCTCTGGCTGCTTCTGTTCGTCGCGGCCGGAGCGTTCATCGCAGTGGCGTACAACCTCGAGCTCTTCGGCGGCCGACTCCACGGGGATCCCTGGTTCGCGCTCTCGTGGGGCGCCCTCCCCGTGCTCGCGACGTACTTCGCCGCGGCGGAAACGATTCGCGTCGAGGCGGTCCTCGCCGCGGCGTTCGCCGCGTTGCTGAGCCATGCGCAGCGGAGACTCTCCACCCCGGTCCGGCTGGTCCGTCGGCGAGTCCAGGACGTGACCGGTCGGATCGAGCTCGTCGACGGCACGTCCGTCCCGATCACGCGCGAGACCCTCGCGGCCGATCCTGAGCGCGCCCTGCAGGCTCTGGCGGTCGCGGTGGTCTGCCTGGCCATCGCGCTGGTCGTGCTCCGCGTAACCTGACGCCGTGCAGCTCGTCACGGTCGTCCAGATCGTCTTCGCCGTCTCTGCGGTGCTGGCCGTCCTCGGCTTGCTGGCGGCAGTCTTCGACCGCGTTGGCCAACGCACGCTCGTTGCCCTATCGGGATTTCTCGGGGTCGCTGCAGCCGCAGCCTGGGTGTGCTTCGGATTGCAACCGCAGGCCGACCTCGCGGCGGCCGCCGGTGGAATCACCGTTGCCTTCGTAGCGTCACTCGCCGCGATCAAGCTGCGAACGCTGCTGCGCTCGGCCCGCCGCATGGACGAGCAGCTGTCTCGCGCCCAGGCGCGCCTCCATGCCGTCATTGCACAAGAGGCGGAGGAGCGAAGCATCGAGCTAGAGCGAACGCTTGCCCGCGCACGCGCCGACTCCGTCTCGCTGCTGACGGAACAGGAGAGACGCATCGCGGAAGAACGACGCGCGGCCGCAGCCGAGCGTTCGCGGACGGTGGCGGACGAGCTCGGTGAGGCGCTCACCGTCGCGCAGCAGCAGGTGGAAGCGCGTCTCGCGGCCTGGGCCGACGACCTCGAACGGGCTCAGCGTGGCGTGGCCGACAAGGTCGCGCAGCTCGCCCAGAGTCAAAAGCACCTCATCTCCGAGGCCGAGGCCAGAATCGCTGCCGATGCGGAACGGCTCGAGGCCGAGAGCGAGCAGCAGCGAGCAGGTCTCGTACGCCTCCGCGACGATCTCGCGCGCGCGACGCAGGAAGCCGTCGCGGCCGGAGCCTCCGAGCTCGAGACCTACGCCTCCGAGCGGCGCCGCTCGCTGCACGAGCTGAACGAGCGGATCCGCCGCCGCGAACGCGAGCTAGCTGCGCTGATCGACCGCGAGGAGAACGAAGCCGTCCGGCGCATCCAGGCGGGCTTCCAGGATGTCGAGCGCCGGCAACTCGAGCAGCTCCAGCGCATGCTTTCCAGAGCGACGTCGAGCTACTCCGACGCCGCGACGCAGCAATTCGCGGACACGGTGAGGTCGTCGCGCGAGGCTGCAGCTACACGACTTTCGCGGGAGCTCGACCGGGCGGTGCAGGCGTTCTCGCGCGAGGCGCAGACCGTCCTGGCAGAGCGCCTGGCACAGGTGGGCAACGCCGGCGCGCAGCGCCTCGAGAAGCGACAGGAACAGGTCAGCGCCGTGCTGGAGCGGCAGCGGGTCGAGGCCGTCGAGGCCTTCGAGGCCCGTCTCGGCCAGGCCGAGCACGATCTCCGGCGGCGCCTGGACGGCCTCGCCGCCGACACCGAGGCCGAGCGGGCCGTACTGGAGGCCCGCCTGCGCGAGCTCGCCAAGCGGATCGACGAGACGTACGCCCGGACCTGATCTCCGGTTTCGGCCGCAGGTTGCTGGCAAACAAACAGCGGGAGGGTTCGTCTATGAAACGGCGAACCGGAGCACAACCTTGGGTGAGACGACGGAAATCATCGAGTCTGACGGCGGAGAGCAATCGAAGGTGGAGAGCTGGCGCCTCCACGTTCTGATCGAGGCCGGCTATCCACTCTCGCTTGCAGAGCGCCTCGCCGGCAGCGAGGCTGACCTCCACCGCGCCGTCGAGCTCGTCGGGCAGGGCTGCGCGCCCGAAACCGCCGTCGAGATTCTTCTGTAGACCGGCGCACCCCGGTCGCGCCGGCCGTGGCATCCTGGGGCCGTGGCGAGAGTTGAAGCGATCCAGTACGGCGACCGCAAGGTTTACTCGGTCGGCTCGTTCAACCGTGGCGTAGCCGACTGGCTGCAGCGCTTACCTACCGTCTGGGTCGAGGGGGAAGTGACCGAGCTTCGCCGCAATGCCCGCTGGCAGTCAGTCTTCTTTACTCTCAAGGACCCGAACGACGGTGCCTGTCTCGGAGTTACGATCGGACGAGCCCGTTTCGATGCACTGCGTCTTGACCTGGTCGACGGCGAACGCGTCCACGTCTTCGGCCGCCCTGAGCTGTTCGAGGCGCGCGGCGACTTTCGACTTCGAGCGCTCTCGCTCGAGCGCTTCGGGCTGGGCGATCATCTAGCCGCCCTCGAGCGACTCAAGAAGAAGCTCGCGGCGGAAGGGCTCTTCGAGCGCAAGCGACCCCTGCCGCTCTTCCCGCGCCGGATCGGTCTCGTCACCGGGAACGACGCCGCCGCGAAGCGGGATCTCATTGCCAACATCACTCATCGCTTTCCGGCGGCCCGAATCATCGTGGCCGAGACCTACGTGCAGGGACCGTCGGCGGCGACCTCGATGATCGACGCGCTGCGCGAGGTCTCGAATGCGCCGGAGGTCGACGTCATCGTGCTGGCCCGTGGCGGTGGAAGCTTCGAGGATTTGCTGCCGTTCAGCGACGAGCGACTGGTCCGCGCGGTCGCAGCATGCGTCGTCCCGGTCGTCTCCGCGGTGGGACACGAACAGGACACGCCGCTCTGCGATCTCGTCGCCGACGCGCGGGCGTCAACCCCTACAGCTGCAGCGCGACTGGTCGTCCCCGAAGCAGCAGCACTGCTCGCACAACTCGACCGCACGCGCGCCGGTCTGGCCAGAGGCGCCCAGAGCGTGCTCGAGCGGCGGCGGGAGCGAATCGACCATGTGCATACGCGTCTGCGCCACGCCCCTGCGCTCGCGGTCGAGCGCAAGCGCGCTCGACTCGAGCATGCGGCCGGGCGGCTGCGCGCACTCTCGCCACGCGCGACGCTCGAGCGCGGCTACGCGATCGTGCGAGCGCGTGACGAGATCGTACGCTCTGCAAGCGCAGTGGCTTCCGGTGACGAGATCGCAGTTCAGGTTGCCGACGGGGAGTTCGAGGCGCGGGTCGAATGAGCGCGGAGCCGACCTTCGAAGACGCGCAACGCGAGCTCGAGCAGATCGTCGAGCGGCTGGAGCGTGGCGAGGCCGGCCTCGACGAGGCGATCGGTCTCTGGGAACGGGGCGAGGAGCTCTACCAGCTCTGCGTCGGCAAGCTCGATGCCGCGCAGGGGAAGATCGAAGAGCTAGCCCGCCGCGTCGACGCCGCCAAGCCGTAGGCCCAGTTCGACGAGATCGGCACGCGCACGAGCCGGCTCGCCCGACAGAGCAACCGTCTCCACACCGTCAACCGGTTCGACCACGCGACCGCCGAACACGACGCAGCGCACGCCTGCGTCGCGGCAGCGACGCGCGACTTCGCCGGGTGCCTTGCCACGCACCGTCGTGGCATCGACCGTGCCCTCGCCCGTGACGACGAGGTCGTAACGCTTCGGGTCAAAGTCGAGGAGGTCCAGCACCACTGACGCACCGCGGCGCAATTCCGCCCCGAGCGATGCGAGTGCAGCGCCGAGTCCGCCGGCCGCGCCTGCGCCTGGAAGCTCTGCATAGGCGCGCAGCGGCGCCATGCGCGCCTCGAGCTCCTGCAGCTGCTCGGGCGTCGCGCCCTTCTGCGGGGCGAACACGCGCACCGCGTCTAGCAGCGGCACGTCGACGTCGCACGCAACGAGCGTCCGGGCCGGCAGCTCGTGAACCAGCTCGAGCAGCCCCGCGCCGCCGTCGACGTTCGCGGTGCCGCCGAGACCGACGAGCAGCTCGTTCGGGCGCTCGAGTGCGGAGATCAGCTCCCCGAGCCCGCGCGACGAAGCGTCCAGGGGATCGAGGCGCGACGGGTCGAGCGGAATCACCTCGGCCGCCTCGACGACGACGTCCGATCCGTGCCAGAGAGCGCGCCCGCGCCGCGGCCATCCGAAGGCGTCGTGGACGTCGTACTCCCGCCATGTGCCGCCGTTCGCCGCGTAGAGGACGTCGAGCGTTCCGTCGCCCCCGTCAGCGACGGGAAGCTCGTCGACGCTCGTCCAGGAACGCAGCCCTTCGGCCAGCGCAGCGGCTGCGTCGCGCGCCGAAAGGACGGTCTTGAGGCTAGCCGGACATGCGAGCGCGTGGACGCTCGTCATCCGTCTCCACCCGCTCGGCCGGCTCGGGCGCCTCGGCAGGCGTCTCCGCCTGAGAGGCATTGGGCATGACCCTCAGCATCGCCACCGATAGACCCTCTCGCGCAAGGAAGATCAAGCCGACGCCGATGCCAACGGACGCCTCGATCGCCTGGAGCCCGAACCCGAAAGCGATCCCGCGCGCCTTTGGCACGCCGTAGTACGTGAAGAGCGGCAAGGCGACCGCCGCCTGCACCAACCCCACGTTGCCCGGCCAGAGCGGGAAGATTGTCGCGACGTTCATGAGCACGAGGACGAGGCCCGCCGCCGGCAACGGTTCGTGGATCTCGAAGGCGCGCATCGCCGTCCACACGGCGAACAACTGACACGTCCAGCCGAGCAGCTGGAAGAAGAGCGCAAGAGCCGCCGCCGCCGGCTTCCTCATCACGCTGAGCCCGTAGCGCGCGAGACGCACGACCTTTCGCACTGCGCCAAGCCCTTCGTCGAAACCGGCGAAGCGATCGCTGCGGGCTCCCATCACCGCGATGGTGAAGAGGACGACACCCGCGACGACCACGACGATGAGGCTCGTTACGGCCCAGTCCGGAATGTGCGCGGTGAGCAGCACGTAGACGATCAGGACCATCACCGCGATGAGATCGAACACGCGGTGGGCGAAGACGGTCCCCAGCAGCCGTGCCCACGCTCGTTGTTGTGGCATCCGCCGGTCGAGCACTGCGACGCGCGCCAGCTCGCCGACGCGGCCGGGAAGGATTGCATTCGCCAACAGGCCCACCGAAAACGCTGAGAAGACGAGCATGAAGCGCGGATACGGCGGATCGAACGCCTGGACGATCACTGTGCGCCACGCGAGCGTCCGCATGAGAACTGAGAGGAGGTTCAGGCCTATGGCGGCGACGACCCAATCCCACTGGACCGCCGCGAACGCGTCCCCTATGCCTCCCCATGCCGGTCCCCGCCACCAGAGGAGCGCCGCGACCCCGCACGCCGCTGCAACGACGAGGACCGCACGGAGCCAGTGCCTGCGGACGAACGTCACGCCGCGCGAACCGCCCGCTCGTAGATGTCGACCAGGCGCCGGGCGATGTCGTCCCACGAGTAACGGTCGATCGCGGTGCGGCGCGCGCTCTCGCCCAGTGCTGCACGGCGCGGCTCATCCTCGAGCAGTCCGGCTACCGCCGTAGTGAGCGCATGCTCGTCGCCGGCCGGAAAGGAGACGCCAGCCTCCTCCGTCATGACCTCACGGTATCCGTCGATATCGGACGCGACGACCGGCGTCGCACAGGCGAAGGCCCTGGTGAGCACCATGCCGAAGCTTTCCCCGCCGAGAGAGGGTGCAACAAGGACCTTCGCGTCCAGCAGCTCGCGGGTGAGCTCTTCCTGCGGCAGGAAGCCGAGGATGTCGATCGCGTCGTCGTGGATCCGCTCGCGCGTCAGAAGGAGTCGGACGGCGAGTGGATCCGCGCCGATGATCCTGAGGCGAGCTCCGGTGCGGCCGGAGATCTCCCGCCACGCCCGGAGCAGCACCTGCAGGCCCTTGCGCGGTTCCTGCCGGCCCACAAAGACGATCTGATGCTTGCGGCCGTGCGCGTCTGCGGTCGACGGGATCAAGACACCGTTCGGAACGATCTCGTACTCCCCGGGGAGCCAAGCAGCGGCCGAGTCCCGCGAGTGGGGCGATACGGCGATGCGGTAATCGAGCCGGTCGGCGAGAAATCCCCACATAGGCTTACCGACCTTCATCCAGCCCAAGGGGCCGTGGGCGTGGAACGTAGCGACACAAGGAATCCGCGCGAGCGCGAGCGCGGCAGTGCAGATTGCCGGCGTCATCGGTTCGTGGATGTGGAGGAGGTCGAAACGCTCGCGCTCGAGCGCCCTTCGGATCCGGAACACCGAGCGCGGAGACAACACGATGTTCGGCAACGACCCGTTCGCCGGAACGATCACCGACCGCCCGACTGAAATCACGTCGGGCGGCGGATGTCCGTGGCGCCCCAGCCGTGGGTGCAACACGCGCGTGAAGCTTCCCGGCGGGTCGTTTCCCATGATCGTGCGCGTGTCGATTCCGCGGCGTCGAAGCGCCTCGGCCTGCAGCTCGGCGTGCTCGACGACCGCCCCCCAGAAGGACCACGAGTAGGGGACGACGATGCCGACCTTCATTGCTGTCGCCTCAGGGAAGCCAGGCTTCCTCGAACTCAGCATCCTCGTCGGGCGGAAGTCCTGCGTACGCCTCCTTGCCCGAGGTCGACTCGCGTTCCACTCCCGCCCGGTGCTCGAGCGCCACCTCCGAGACTGGGTAGACCACGTCTCCTTCGGTCCGTGAACCGACCGCGAGGATCGCGCACGGACCTTCACCCGCGCCGACCAACACATGCTCCGTCCACCGCGGACAATGGACGAAGTCCCATGCCTTCAGCGGCCGCTCCTGACCCTCGATGAGAAGGAGAGCCTCGCCGTACAGGACGAGGAAGTCCTCCTGCTCGTCCTCGCGGTGGTACCAGCATGCAGGCTGACCCGGCTCCAGCACGCCGATGTTGATGCCGAGCTGCGGAAACTCTGTTTCGCCCTCGAAGCGGGTGTAGGCGCCGAAAACTCCTTTTAGCCAGCGTGCCTCACGCGCGTTGAGGACGAACCAGCCGTCCCCTTTTGGCGCAAGTCCGGTGCCGACACGTTCGAGCGGAGTCTCGGGAACCACGGGCGTATTCTGACGAGGATGGAAGGGCTCGCCGAGCTGCACACCCATCTCGGCGGCTCGGTTGCCTCGGAGATCCTCTGGAGCCTCGCGCACGAGCAGGGCATCGCGCTCCCGGTGAAGGACTTCTGGGAGTTCGACCGGCTGGTGACCGTCTCGGACCCGCGCGGCGTCGCGAACCTCGACGCGCTCGACCAGATCTACCACTGGACTGAGCTGATCCAGTCGAGCCCGACCGCGGTCGAGCGCTCGGTGCACGCGGCCATCGGCGGCGCCTACCGCTCGCAGGGGATCACCACGCTCGAGCTCCGCTTCAACCCGATGAAGCGAAACCGGGGCGGAGAGCGCGACCTCGACCACATCATCCTCGCCGCCATCCGCGGGCTCGACCGCGCCAGCCTCGAGTATCCGCAGGTGCGCGCCGGGCTGATTCTGATGATGGATCGCACGTTCAGTGCCGAGCTGAACTCGATCGTTGTCGAGAAGGCGATCCGCTGGGCGCCGCGCGGCATCGTCGGTGTCGACATCGCGGGGCCGCGCCCGGACGGCGGCCGCTACGACTACAAGCTGGTAGCGCCGATGGTCGAGGAGGCCCGGGCCGCGGGCCTCGGCGTGACCATTCACGTCGGCGAAGAGGGCGGCGACGTCGGACGCGAGGAGATCGGCGAGGTCGTCGAAGCGTTGCGTCCGGATCGGATCGGACACGGGATTCTGGCGGCGGGTTATCCCGATCTCATGGGCGCGCTACGAGACGCCGAGATCGTGCTGGAGATCTGTCCCACATCGAACCTGCTCACCAAGGCGCTGCGCGACGAGGAGGCGGTCAGGGAGACGTTCCGGGCGTTCGTGGATGCCGGCGTCCAGTTCACGATCGCCACCGACGGCCCGGAGATGATGCGCACGCACCTGCGCGACGAGCTCGAGCTCCTGCGGCGAATCGGAGCGCTCGACGAGGACGAGCTGGCGCAGGCGAACAGGCGGGGTCACGAAGCGAGCTTTCTCCACGAGGGGCGGCTCGCTCCGAGGGTGTAGACCTCTCAAATACGCCTTTCGGCCAATGGTCACGGGACGCTTGGCCAATTAGTTTCGACCGCAATGTACGACGCACTGCGGGACTCCCTCCCCACGATCACCGAGCGGCAGCGCCAGGTCATCGAGCTG
>JBKPEC010000074.1:0-6697 GCA_046728195.1 Actinomycetota bacterium
CGCCGCAGGCGGGCGATCCCCCGAATCCACCGTTCTCCTTCGACAACCCGGTGGCCGCCGCCAGTGACAGCGACGCGAACAAGCTGGCGTACAAGAACGACAACCAGGGGATCGCGAATCTCACGCCGGGAAGCTCCTACATGTGCAAGACCGTCAACGGCGAGCTCTCCTGGGACTACCCGAGCAAGACGCTGACGATCAACGGGACGATCTTCATCGACGGCAGTGCCAAGATCGACATCGGAGGGATCGTCCGCTACAAGGGCCAGGCGACGATCTATACGTCCGGCAGCGTTCTGATCAAGAACACTTCGGTCTGCGGCTACAGCGCTGGACCGTCGTGCATCTTCTCCAGCTGGGATTCGACCAAGGACCTGCTCGGCTTCGTCTCCAACGGCAACGGCTCGAACGCGGCCGACAACCAGGTGTCCCCGGGTGACGGCGTCCAGTTCGTCAGCTCGTACTTCGAGGGCGCGGTGTATGCCACGAACATCGTCGACATCGGAACCACGGCAACCGTGGACGGGCCGCTCGACGGCTCGACCGTCATCCTCGGCCAGTCGTCGTCGTCGACGTTCAACGGCTTCACCTTCGTGCCGGTCGGCATGCCGGGGAACCCGACCGTCTACGCGCTCGCGCAGCTGCCGCAGGTCATGGGCGGCTAGCCGTTTAACCCAGGTTCGCTGACTGCCGATAGGGGCAGGGTGGACTTTGCGCTTGCAGCTGTGATCCTTGCGCCCGGCCTGGCGCTCGGGAGCTTCTTGAACGTCGTCGCGGCCCGGGTGCCGCTGCGTCGCTCGATCGTGCGCCCGCGCTCGGCCTGCATGTCTTGCGCGCAGGAGATCCGGCCGTTGGACAACATCCCGCTCGTCTCCTACGCGTTCCTGCGCGGCCGCTGTCGGAATTGCCGTTCGCGCATTCCCTTCGTCTACCCGGCGGTGGAGCTCCTCACTGCGCTGCTGCTCGCGGGTTGCGTCCTCGCTTTCGGACTGACCGCCGAGGCGGCAATCGCAGCGTTCTTCTGCATGGTCCTGGTGGCCGTCTCTGCGATCGACCTCGAGCACCGGATCATCCCGAACCGGATCGTGCTGCCCGCCACGGGCGTCGTGCTCGTCGCCAACAGCGCCCGCGATCTCAGTCCCGAGTGGGCGATCGCCGCCGTCGCGGCTTCGGGCTTCCTGCTCGCGGCTGCGCTCGCCTATCCGGCGGGGATGGGCATGGGCGACGTCAAGCTCGCCCTGCTCATGGGTGCGGCGCTGGGCAAGACCGTCTCCGTCGCGTTGATGGCCGGCATGCTCGCCGCGATGATCCCCGGCCTCGTCCTGATCGTCCGCCACGGCGCCAAGGCCCGCAAGATGGCAATCCCCTTCGGCCCGTTTCTCGCGCTCGGGTCAGTCGTCGCCCTGTTCTGGGGCCACGACATCCTGCACGCCTACTTTTCGACGCTGCACTAAGAGCGAACTGCTGGGGTCTGACCCCGAGGGGTCAGACCCCAGCCTTGGGGGTTACCGCGGCTGTTCGAGCCATACGGTTTCCGAGCCGCGCCGGCAGTGCAGTCAGCAGCAGCGCGGCGCCGACCAGCACGAGCGCCTCGATCTCGAGCCAGTACCAGCCGTACGACAGCGGATCGAGCACGAGCCGAACGAGAGCGACTGCGAGCGGAGCAAGCCAGCAGGCGTGCACGCTTGGCCGCAGCGCAATAGCCACCGACGCCCCCGCCGAGAGCGCCAGGACAGACTGGAGTAGGCGCAAGGGCCAGCCGAAGTGAGCCCCTGGCGCAACGAACACGCTGAGCAGCGTGCCACCCGCGACGCGCCAGTCGTAATCAAACATCCGGAAGGATCCGGCGAGGGCGAAGGGCGCCAACATGGCGATCACGACCGCGCCGGAGATGACGGCACCGATGAGGGCGCGGCGCCTGCGCGGAGCAAGCAAGAGAACCGGCAACCCGAGCACGCCCCAAAGCTCGAGCCCCGCCGACAGACCGATCAGGGCCCCGGCCCCGACTGTTCTGTCCTCTCGGGCCCAGACGCCCGCAAGTACCCAGAGCAACGGGACGATCGCTTCGGCCGGATGTCCGTCGACGAAGGCGATGTGAGTGAGACCCGCGCCAACTGCCAGCAGACCGATCACGAGCCCGATGCGGTCGCTCGTACCCACCCGGCCCGCCACATAGATGAGGAGGGCGACAACGCCGAGCTCGATCAGAAACGCCAGCGCGGCGAGGTTCCGGACGGCGCCGAAGACGGCGAGCTGCAGCGGCCCGGACTGGAGCATCGGATCGGCGAAGGTGCTCGCCCATCCACCTGAGAGCAGGTGCTCGCCGCGGTGGACGAAATAGACGAGGTCGCCCGTGTCGGCGCCGCGGTCGAGATAGGCAACCACCGCCGCGGTGGCCAGGACCGGTAGCCAGACGCGGACCAGCGAAGTGCGCAGCAAGTCCCTCATCCAGGGCGATATCGGCCGTCGCAGGGGGGAGGTTGAGTCGTTGGGATCAAGCCACGGGCCGCCTCTGCCGATACCTCGAACGAGGGATACATGGACATCGAACGTCCACCGAATCTGCGCACCCCCGGCTCGGAGCAGGGCGGTGCCACGCCGCCCGCTGGCGCCGGTCTCGGCGGCCCTGCGCCGCCGATCAACGCGCTCGCCGAGCTCGTCGCGGACCTGATCGCCGCCACCGGCCTCGTTCCGGCGGACAAACTGGCCGTCGTCCGGGGTGCCGCGGGCATGGGCTCATTTGCGCATGCCCTCGTAGAGCAGAACCTCGCCTCGAGCGAAGGTCTCGCCAAGACACTCGCCGCTCGGTACCAGATGCCGATCGTCGACCTGGCGCTGACGGGCGTGTCCGACGAGGCGAGTGGCGAGATCGCCCTGCACGTCCTCGAGCGCCTCACCGCCGTTCCGTACGCGCTCGAGGACGGGACGCTGAAGATCGCGATTTCCGACCCGGGCAACATCCAGGGGATCGACGAGCTGCGGCTGGCGACCCGCTATCCGCTCGAGCTCGCGGTTGCCGCCCGCGACGACATCCTCGCCGAGATCCGTCGCCTCGCTCGTGCGTCCGAGGCCTTCGGAGCGCGCGCCGCCGTCGAGGAAGAGCTGGCCGCCGAGGAGGAAGAGGAGGAGGCCGACGACCTCGAGGTCGACGACGGAATCTCGGACGCCCCACTCGTCCGCCTGGTCAACTCGGTGATCTTCCAGGCGGCCGAAGACGGCGCCTCCGATGTCCATTTCGAGCCGCAAGAGGATGCCTTGCTGGTGCGCTTCCGCGTGGACGGCGTGCTCCAGGAGGTGCAGCGGATCCCGAAGCGGATGATGGCCGGCGTCGTCACGCGCCTGAAGGTGCTGGCCAAGCTCGATATCGCCGAGCGGCGCAAGCCGCAAGACGGACGCATCTCGCTGAACGCGGCCGCCGCCGGACGCCTCCTCGACGTGCGTGTCGCGACGCTCCCGACGGTCGAGGGCGAGTCGATCGTCATGCGACTCCTCGACAAGTCCAAGAAGGCTCCGACGCTCGAAGAGCTGGGCATGTCCGAGGAGATGCAGGCCACGCTGCAAGGATTGATCCGCCGACCGACCGGCGCGGTCCTGGTCACGGGGCCGACGGGCTCCGGTAAGTCCACCACGCTCTATGCGGCGCTGACCGAGATCAACCGGCCGGAGATCAACATCATCACGGTCGAGGACCCGGTCGAGTACCGGCTCCAGGGGGTCAACCAGGTGCAGATCAACCAGAAGGCGGGGCTGACGTTTGCGGCCGCGCTGCGCTCGATCCTTCGTTCCGACCCGGATGTGGTGATGGTCGGGGAGATCCGGGACGGAGAGACGGCCAAGATCTCGATCGAGGCCGCTCTAACGGGTCACCTCGTGCTCTCGACGCTGCACACGAACGACGCGCCGCAGGCGATCACGCGACTGAACGAGATGGGCGTCGAGCCGTTCCTGACGGGCGCCGCCGTCTCCGCGGTGCTGGCCCAGCGACTGGCCCGCAAGCTCTGCACGCACTGCTGTGAGATGTACACCCCGTCCGTCGACCAGCTGCTGAAGGCGCGCGTCTCGCCCGAAGTCGCGGCCGCAAGCGACGGCATGGTCTTCTACCGGAAGAAGGGCTGCCCCAGGTGCAACCAGACCGGCTACAAGGGCCGGATAGGCATCTACCAGCTCCTGAGCATGAGCGAGCAGCTCGAGAGTCTCGCCGTCACGAAGTCGAGCCGGGAGGACATCGAGCGGGCCGCGATCAGCGAAGGCATGCGAACCCTGTGGGACGACGGCCTGGCCAAGGTGGCCGCCGGGCTGACGTCGATCGAAGAGCTGGCCCGCGTCTCCATCTAGCCGCAAGATCCGGCGCGCTTCGCGCGCCATGATGATCTTGCGGCTCTGCCGCCGGCGGCGGGCCGTAGTGGCGAGGACGGGCAGAGCCCGTCCTCGCGGCGAAGGGAAGATTCCGCATGGGCCGTACGTCTCGCGGTGGAATGGCAACCCGCCTGCGTATCCGTTTCAACTCATATGGCGTTGAGGTCGTATGAAGAGTGCTGCGGTTCTTCTGTTTGCCTGCCTGGCGCTCGTGCTGACAGTGGCGGCTGGCGCGGCGCCGACGAAGCGCACCGACGAGTGCACCTGGGGCGCCTCGTCTGTAGTGGTGGAGCAGGTAGACGGCAAGCTCGTCCAAAGCGAGCCGGCAACCAGCGGGTGCATCCCCTAAACCATTCGCCGCGAAGGCGGGCTCTGCCCGACTTCGCCGCAAGCGCTCTCCGCCAGCAGCCTCCCAATGAAATCATCATGCCCCGGCGAAGCCGGGGCGGATTTCATTGGGCATGAACGTCGCAGCCGAGCACCATCAGGGCCTCGACCGCTTCGGTCATGAAGGCTGTGGCCTGGTGCACGTCCGCAAAGGTGTACGGGCCCGGGCGGGCGGGCTCCGCATTGCGGGCTCCAGCCGGATAGACCTCCGCCTCGATCACGCAGGAGTCGCCGTGGTCGACGGCGCGGAGAATCGCCACCGAGCGTCCGTCCCGGCGCGCATGGCGGACAAAGAGCTCGCGCGGACCGGACGCCCCAGCCTCGGGGGCCGTGTTGCTCACGTTCCCGTTCGGGCGGCGTTCTGGGCGGCCTGCGCGACAGTCTCCTTGTCCGCGAAACCGCTGATTCGGCCGATGAGCGCAGCCGGCCGCGTGTAGATCAGCACGCCCGGATCCGGAAGCACTCCGAGTTGCTCGGTGAGCTTCTCGACCTGGGCGCCGCTCAGAACGTCGAGCGGCACGAAGCCAACCCGAGCGAGCTGGGCGCCCGCTCTCGCCTCCGCGAAGGAGATGCCGTCGACCTGGGAGTACGGGTTGTAGAGCGACACGACGACGACGCCGTGCCGGCCGAGCGCCCGCGCGATCGGAGCGGGAAGCCCTGCGTCCAGAGCCGCCTTCTCGGCCGCCGGCGGCTGGGGGGGAACCTTGACCTTCGGCGTTGCCTGGGCCGTCTCGGGCTTCGCCGCGACCGGCGCGGCCGCATGCGTTTTTGCGGCCTTCAGGCCGAAGGGGTGGCGGTCGATGACGTGCGCTGTCGGCGTCGAGCTGTTGCCGTGCCCGAGCATGGTCATTCCGCCGCCGCCGAGGACGGCTGCAAGCAATCCGAACAGGACCGCATATCGGACCGGGGGCGAAAGTGTGAAGGTCACAAGGTTCCTATCGGCAGCGGAAACGGGCCACTTGAAAGAGGAAGGGCGCGGTTTCCCGCGCCCTTCGGGTACACAGCGCTGCTCGAGATTACGGGCAGGAACCGCTGACGATGTCAGCGCCGGGGCCTGCCTTGTTCCAGACCTTGCCGCCTACGGTGCTCTCGACGCAATAGGTCACCGAGTCGGCCGACTTGATCGTCAGCTTGGTCGGGACGATGGCCGAGTCGTAGGCCTGCAGCAGCGAGACGGTCATGCCGGCGTAGCCAGCGGAAGCGCCCGTGCCGGTGTTGTCGGCGTTGTAGGCCTCGACCGCCGGTATCGCAGCGCGAACGTTGGCCTTGGCGGCCGAGTTGTTCGCTCGATCGCGGAAGCTCAGGTACGAAGGGATCGCGATCGCGAGCAGGATGCCGAGGATGATGATGACAACGAGAAGTTCGATGAGGGTGAAACCGCTTTCCTCACCGGCCAGCCGCTGCCGGATCTTGGTGGTCATGCACGTGCTCCTTCCATGGGGAACGAACGGTGTGGCCGCACAGGCATCGGCCGAATCCCCCACCGTGGGTCACCCTCAATCGGGTGATTGCTGACTCCTGGTAGCCCTCCGGAACGACGAAGGGCGCGGTTTCCCGCGCCCTTCGAGGTGCCAGCTACGCCTGAATTTACGGACAGGCGCCCGTGACGATGTCGGCGCCGGGGCCGGCCTTGTTCCAGACCTTGCCGCCGACCGTGCTCTGGACGCAATAGGTCACCGAGTCAGCCGACTTGATGAAGAGCTTGGTCGGGACGATCGCCGAGTCGTAGGCCTGGAGCAGCGAGACGGTCATGCCGGCGTAGCCAGCGGACGCGCCCGTGCCGGTGTTGTCGGCGTTGTAGGCCTCGACCGCCGGGATGGCGGCGCGAACGTTGGCCTTGGCGGCCGAGTTGTTCGCTCGATCGCGGAAGCTCAGGTACGAGGGGATCGCGATCGCGAGCAGGATGCCGAGGATGATGATGACAACGAGAAGTTCGATGAGGGTGAAACCGCTT
>JBKPEC010000075.1:0-4620 GCA_046728195.1 Actinomycetota bacterium
GCAATACACGTCGGCTTCTGGCTTGGTGCTCGCGACCCAGAAACTCGACGGCATTACTGGAAGGGGCATTAGGGATTCGACCTCTCGGCGTGACGGCGCGCCTGCTCCCGCAGGCGCGCCTGCGCTTCCAGGACCTGTCCATGCGCGGCCCAGCCGTGGGCAGCGCCCCGCGGTACCTCACCGTCCCGGAAATGCCCCGCCGCGGTGCGACAGTGGCGGACGGCGAGCTCGAGCTCGGCCGCCGCGTCTTCGTAGAGCTGCGCGTCGGCGGCGAGTCGCTCGTTCAGTTCCAGACCTTGACGTCGCGGTAGAGCGTGTCGCGCTGCACCGGGACCTTCCCGAGCGCCTTGATCAGGTGCACGAGCTCTTCCGTCGACGTGCGATGCGTCGTGCCTGCCGCCGAAACGACGTTCTCCTCGATCATCACCGAGCCCATGTCGTCGGCGCCGAACCCGAGAGCCACCTGGCCAATCTTCATGCCCTGCGTCACCCACGACGACTGGATGTGTGGGACATTGTCGAGGTAGATCCTCGAGACCGCCTGTGTCAACAGGTAGTCGAAGGAGGTCGGCATGTCCTCGCGTGCCACCTTTCCCGCCAGCCGGTTGCCGTCGTTCTGGAACGTCCAGGAGATGAAGGCGCGAAAACCCCCGGTCTCGTCCTGGAGCTCGCGGATCCGCCGCATGTGCTCGACACGGTCGGCCACCGTCTCGATGTGGCCGTACATCATCGTGGCCGTCGTCGACATGCCGAGACGGTGCGCATGACGCATGACGTCGAGCCACTCCTTCGTCTTCGTCTTCTTGGGCGCGATCTCGTTGCGCACGCGGTCGACGAGGATCTCGCCGCCTCCACCCGGAATCGAGTCGAGCCCCGCGTCGCGCAGTCGCGAGATCGTCTCCCAGAGCGTCAGCTTGCTGCGGCGTGCGACGTGCTGAACCTCGGGCGGGGACAGCGCGTGCAGATGGATCTTGTAACGCGCCTTGATCGACCGGAAGAGATCCTCGTAGTAATCGATTCCGAGGTCGGGATGGTGGCCGCCCTGCATCAGAAGCCCTGTGCCGCCGATGGCGAGTGTCTCCTCGATCTTCTTGAAGATGACCGGCTTCGGCAGCAGGTAACCCTCGCGCGTGTCGCCCGGGCTGCGATAGAAGGCGCAGAAGTCACAGTCCGTGTAGCAGATGTTCGTGTAGTTGAGGTTCCGGTCGATGATGAAGGTGATCCGATCCGGATCGGCCTTCCGGTTGCGAATCTCGTTCGCGGCGCGCCCGATGGGGACGAGGTCGCGCGACTCGAGCAGCGTCAGCGCCTGGCCGTCGGAGATCCGCTCGCCGTCGAGGGCACGTTCGAGCACGTCCGCAACAGACGATTTGTGGCTCTGAGCCACAAAGTTCGTCACGCCACGACCGCCTCGCGCACGAAGCGCAGCTCGGGAACCTCGTCCAGCTCACCGGCCTCGTGCGCCAGCTCGAGAAAGGTCATCAGTCCGGCCCGCTCACGGGGGCCGAATCGGTACCGCAGCTTCTCGAAGTAGCGGGCGAGGAAGCCCGCCGGATAGCCGTAGCGCTCGCTCGCCTCGTGGGCGAGGCGCTCGGGCTCGGCCCGGGCCAGCCGCACGGAGGCAACGAGCGCGTCCTCCAGCTCGCCGAGGCCTGGCGGAAGCGGCTCAGGGCACGCCCAGACGGCGAACACCATCGGCAGCCCGGTGCGCTCGAGCCACAGACGGCCGAGGTCGTAGTGCGGGGTCGGATCCTCGAAGGCGGACTTCAGCGCCGCGTCGCCGATCAGGAGCTTCGCGTCGGCCTCCTCCCCGAGCGGGACCTGCGTCGCTTCGGGCAGGAGCACCTTCGTCAGCACGACCGAGGTCGCCGACTCCGGAGTCACCGCGACCGAGCGAACCTGCTCGAGCGGCTTGCGCGAGACGAGCTGGATCGAGTCGACCGCACCTTCGGACCCGACGCAGAGGCGGGGAAGCAGCCGCAGCCGACCGGCGTTCCGTCCGTACTCGATCGACGAGATCGGCGCCATATCGAGCTCGCCGTCGAGCAGGCGCCGGTTCAGCTCGGTCGGCACGCCCTGCACCTCCTGAACGTCGGCCTCGAGGCGGTAGAACACCGGCGCCATGTTCACGTAGGAGATGCGGCCGAGCCTCACCACCGGCGCAGCTCCTGGTAGAGCGTGTCGCGCTGGACGGGGATCCGCCCTGCGTCGCGGACGAACCGCACGAGCTCCGGGATCTTCTGCTCGGTCTCGGTGCGCGCGCCCGCGGCGTGGAAGATCTCCTCCCGCACAACGGTGCCCTGCACGTCATTCGCCCCGAAGTGCAGCGCGACCTGCGCGAGCGGCAACCCCATCATGATCCAGTAGGCCTTGATGTTCGGGATGTTGTCGAGCAGGAGGCGCGACACCGCGATCAGCTTCAAGTCCTCCGACCCGGTGGTGTGCCGCCACCCGCGCCGCTCGAACACCGTGTTCTCGGGATGGAACGCCAGCGGGATGAAGGCGAGAAAGCCGCCGGTCTTGTCCTGCTGCTCGCGGAGACGGAGCAGGTGGTCGACCCGCTCCTCGTACGTCTCGACGTGTCCGTACAGCATCGTGCAGTGGGTCGGGATGCCGAGCCGGTGAGCCGTGTCGTGCGTGTGGAACCAGTAGTTCGGGTGCTCCTTCCCCGGCGCGACGAGCCGCCGCACGCGGTCGGCGAACACCTCGGCGCCGCCGCCCGGCAGCGAGCCGAGCCCCGCGTCGCGAAGCGTGCGCAGAACTTCTTCGTGCGTCAGTCCCGATAGCTTCGTCATGTGGTGGATCTCGCTCGCCGTGAAGAGCTTGAGGTGCACGTCGGGAAGTGCTTCGTGCAGCGAGCGCACGATGTCGACGTAGTAGTCGAAGTCGATGTGCGGGCTTTCGCCTCCCACCATGTGGATCTCGGTAAAGCCGGACAGCTCGTGCTGTCGCACCGCGTCCTCGACGAGCTCGGCGCCGCTGTAGGTGTACGCGTCCTCCTGCTTCTGGGTGACGGCGAAAGCGCAGAACTTGCACTTCACGCGACAGACGTTCGTCTGGTTGAGATAGAGGTTCTGGACGAAGTACACGCGCTCGTCGCCGCCGCGGAGCCGGCGCGCGTGGTCGGCCAGCTCGCCGAGCGAGAGCAGGTCGTCGCTCTCCATCAGCGTCACGCCGTCTTCGAAGTCGAGCCGCTCTCCCGCCTCCAACTTCTCGCGGATCGGAGCAAACGCGTCGGTGCGTTCGAGAAGGGCCATCAGCGCTCCCGGTTCACGACTGCGTAGGTGAGAGCTTCGAGCTCCTCGCGGTAGACCTCCCCGTTGAGGCAGGCTCGCGCGTTACGCGCGTACGCGAGGGCGACCTCCCGGCTTTCCTCGATCGCGCCAGTCGATGCGACCCGTAGGAGGGCGCCGTCGAGCTGAGCGCCGCCGGCCAGCGCGCGCCGCACGGCCTCGTCGCGTCGAGCGGCGAGCAGGAGCGGCAGCGTCGGCGTCCCTTCGCGCAGATCGGTGCCGGCAATCTTCCCGGTCTCGATCGTGACGCCGGAGCAGTCGAGGATGTCGTCGGTGATCTGGAACGCGACGCCGAGGGCTAGGCCGAACGCTCCGGGTCCCCCTGCAAGCCGACACGCGGCCTCGAAGAGCTTGCCGGTCTTGAGCGTGCAGCGCTCGAGGTACGCCTCCACGGTCGTGTCGGGATCGAAGCGTTGCAACCGTTGCAGCGCCTCGCCGCGGGCGAGGCAGAGAGTCGCGTTGGCGAGCGTCGCGACCGCCGGTGCATCGCCGGTCGCCGAGAGCTCCGCGAAGGCTCGGGCGAAGAGGTAGTCGCCGGCCGTGCGCGCCGCCTCGGGCCCGTGGGCCGACCAGGCGGAAGCGTGGCCACGACGCAAGCGGGCGCCGTCTATCAGGTCGTCGTGCATCAATGTTGCGAGATGAATGAGCTCGACCGCCACGGCTGCGACGACAGGCGGCTTCGCGTCGGGCGGAGTGGAGAGGTAGACGATCAGCGGGCGCAAGCGCTTGCCGCCCGCGGCGAGCGCCTCGGCGCCGACTTCGGCGACGACGCCCTCGTACGCGCCGACGGCGCGGTCGAGCCGGTCCTCGAGCTCGGCCAGATACACGTCCAGCCCCGGCGCCGCGCGAATCTCGGCGAGCGCACTCATGCGGCGACAGCCGTGTGGAGCGCCACGATGCCGCCGGCGAAGAAGCGCACGCGAACGTCGCGGAAACCGGCGCGGGTGATCAAGTCCGCCAGCTCCTCCGGGCCCGGGAAGCGACGAACGCTCGCCGGGAGATATGTGTACGCGCGCCCACCCGGTAGCACTTTGCCAAGGAGCGGCACGACTCCGTCGAACCAGAACCGATAGAACGGGGCAAGAACTCCGCGCGGTCTCGTGATCTCGAGGATGGCGAGACGGCCACTCGAACGCAAAACTCGGCGAAGCTCCGCCAGCGCGCTGTTCAGGTCCTCGACGTTGCGTACGCCGAAGCCCACTGTCGCGGCATCGAAGCTCTCGTCGGCGAACGGCATCGCAAGCATGTCCCCCCGGATCCACTTCAGCTCGGGTGCCTTGCGCTCAGCGCGCTCGAGCATCCGTTCCGAGAAGTCGAGCCCGGTGAC
>JBKPEC010000076.1:0-4029 GCA_046728195.1 Actinomycetota bacterium
CGCGTAAGCCCCGTCGCGTGGAAGACCGTCCCCGTCACAAGGTCGACACCGGTCACACCTTGAGGCTGGAAGTGGAAGGCCGCTATCTCTCCGCCTGAAGGCGTCTGTGTCTCCGAGATGATGCCCAGCACCGTTCCATTCACATGGATCGGGTCGCCGTTGCAGAGCGGGAACGTCTCGTCGAACGTAAACGAAAACCTGGTTGTGCCCGCTAGCGCTCCAGTGACTGCTGCCAACGCTCCCACCAACACCAGCAGCACCAGCAGTCGCTTCACGCTGCTCGGTCCTCTGCGCATATCGCTCTCCCTCTCCCCCCAGTAGTGGCCGCAGACGACCACCGGGGCGCCGGCCGGCCGTCGCGGGTGATGCTACGACCCGTCCGCCTTGGCGTCTAGCGCCGCAGTTGGTCGGGGATGCCGGCCTGCTGCTCCGCACGGGGTTCGCACGAGCCTTCCTACTATCGTCCGGCATCCGTGCGGGTCCACCACCCCGTAGCTATGCCCCGTTAGCCGAACTTGCGCCAGAGCTGGCCCGACCAGCAAACTCGAAGCCAATGTCTGAGCTCGAGTCCCTTGGCGGCGAGGTGGCGGATGCAATCAACCGAGTCCGTGTGCCCGCCTACGTGATCGACCGCCACGGGATCATCCGCTGGCTGAACCCGGCAGCGCGCAAGCTCGTTGGGGACGTTCGCGGGCGCCACCTCACCTCTGTCGCCGCACCCGAGGAATCGCGGCGGGCTCGGGAGATCTTTGCGCGGAACCTTCTCGGGCCCTCAGCCGGCTCGGATAACAAGGCTGTGGTCATGGGCGCCAATGGCGAGCGGCTCTCCGTCGAGCTCAGCGCGGTTCCGCTCCGCAACGGTGGCCATGTGATCGGTGTCTTCGGCCAGGTCAAGAACATCGACGATGACCCGCCCCGGCCGCCCCATCCGCACCTGACGCCGAGGCAGGCAGAGGTGCTGCGCCTGCTCGAACTCGGCCGCTCGACCGAGCAGATCGCGCATGAGCTTCACCTCAGCAGCGAGACGGTCCGGAACCACATCCGACACCTCCTGCGGGCACTTAACGCTCACTCGCGCCTAGAGGCCGTCGCGATCGGACGGCGAGAGCACCTGGTGGCGAGCTGATAGCCGTAACAAGATGTCGGCGCTACGGCAAGCGGCTCCTCTTGCTCGTGTTCCAACCGGCCGCCGTCTTCAAGTGACGTTTCTCGGCGTCACGTTGCGGCACATTCGGTTCGGAACGTCTACAGCCCACGGCCTGTCTTTTCAATCTCAACCCAAAGGCGAAAGCTGCGTTCGTTTTTCGGCTCTTGGCTTCCGAGTCTCGGAGGTCGCGTACGCGCGGGTGACGACGATTGCGCGCGCGCCGCGGCGGCGGGCGACTGTCGAGCCCCTCGGTCGAACCCGGCTAGCGCACCGCGCCTACGCGCGCGGCGCGTACTCGACGCTGCCGAAGGGCCAGTCGGACGCGAGCCAGTCGCTGACGGCGCGCCAGAGGGGGACGTCCAGCTCCGCATGGCTCGCCCGTACCCAGGAGAGCGCACGGGCGTCGTCGTCGCTGTCGGGCAGCGCGTAGATGTACACGCACCCGATCACGTCACGGTTCGCCGGATCGAGCACCGTGTACGTGAATCCCGTCCGGTTGCGGAAGTCGTCGGCATGGCGCTGCAGGTCCGCCCGGTTCTCGTCCAGCGTCATCTCTCGCGGCCAGCGGCCGTCGCCCCATCCGGGCGTCGCGGCGATGTGGTCCATCGACGACGTCCAAGCGTCGTAGTCCTGCTCGTTGTGTTCAGGCCCGAGCGGCTCGAGCAAGAACTGCGGCGTCTCGAGCCGGCGAGGCACGTCGAAGTCGCGCGGGACGAACTCGTCCACGCGGCCGATCGTAGACCGCTGGGTCATCCATAGAGGCCGCGGCGGATGCGGCGGGTGACGCCGTCACGGTCGATGACGAGCGCGGGTCCGGCTACCGGGATGGTGACCGCGCCTGGCGCTGGCGCGGCTCACGCGAAACCGGCCTTTGCAGGAGGGATCGAATCCTGCCAGGCGCATACACCGCACCATTACGCGGATCCGGAGGGCCTGCCGGAACGATTCACCTTTCACTCCGCCACGCGAGAAAAACCTGGGATGCGTTGAGAAAGATCAACGCGACGGCCATTGTCCACACGCGTGGACCGCCGAATAATTGGTGGCGGTGCGGGCGTGCGCGAGAGACAGTTGGCGCTGACGGCACCGACAGTCAAACACGCCGCCCGCACTGCCACTGGTTGTCCGAATCACCCAGGCCAAGACAGATGCACACCATTCGGCACTACCGGGTTCGTTTGTGGCGGAGCCAGCGTTTCCGATATCGGATTGCGCGGTTGTTTCTGTTGGGTTCGCCACTTGCGTTCATAGCGCTCGCGCTCCTGGTTATCACTTACATCGTCATGAAAGACTGAGCCCCAAGGCGGGGTTGCCAAGCGGCGATTAGAGAACCCTTTGACGCCTTTGACCCGCGCCGGTCACCGGGAACCTCCTCCGTCGCCCGGTGGGTAATCCCTATCGACTTTGCAACTTGGACAAAATGCTGTTGGCGACGATGCGCGCATACTGGGTGGGATCGATGCCCAACCAGTTTGCTCGCGAGTCGCGTCGGATGGCTTCGATCAGAGCAACATCGAGAAGATGGTCGCGCACCGCCTTGGAATCATCACGGCGGACGACCCAATCATCCCGCTCTCGTTCCACGACCAGCCGTTGGCCAGCAGGCGTAAAGCCAGCCCAGGCCGGCGTGCGCTCACCGTTGAGTCCTTGGTTGCCGCTCTCCCACATGCCGCTCTCCCCTCGGCACGCCTTCGACCTTCCCGACTGTGACGTTACTCCTAGGGCAGACGCTGGGCAAGAAGCTGACGACCTATGTCCGGCGTCTTTTGGCCCCGCGCTGGACTGGATCGCAAGCGTTCATCGGACCCCGACTTGCTTCGGCGCGAGACCTAGCGGATGCTTCCTGCCCAAGCCCTGGCACCGCTAGGAGCTAGCTTGCACGACTACGGCGAGGCGCTCGTCTCTAGAGGTGGGTGATCAACCATCCGGCGATGATGGCGAGGACGACGCCGAGAACGGGCATCCCGAAGCGGGTCGGGATCCGTTCCCGCCAGATCGGTCGACGAAGCGGGCGTTTGGGCGGCCGATAGACCACGTCTGTGATATCGGCACTGTCCTCGCCCATCTATAGGGAATCCCTAGCTGGCGAACCTGCGCTTGCCGCAGTAGGCGCTCTCAGCGGCCGTCGTCGGCGGGCCAGCGCTCGCCGCTTTCGCCGCATTGGGGGAGGCTAACTGCTGACGTTCACGCTCGATGCCTCGTACTGCAGAGAGGGCACCTGTAAGACCCGTCCTTGTGGACAAGCGCATAGCGAGCCACGATTTCTCCGGTTTCGAGGTCGGTGATCTGGCCAAGATCGAGCTTCGCAGCGACGTCTTCGTCGGGAAAGATGTCGCTTCGAATCAGAACCAGCGGCTCACCACAGTTCGGACAGTCGATCAATTGCTACCGGCTGCGATTGTAGGAGTGCGGCGACGGTTGAGTGTTAGTGCTTTGAGACGCGAGTCGTTTTGGACGCTGCAGCCGCCGCCGCCGCAAGCGAGCTGGATACCGCTGCCCCCGCTGGAGATGGCCATGCCCGCAACCGGGACTGCGGCTAGTGCCAGGACCACGTTCGCCGACCAAAGAGAAAGGTGCTGTGGCCCAGGGTGCGGCACTTACGGCCTGCGCCGCGATTCGGAGCCCGCCTACGGGGAGAGGGGCGGGCAGTACCGAGGTCCCTGGGCCGAGGAGAGCCTTCCACGAAGAGCAGCGGAATCCTACGACACCCTTTGAGGCGTACTGTGGGTTACGTGAAGCCACTGCGGGCAGTGATTGCAAGTGCCGGGGCGGTGGCGATCGCCACCGGCCTCGTCTACCTGCTTCGCCCGATCGCGCCTGACCTCAGTCTCGGCGTGCTCTACGTGCTGCCGGTGATGGCCGTCGCGGTCGCCTTCGGGGTG
>JBKPEC010000077.1:0-10139 GCA_046728195.1 Actinomycetota bacterium
GAAGCCGGTGAGCACGGCGGTCCCGCCTGCGAGCGCGAACGGCAACGGAACGAATCCGGCTGCGCGACGCGCTTGCGACAGCGAAACCGCGTCGGCGAAGCGCGGAAAGATCCACGGGACCAGCTCGATCGCCAGCACGGCGAGCGTCCCGCCCAGGACGAAGGCGGCCCAGCGCTGCCGCGCGGCAAAGGCAGCGAGTGGGACGAGCGCAAGCCCGGCGACCGCTACCGCGCCCGCGCGAGACACGATCTCGGGCCGCAAGGCGTAGCGATGCAGCGAGTCGATGTCCAGCTCCTGCGCGTACTTCGCGAGCCCGCGCTTCAGCTCGACCGTCGACGGCGAGTGCGACCTCGTCTCTCGCACGAGCGGCAGCAGCCAGGCAAGTGCGGCGCCCGCCGGGGCGAAGAGGGCGGCGAGCGCGGCGGCGGTGCTGCGCAGATCGGTCCGCGTGAGCAGGTATCGAGCGAGGAGGAAGCCGACGAGCGGGATGCCGAGAAACACGGCCGTGCTCGTGTGGACGAGCAGGATCTCCATGCCGACGGCCGAGAGCGACAGGGCAAGGGCCCAGCCCGGGTGGCGCAGGAAGAGGAAGAACAAGGTCAGGGCCGCGGGAACGAGGACGTGGCGGTCGAGCGTCCCAGGCTGGCTCAGCAGCGCGAAGGAGCCGCCGTGGCCGGGAGCAAGCACCACGACGGCCACAGAGGCCACCAGGACCGTGACGCCGAGCCAGACGGATCGGAAGAGCGCGAGCCCGGCCTCGTACACGACCGCGAAGGCGACTGGAGCGATCGCGCTCGGCTCGTGCAGCATGACCTGCGTCGGAGTTGTTCCCGCGACCTTGGCCACGAGCGCGAGGAACGCGTGCCACAGCGGAAAGGCGTACCCCGGATGGAGGCCGCCGTCCGCGAACTCGTCGACCGAGCGGACGTGCAGGTCGCCGAATGAGTACAGCTTCTCGACGCGGCCGAGATGGAAGAGCGCGTCGCCGCTGACGACGCCCGCGACGTGCCACAGGGCGATTCCGAACGCGAGGCCGACCAGAGAGACCGCGAGCGTGTCCCACGCAGGTGGGCCCGAGACGACACGCAGCGCAAACGGCAGCGCGACCAGGCCGATCAGGGCGAGAACGATCAGCGCCATGAGGATTGAGCTGTGCACCACGAACACGAGCAGAAGTGCCGGGCCTAGAGCACCCAGGCCCCACGCCACCGTCGCTGACGCTCCTCTGAGGCGGATCGCGCGGGCGACGAGCGCACCCGGGAGGAGAAGCACGAGCGAGGCAGACACGAGCCGGAGCCAGAGGCCTACCCCGTGCGCCGGGAACAGGTGTGCGACACCGAGGAGCGGCAGCGACAGGAGCAGGATCGGTGCGCCGCTAACTTCGCGACGTAGCGTCCACACGCCTGTTCCGTTCGTCGGCAAGCTCACGAAGCCCGGGTCCCTGAACGGCCCAGGCGTCACGCGCGTGCAGGCGCATGCGCGCGCCGAACTCGGGATCTGTCCGCACGACCGGCGAGAGGGCCGCACGCGCTGCGTACTGGGCGCCCGTCGAAAGCGCGGCGATGCGGGCCCCTGCGCGGCCGTGGTGCTTCTGCCAGTAGCGGTGGCGACTGCGCCACATCTCGTTGATGCGGCGCTCGGGAATCCCGCTGCTGAACTGGGACTCGTGATGCACCACCGTCGTCTGCGGGAAATAGTGCACCTCCCAGCCCGCACGGTGGAGGCGCAGCTGCAGATCGACCTCCTCCGAGTAGAGGAAGAACTCCTCGTCGAAAACCCCGACGTCCTCCAGTGCCTCGCGCCGCAGGAGCAGTGCGGCCCCGGTCACCCAGTCGACAGCGCGCGGCTCCTCGCCGTGCGACTGCGTCACACCTGCCTTGCCCAGCGTGACGAGCCCGAGTGCGCTCACGAGCGGCGTCGGGAAGCGCCAGGCCGAATCCTGTTGACGCCCGTCGGGGTAGACGAGCTTCGGCCCGAGCGCCGCCACCCGAGGATGCCCGTCGAGGTACGCCGCCATCCTCTGGAGCTGCCAGTCCGCGGCCGTCGTGTCCTCGTTCAGCACGTAGACGTAGCGACCGCTCGTCGAATGGATGACGGCGTTGTGGTTCGCGCCGAACCCAGCGCGGTGTTGCTGTGCGATCAGCCGAACAGCGGGAAAGCGCTCGCGCACGGCCTCGGCCGACCCATCTTCCGACGCGTTGTCGAGGACGACGATCTCTGCCTGGGTCTGACCCCGGCCTGCCGGGGTCTGACCCCAGCCTTTAAGACTTTCGAGACAGGCAAGCAGGAGCTCCCGGCTGTTCGTGTTGACCAGCGAGACGGTGACGTCGGGCACTCGTCCCCCTGCAGGCTCGGCCACTAGCGCGCGAGGCCGCGCGCGACGAGCGCGTCGCGGGCCGCGTCCACCGAATCAGCGGCCTCCTGCCCCTCCAGCCAAGCGAGCAACTCCTGCATTCCGGCCTCGAAGGGAATCTCCGCGCGGAACCCGAGCAACTCCGCGGCGAGGCGGGTGTCTGCGTAGCAGTGACGGATGTCCCCGGCGCGGAACTTGTTGACGATCTCGGGGTCGACCCGCTTGCCGAGCCCGTCGGCGATCACACGAGCAACCTCGCGGATCGAGGTCGGCCGGCCGGTGCCGACGTTGACCGTCCGTCCGTCCGCCCCGTTCTGCTCGAGCGCGAGCAGGCAGGCACGGGCGATGTCGCGCACGTCGATGAAGTCGCGCGTCTGGTTCCCGTCCTCGAACACGAGTGGCGGGCGGTCGTTGAGCAGACGCGATGAGAAGATCGCGGCGACGCCGGTGTAGGGGTTCGAGAGCGCTTGCCGCTCGCCGTAGACGTTGAAGAAGCGAAGTGCGACCGCAGGTATTCCATAGGCTGCGCCGACGGCGAGGAACATCTCCTCGTGGTCGCGCTTGCCGATCGCGTAGATCGAGGTCGGTCGGAGCGGCTTCGTCTCCGCGGTCGGCTCGGGCTCCAACGCAGTGCCGTCGTCGGCGAAGACCTCCCACCTCTGGGCGGCAAGTTGACTCTCTGGTCGGAGCCATGGGGCGAGACCGGTCTGGCTGGTCGTCGGGTTGCGGTACTGCCCCTCCCCGTAGATCGACATGGACGAAGCAACGAGCAGCTTGCGGATCGCATCGCGCCGCTCGAGTACTTCTTCGAGGAGCACTGCGGCGCCGATGGCGTTGATCGAGGTGTATCGCTCGATCTCGTACATCGACTGCCCGACGCCGACCGCGGCCGCGAAATGCACGACCGCGTCCACGCCTTCGAGCGCGCGGCGAACGGCGTCGCGGTCCCGGACGTCACCGACTTCCAGCTCGACGGCATCGTCGAGATAGTCCGGCCGTTCGCCGTTCGGATGAACCTGCGAGTCGAGGCTGTCGAGGGCGCGCACGTGGTGGCCGTCGGCCAGCAGCCGGTCGGCGAGGTGCGAGCCGATGAAGCCGGCGCCGCCGGTGACGAGTACGCGCATGGCCGCGGCTGAGGCTATCTGAGCTCGGAGGGTCGCGGCCTTGCTACCCCGCGCAGATTCTCTACGGCGAGGATCACTGCACCTGGCAGAGCGAGCACGATCGTGACAACGAAAAACAGAAATCCGGTCGCGAGCGCAGACTCCTTGTCGACCCCGAGCTGAGTCAGGAAGCTGACGAAGAACGCCTCCCGCACGGCGAGCCCGTTGATCGTGAACGGAACGAGGATGACCAGGAAGAGCAGCGGGCCCATCACGTAGTAGGGACGAGGCGACAGGTCGACGCCGACCGAGCGCCCGGTCATCCAGATCGCCAGCACGCGCACCGCCTGGACTGCGAGAGTCAGCAGTGAGATCCAGATCATCAGGCCGACGTGACGGCGAAACACGTGCACGCCCTCGTACAGCGCCCGCAACGGCCGCTCGAGCCGCAGCCGGGCGAGCAACGGCACGAATCTCCGCAGCAGCCCTCGGGCGCGGCGCGAGAAGAAGACGATGCCGAGCAGAACCGTGCCGAGGACGAAGGCCAGCTCGACCCAGAGATACGCCCCGACGTCGTACTGACCGATCGCGAGCGCGAATCCAACCGCCGCGAGGACGAGCGTCGCCACACCTCCGAGGGCCCGCTCCAGCAGAACGATCGCCGTGAGGTCGCCGAGCCTGCCGGGGTGCCTGCGCGCGCTCTCGTAGACGCGCGACGCATCTCCGCCGACCGCCGTCGGCAGCACCTGTCCCGCGGTGTACGAGACCAGGTAGGCGCGGTTCAGCCAGCCGAACCGCTCGTGGATTCCTCGGGCCTCCAGCAGCTTCTGCCACCGGTACGCCATCGGAGGCACTCCGCTGAACATCACGATCACCGCGCCCGCGAACCAGGCGAGGTTGGAGTGCACGAGGATGTGCACCGTCTTTCGGACGTCGAGCTGCCACAGGATGTAGGCAAGACAGCCCCCCGTGACGATCAGCGTCAGGACGACCCTTACTAGGGTCTTGCGGGTCATCCCGCGAACTGCTCGTGCACGCGTCGGAGCGCCGCGATCACATCGGCGATGTCCTCGTCCGAATGCGCCGGTGACAGGGGCAAAGAGAGGATCTCGTCGCCGGCGCGTTCGGCGACCGGCAGCTCGGGCTGATCCGGAAAGCGTTCGCGGTAGTAGGTCAACCGATGGACCGGCAGGAAGTGGATCGAGGTCGCGATGTTCTCCTCGGCGAGCGCGCGCTGATACTCGTCGCGGGTCGCTCCGGCGGCCTCGGCATCGACGCGCACGACGTAGAGGTGTCGCGCGTGGACGTCGCGCTCGTCGAGCGCGAGCGGCGTGACGCCGTCGAGCTCGACAATCGCGGCGTCGTAGGTCGCGAACTGGCGTCGCCGGATCTCGGCGTGCGCCTCCACCTTGTCGAGCTGACACAGCGCGATCGCGGCGAGGACGTCGGAGAGGTTCGCCTTGTAGCCGGGTACCGGAATGTCGTAGCGCGACCCGTCACCGCGCCGCATGAGTCGCAGGTCACGCACCGCGTCCGCGACGTCGGCCCGGTTGGTCGAGATCAGTCCGCCCTCGCCCGCCGCGATGTTCTTCGTGGCGTAAAGCGAGAAACAGGTGATGTCCGCGATCGAGCCGACCTTGCGGCCCCGGTATCGGCTCTCGGCCGCGTGCGCGGCGTCCTCGACCAGCGGAAGGCCGAGCTCGAGCAGCGGGTCGAGGTCTGCCGGCTGCCCCGCAAGGTCCACCGGCAGGATCACCTTCGTCCGTTCGTTTACGGCCTCAGCAGCAAGAGTCGGATCGATGTTGAGATCGCTGTCGCGGACGTCGACGAAGACCGGTGTCGCGCCCGTGTGGACGATCACATTCGCCGTCGCCGGCCACGTGATCGGGGTCGTGACTACCTCGTCGCCCGGCCCGACACCGAGCGCCACGAGCGCAAGGTGCAGCGCGGCAGTGCCCGACGCGAGTGCGAGGACGTGCTCCGCCTCGAGGTACTCGGCCATTCGCCGTTCGAGCTCCGCCGCTCGCGGCCCTGTCGTCAGCCAGCCGGACCGCAGGGTCTCTGCGACGGCGGCGATCTCCTCGTCCCCGATCGCCGGCGGCTGGAACCCGAGCATGGTCGCGCGGCGTGTGTTCTCAGACGAGAGCTTCGACATCGGTCTCGAATCGAATCATCGCTTCGGCGCTGGCTGCCCGCTCTAGCGCCTGCTCGCGGCTGTCGCCGACCGCCAGGATCGCGCCCGCCCGGTCGGCGCCGCGGCGGAACTCGCCGAAGCGGTGCCCGGGCCGACGGTAGATGCGGATGCCCCGGACCCCTTCCAGCGCGAACGCCTCCTCGACGCCCGCCACCTCTCGGAGCTGCCCGGGAGGAGGTACGAGAAAGCGGACGCAGGCGCCGCCCACCCGCGCGCGCGGCGCGAGCGTGGTCGCCGGAACGTCCTCGCCGAGGGCGGCCGAGAGGGCGGCCGCGTTGAGGTCGACGCCCAGGGCTACCCGGCAGAGCTCGGCATCGTGACCTCCTCCGAGCCGGGCCGCCAGCTCGCCGACGCGTACTCCATCAGGCCCGACGAGAACCTGCGTGTAGCTCGGGCCCTGCTCGATTCCGACTGCTGCCGCTGCTCCCGCGGCGGCCTCGACGGCCGCGCCGATCTCCTTCGGCTCGAGCTCGCTCGGCCACGCGTGCGTGAGGGCGACGCCGAACGCCGGAGGCGAGGCGGTGAGCCGGTCGGTCACGGTCAGGGGAAAGAAGTGCCCGTCCACCGAGAACGCATTGACCGTCACCTCTCGGCCCGGCACATGCTCCTCGACCAGAAGAGTCGCCGAGCGGGACGCGTCGAGCGCGACGCGCACCGCCTCGTGTACCTCCGAGGCCGCCTGCACGAGCGTCAGCCCACGCTGGCCCTGCCGGTCGGGCGCCTTGACGACGCACGGAAAGCCGATCCGCTCGGCAGCCCGCGCGGCTTCCTGCGCACCGGAGCAGATCTCGAACGCCGGCTGCTTGACCCCGGAGTTTGCGAAGCGCTCGCGCTGACGCAGCTTCGACGTCGACAGCAGGGCCGTCTCAGGCGAAATCGGGTGCGGCAGGCCGAGCCGCTCGGCCGCCCGCGCGGAGATTGCGACGGGCCAGTCGATCCCTGGAGCGATCAGACCGTCGACGCGCTCGGCACTCGCGAGGCGCTCGATGCCGGATTCGTCCTCGGTTGACACAATGGCGCGCCTGTCGGCGTAGCGAAAGCCGGGCGCCGAGGGATCGCGGTCGACCGCGATGACGTGCAGCTCCCGGGCCCGGGCCGCAGCAAGCAGGCCCAGCTGGGCCGGCCCGGCTCCTAGGACGAGGAGACGCTTGCCCCGGTCTCGCTCTCGAGAATCCCCCGCCACCACGCCTCATTGTCGCGGTACCACGCGATCGTTCGTGCGAGACCCTCTTCGAACGACGTCGTCGCCCGCCAGCCCGTGAGGCGCTCCATCTTCTCGGTCGAGCCGATGTGCCGGTCGACTTGACCCGGACGCTCGGTCACGAACGTCTTCAACGACGCAGGCTTCCGGAGGGCGTCGAGCACGGCGTCGGCGATCTCGGTCACCGGGATGTCGATGCCCGTGGCGACGTTCAGGACCTCACCGGCCACGTGCTCCAGCGGTGCGGCGATCACGGCCTCGATCGCCTCGGCGTCGTCGTCGACGTAGAGCCAGTCACGGCTCGCGTGACCATCGCCGTGAATCGTCAGCTCGCGGTCTTGCAGGGCTTGCGTGAGGAAGCGGGGCACGACCTTCTCCGGATGCTGTCTTGGGCCGTAATTGTTGAACGGACGCACGATCACGATCGGCAATCCGTAGGTGACGTAGTACGAGTAGGCGAGACGGTCCGCGCCGGCCTTGGTGGCGGCGTACGGACTCCGCGGGTTCAGCGGATGGTCCTCGTTCATGGGCGCAGACTCGGCAGTCCCGTAGACCTCGCTCGACGAAAAGAGGATGAAGCGCTCGACCGGCGCATCCCGGATGGCGTCCAGCAGGATCTGCGTTCCCTCGACATTCGTCGTGACGAACTCCCGCGCGCCCTCCTCGATCGACTTCTCGACGTGGGATTCGGCGGCGGCGTTCACGATCACATCCACCTGCGAGACGATGTCTCGCACGAGCTCGACGTCACGTATATCGCCCTGCACGAAGGACAGCCGCTCGTGCGACATCGCGCCGCGCAGGTTGTCGAGGTTGCCGGCGTAGGTCAGAGCATCGAGCGACACCACCTCGTATGGCGTCTTCGCCAGCAGGTGGTGAATGAAGTTGGACGGGATGAAGCCCGCGCCGCCGGTAACGAGAATCTTCTTGGCCACGCGCGGGAGACTAGCTGGCGCAGGTGTTTGGGGTTCTCGTCATCGGGGGGAAGTTTGCGCAAGACTGCACGGAGCTCGACGGAGTATGCCCAGGGACTTCACAGCGACCCCGGTTCGCGTGGTGATCGTCGACGACCACCGACTTTTTGCCGACGCGCTGGCGCTTCTCCTCGGACACGACGAGAGACTGTCGGTCATAGGCACGGCTCACGACGGCCGCTCGGCGATCGAGATCGCTGCGGCTGAACAAGCGGAGGTCGCGGTGATCGACGTCCGGATGCCGGAGATCGACGGACTCGAGACCGCACGGAGAATCCGCGCCCGGAGCCCCGAGACACGGGTGATCCTCGTCACCGGCATGGACGAGCCGAAGCTCGCCGACGAAGCGCGCAAAGCGGGAGCAGTCGCCTTGCTGACCAAAGGCGCGCTGCATGACGAGCTGAAGGAGGCCATTCTCGCTTCCGCTCCGGACGAAAGCTGACGCTTTCGCCCGGGATTAGGTACGCCGCTTGTCGCGGGGAACGTGCGCGGGCGGAGCCCGCGCACTCTTATTGGTGTTGGTGCTCGGGCCGTTGTTCCCTACCGTTCGGGCACGGGCGCCGGAGGCGTCCGCGCCCGAATTACGCCGCCTCCCGCTAAGCCCGGCTACGCCTGGTCTTAGCGTCCGGCTTTCATGGTGGTGGTTGAAGCGCGCGTTCACCCCTACCACCGAGGGCCGGAGCTAACGGCAGGCGCAGCCGCCGTTAGTGGAGGCCGGGCTCACACGGGCGGCGACGCCTGTGGCGCCGCCGCCCGTGGACCGATTAAGCCGCCGAAGACAAACCCAGTAAGAGCACGCGGGCTCCGCCCGCGTGCGTTAGGCGCGAAGCGCCGTACCAAACTAGACCGCGAGCTAAAGCTCGCGGTCTATGAGGTAGAGCGGCCGCCCTTCGACGTCCCGCTGGATGCGGCCCAGGTACTCGCCGATGAGGGCGAGGATGAAGCCCTGGATGCCGAGAACGAACAGAACGGCAACTCCGCCGAAGAGCGGGCCGGGAAAGTTCGACTCGCCGATCCAGAAGATGACGCCGTAGACGCCGAGTCCGAGGGCGAGTAGCGAGGAGACGGTGCCGAGGAGGACGCCGATCCACTGGATCGGCTGCGGCCAAAAGCCCGCGAGCACGTGGAGTGCGAGTCGCGTCAGACGCAGCGGCGAGTAGCGCGACGCGCCCTGACGTGGTGAGTGGGCCACGTCCACCTCGACGACGCTCGCTCCGCCGGACAGCACGAGTGCCTTCGTGAACTTCTGCTTGCCGATCGAGCCCAGCATCGGCTCGACCGCGACGCGACGGTACGCGTTGAACGCGCAGCCGAAGTCCGAGATCTCGACGCCGGTGAACCGCCTGAGCATTCCGTTGATCACCTTCGAGGGAAGCGCGCGGCCGAGTGAGTCCTTGCGAGCGCGCCGGCGCCCACTGGCGACGTCGTTGCCCGCCTCGACCGCTTCGACAAGGCGCGGGATGTCCTCCGGCTGGTTCTGGAGATCGCCGTCCATCGTCACGACGACCTCGCCACGGGCGCGCGAGAGGCCGGCGTGCATCGCCGGATGCTGTCCGAAGTTGCGCTTGAAGCGCACGGCGCGGACACGGGGATCTTCCGCGTGCAAGCGCTCGAGCGCCGCGAACGTCCCGTCGGTCGACCCGTCATCAACGAAGATCAGCTCGAAGGTGCGGGGCCCCGGATCGAGTGCGGCCACGGTTCGTCGATAGAGCTGTTCCACGGAGCCCGCTTCGTTGAGGAGAGTCACGACGACCGAGACGTCGGGAGCAGGAAGGTCGCCCTCGACCAGGCGACCGGTCTGGAACGTCTCGGTGCCCGCCATGGCAGGAGGATAGTGCGTTTCCGGCGATCACTCGTTCGAGGGACGCGCGTCCGGCTCCTCGAACCCAAGCTGAGTGCTGATGTCTGCGGCATCGAACCACCGGCGGCTGCTGTTCGCGACCGCGCTCGGTCTGTACGCGCTCGTCTTCGCGGCGTTCCGGCTCTTCGAGATCCCGGGCCTGGGCCTCGCACACTTCTTCTACATCCCGGTCGCACTCATCGCGCTGGCAGGAGGAACCTGGCTCGGCCTCGTCGGCGGCGTACTGGCCACCTCCCTCTACGCCCTCGGCATCTTCGTCACGCCGCGGGTGCCGACCGCTGACGTCCTCACGTACGCGACCGCGATCCGGTTCGTGAACTACACGTGCTGCGGACTGCTCGTCGGCTGGTTCGCGGACCAGCACCGCCGGCATGTCAGGGAGCTGCGCGAGCTGGCGGAGCGCGACTTCTTGACCGGCCTGCTCAACACGCGCGTTTTCGACGAAGCACTCGC
>JBKPEC010000078.1:0-14941 GCA_046728195.1 Actinomycetota bacterium
GGGGACGATCTTCGCGATCACGCCCTTGTTGCCGTGGCGGCCGGCGAGCTTGTCGCCCTCCGCGATCTTGCGCTTCTTCGCGACGTAGACGCGGACGAGCTCGTTTACGCCCGGCGACAGGTCGTCACCGGCATCGCGGGAAAACGTCTTCACGTCGATGACCTTGCCGCCCTCGCCGTGCGGAACCTTCAGCGAGGTATCGCGGACCTCCCGTGCCTTCTCCTTGAAGATCGCGCGGATCAGCTTCTCCTCAGCCGTGAGCTCGGTCTCGCCCTTCGGCGTGACCTTGCCCACCAGGAGGTCGCCGGATCCGACCTCTGCGCCGATGCGAACGACGCCACGGTCGTCGAGATCCTTGAGCGACTCCTCCGAGCGGTTCGGGATGTCGCGCGTGATCTCCTCGTCGCCGAGCTTCGTCGAGCGAGCGTCGATCTCGTACTCGTGGATGTGGATGGAGGACAGGACGTCCTCCTTCACCAGCCGCTCCGAGATGACGATCGCGTCCTCGAAGTTGTAGCCCTCGAACGGCATGAAGGCCACGAGCAGATTTGCGCCGAGGGCGAGCTCGCCCTGGTCGGTCGAGCTGCCGTCCGCGAGGACCTCGCCGGCCCTGACCCTCTGGCCCAGCTCCACGATCGGCTTGTGATGGATGAGCGTGCCCTGGTTCGAACGCATGAACTTCGTCAGCGGGTACTCGTCCTTGCCGTCCTTCGTCTCGACCGTAATGTGGTCGGCGTCGACGTCAGCGACGGTTCCGGCGGACTGCGCGAGCACGACGTCGCCGGTGTCGATCGCGGCCCGGTACTCGAGGCCCGTGCCGACAATCGGCGCCTGGGTGATCATCAGCGGCACTGCCTGCCGCTGCATGTTCGCGCCCATGAGCGCGCGGTTTGCGTCGTTGTGCTCGAGGAAGGGAATCAGCGCCGTCGCGACGGAGACGATCTGCGCGGGCGCGACGTCCATGTACTGGATGTCCTTGGGATCGGCCATGACGGCCTCGCCCTCCTTCGAGCGACAGAGCACGTCCTTGTCCAGGAACCTGCCGGTCTTCTCGTCGACCGGAGCGCTCGCCTGCGCAATCGTGAACTGCGCCTCCTCGGCCGCGTCGAGGTAGACGATCTCGTCCGTCACCTTGCCGCCGACGACCTTCCGGTACGGCGTCTGGATGAACCCGAACTCGCTGACCGTCGCCATCGACGCGAGCGAGCCGATCAGTCCGATGTTCGGACCTTCAGGCGTCTCGATCGGGCACATGCGGCCGTAGTGCGTCGGGTGCACGTCGCGCACCTCGATCGGCGCTCGCTCGCGCGTGAGCCCTCCCGCGCCCAGCGCCGAGAGACGGCGCCGGTGCGTGAGCCCGGCGAGCGAGTTTGTCTGGTCCATGAACTGCGACAGCTGCGAGGAGCCGAAGAACTCCTTCAGCGCTGCCACGACCGGACGGATGTTGATGATCGTCTGCGGCGTGATCGTGTCGACGTCCTCCGTCGTCATCCGCTCGCGGACGACACGCTCCATCCGGTAGAGACCGACGCGGAAGGCTTCCTGAATGAGCTCGCCGACCGTGCGGAGGCGCCGGTTGCCGAAGTGCTCGTACTCGTCGAGCTCCGTCCGGATCGGATCGCGCGAGAGCACGATCGCGTCGGCGGCGTAGTCCTTCGAGTCCTCGGGCACGCCCAGGCGATGCGGCAGCTCCACCAGCTTCTTGACGAGCGCGAGGATGTCCTCCGTCGTCAGGACCCGGGTGTCCTCCGGAACGTTGACTCCGAGCCGCTGGTTGAGCTTGTAGCGGCCGACCTTCGTCAGGTCGTAGCGCTTCGGGTCGAAGAAGAGCGCCTTCAGGAGGTTCCGGGCGTTGTCGAGCGTGGGCGGCTCGCCGGGCCGCTGCTTCTTGAAGACCTCGATCAGCGCCTCTTCTTCACGCGTGGATGGATCCTTCTCGAGCGTGTTGACGATGAAGACCGAGTTGTCGAAGAGCTTCAGGATCGCCTCGTTGGACGAGGTGTCGAGCTTGAAGCCGGTCGACGGATCCTCCTCGGGCAAGGCGCGAAGCAGCGTTGTGATCGGCAGCTTGCGCTTCCGGTCGATGCGGGCGTAGACGATTCCCTTCTTGTCGATCTCGAGCTCGAGCCACGACCCGCGTGACGGCATCAGGTTCGCGGTGAAAACCTGCTTGGTCGCGTCCTTCGGCTCCATCAGATAGGCGCCCGGGCTGCGGACGAGCTGCGTCACGATGACGCGCTCCGTCCCGTTGATGATGAACGTGCCCCACTCGGTCATCATCGGGAAGTCCCCCATGAAGACCGTCTGCTCCCGGATCTCGCCCGTCTCCTTGTTCACGAAGCGGACGGTCATCGAGAGCGGAGCCTGGTAGGTCAGGTCCTTCTCACGGCACTCCTTGATGGAGAACTGGGGATCTCCGAACTTGTAGGCCCCGAATTCGACGGCGAGAGTGCCGGTGTAGTCCTCGATCGGCGAAATGTCGTCGATTGTCTCCCGGAGACCCTCGTCCAGGAACCACTGGAACGAGGCCTTCTGGATGTCGATCAGGTTTGGAAGGTCGAGGACATGCTTGAGTCGCGAGAAACTGGTGCGCGCGCTAGGCGCAGCGACCTTGGTGGTCAAGAGATGAAGCCTCCCTTAGAAATACGGTGCGAGAACTGGAACGGCGGACGGACGGGCGTGGACAGGCTGAACTTCGGCGCAACCCGCCAGGGTACCCGACAACCTCGCTTGTGCGCAAGGGCAACCCTGCGGAATCCGCCGAAAGCTCCCGGTCAGTGTAGCGCGGCCGTCCAGGAACTGCCAGGAGCGGCGCGGTTCCGCGCCGCTCCTGGCAAAAATCGGCCCTCTAAGGGGTCGTGGTGGTGGTCGTCGTGGTCGTCGTGGAGGCGTGCGGCGACCCGCCGACGTGGAGCTGCCTGAGCTTCAGCTGCGGAGCGGCGGCCGAGCCCGGCGCCGAGCAATCCCACGCCTGGACGCTGACCTTGCCGCCAACGGTCAGGTTTGCAGTCGTGTTGAGCAGCTGCTTGCCGTGGGGCCCGGAGGCCTTCGTGACGTTCAGGGCGATCGTGCCGCCGGCGACCGTGCCCTTCAGGTTGATCGGCCGGCACTTGGCCTTCCCGGACTTGCCGGGCGAGGCCGAGGTCGAAGTCGAGGTGGAAGTCGACTTGCCGGGGCCCTTGCCGGGCGGTGGTGAGGCGAGCGCGAACGACGCCGCGATGCCGGCAGCGAACAACGCCAGTAAGGGGATGAAGCGCTTCATAGGGATCTCCTTGCGAGGGGATTACGCCAGGAAGATGTAATCGGCAGGCCGATTCCTGCGCTTTGCCCCGAACGAGTGAAGGCTGGGGTCTGACCCCGAGGGGGTCAGACCCCGGAAGGTGTAGGCGCTACGCGCCTACTTGACCTCGACGGTCGCCCCGGCTTCCTCCAGCTGGGCCTTGATCGAGTCGGCCTCGTCCTGGGCGACGCCCTCCTTCACCGCCTTCGGAGCCGAGTCGACGAGGTCCTTCGCCTCCTTCAGCCCCAGGCCCGTGATCGCGCGGACGACCTTGATCACCTGGATCTTCTGGGCGCCGGCGCTGGCGAGGACGACGTCGAACGACGACTTCTCCTCGGCGGCCGCCCCGTCACCGCCTGGCGCGGCGACGCCCGGAGCGGCCACGGCCACCGGAGCGGCGGCCGTGATCCCCCACTCGTCCTCGATCTTCTTCTTCAGCTCGACGAGTTCCAGGACGGACATCTTTCCGAGCTCCTCGAACACCTTGTCGGTCGCGCTAGCGGCCATTACTGCTCCTCCTCCGTCGTTTCGGTTTCCGTTTCAGCTTGTGGCTCTGAGCCACTTTCTTCGGCTTGTGGCTCTGAGCCACTTACCTGTCCGCTCGTGTCGCCCTGCGCCTGCAGCTGCTCGATGCGGGCGTCGATCAGGCCGTACAGGTCCTGCAACGGCGCCGTGAAGAGACCCACGATTGCGGTCAGCGGCGCTGTGATAGCGCCGAGGACCTGCGAGCGCAGCACGTCGAACGGAGGCAGCTTGGCAAGCGACTCGATGTCACTTGCCTCAACGGGCCTGCCTTCCAGCAGTCCGCCGCGGACCTCGAGCACCCTGGTGTCGCGTGCTGCGTCGACGAGCGCCTTGGCGACGGCGACTGGATCGCCGTCCGACTCGAGGAACGCGATCGCGGTCGGACCATCCAGCAGCGCGAGCAGCGCATCCGTGCCGGCTGCCTCGGCCGCCCGCTTCGTCAGCGTGTTCTTCACGACCGTGAAGCGCGCGCCGTGCTCGATCAGCTTCGTCCGGAGCTCATCGATCTGCGGCATCGTCAGGCCGCGGTAGTCCGCGACCACGAGCGTCTCGGTCGTTCGAAGGCGCTCGGTCAGCTCGGCGACCAATCGCTCCTTGTCCTCTTTCTTCACCTACTCACCTCCTCGAACGAATCGAGCCCACACACAGGCGGGCTCGCTGAAGGAGGCGAAAACCTCTTCACCGATCCGCCTCGGGAAGGCTTCCGGCGCTTTGGCGCCTGCTTCCTGTCTACGGCGTCGGGCTTCTCTGACTAAGCCGGAACTGCTTCCTGCCCCTCTAACTCCTCGATGATCCCTCGTGTTTTCTGCGTGTCGACCCTGATTCCCGGCCCCATGGTAGTCGCGAGGGTGATCTGCCGGATGTAGCGACCTTTCGCCGCGGCCGGCTTCGCCCGGATGATCTCGTCCACCAGCGCGGCGTAGTTCTCGACGAGCTGACGCGCGTCGAAGCTCTTCTTGCCGATCGCGACATGGACGTTCGCGCCACGGTCGGTCCGGTACTCGAGCTTGCCCGCCTTCGCGTCGCGGACCGCCTTGGCCACGTCCATCGTCACGGTGCCCGTCTTTGGGTTCGGCATCAGCCCGCGCGGGCCGAGGATGCGACCCAGCTTGCCGACGTTGCCCATCTGGTCCGGCGTCGCGATCGCGACGTCGAAGTCGGTGAACCCCTCCTCGACGCGCTTCGCGAGATCTGCCGACCCGACGATGTCCGCACCGGCGTCCTGCGCCTCCTTGGCCTTCTCGCCCTCCGCGAAGACCGCCACATTGGCCTCCTTGCCCGTGCCGTGAGGGAGCATCAGCGTGCCGCGGAGTTGCTCGTCGGCGTGCCGGACGTTGAGGCCGAGCCGGAAGTGAACCTCGACCGTCTCGTCGAACTTGGCCGTTTGCATCTCTTTGAGCAGGCGCACTGCCTCGGCCGGCGAGTACTCGTGCTCGCGGTCGAAGCTCGACTTCGCATTGCGGTAGTTCTTGCCGTGGTGGCTCATCTGAGGACGTCCGTTTCCACACCCATGGACTGCGCGGTGCCGGCGATGATGCGCATCGCGTGATCGACGTCGCGCGCGTTGAGGTCGGGCATCTTGGTCTCGGCGATCTGACGTACCTGGTCGCGCGTCAGGCGTCCCACCTTCTCGCGGTTCGGCTCGCCCGACCCCTTCTCGATCCGCAGGGCCTCTTTGATGAGGACGGCGGCCGGGGGGGTCTTCGTGATGAAGTCGAACGACCGGTCCTCGTAGACCGTGATCTCCACCGGGATGATGCGGCCGTTCTCTTGCTGCGTCTGCGCGTTGAACGCCTTGCAGAACTCCATGATGTTCACCCCGTGCTGGCCGAGAGCAGGGCCGACCGGCGGCGCAGGGTTCGCCTGCCCACCCGGGATCTGCAGCTTGATGACGGTCAGAATCTTCTTGGCCATTTCCGGTGCCTCAGTCCAGCTTCTTGACCTGGTCGAAGGTGAGCTCCACCGGGACCTGACGCTCGAAGATGTCGACGAGCACCTTGAGCTTCTGCTGGTCTGCGTTGACGTCGACGACCTCCCCGTCGAAGTCGGACAGCGGGCCTGAGGTCACCTTCACTGACTCGCCGAGCGAGTACTCGACCTGCGCCCGCGGCCGCTCGCCGTCGCCGCGGCCTGTGTGGAGGATCCGGTCGACTTCGTTCTGGGCCAGAGGCACCGGCTTGGCGCCGGCCCCCACGAAGCCCGTCACACCCGGGGTGTTCTTGACGACCGTCCATGCCTCGTCGGTCATGTCCATGTTCACGAGGACGTAGCCGGGAAGCACGCGCTTCTCGGTCTGGACCTTCTGGCCCTCCTTCGTCTCGATCACCTGCTCGGTCGGGACGACGACGCGGCGGAACCGCGGGGCCTGGTTCATGGACATGATCCGGTGCTCGAGATTGGTCTTCACCTTGTTCTCGTGCCCGGAGTAGGTGTTGATGACGTACCAGCGGAACATTGCGGGGAATCCTTTAGAGGAACACGTCCTGGACGAGTCGCTTGAAGATGAGATCACACGTGTACAAGAAGACGCCGACGATCACGCAGGCGATCAGCACAACGACGACGCCCTGGATCAGCTGAGCCTGGGTCGGCCACTCGACCTTCTTCAGCTCCGCGATGGACTCGCCGACGAAGCCCCGTACGCCCCGGCCGGGAACGGCACGCGGCTCACGCGAGGGCTCGGGCCGAGCTGCGCGGGCGGTCGGCCGCGGCGGCGGGGCCGGCGGCCCACCGGGCAATGCCGCTTCGCTGCTCGGGCTCATTTGCGCTCGGCGCGCACGGCGTTGGGCACGCGACTGTCGCGCCATCAGCGGGTCTCCCGGTGCGGCGTGTGCTTGCCGCACCAGCGGCAGTACTTACGGACCTCGAGCCGATCGGGGGTGTTCCGCTTGGACTTGGTGCTCATGTAGTTCCGCCGCTTGCACTCGGTGCAAGCGAGCGTGATCTTGTCTCGTACTCCGGTGGCCATCTCAGTCTCGAGTTAGAAGGAAGCGCACGCCGAGACAAGCCTCGGGCCTGCGCGAGTAGGGGATTGTACCGACGAGTTCCACTGTCCGCCGTGGCCGGCTGGGCCGGCCTCGGCCGCTTCCGCCTGGATCGAAAGGGGAACCGCGCGAGATCATCGTGGCTCCGCGAAGCGGAGCCGGACCTCGCGCGGCATAGCGGCGGCAGGACTCGAACCTGCGACACGCGGATTATGATTCCGCTGCTCTAACCAACTGAGCTACGCCGCCCTGTGGCCCGGATTTTACCCGCGGGCGCCGTTCGCTGGGACTCGCCCTCGGGTGCGGCCCCGCCGCCTGCTCCTCTACTTCACGAGCGAGAGCATCTTGAACATCGGCAGGTACATCGCGATCACGATGACGCCGACCATGCAGCCCACGAGAATCATCATCAACGGCTCGACGATCGAGGTCAGCGACTGGATCGCTGCGTCGACCTCGTCCTCGTAGAAGTCCGCGATCTTCCCGAGCATCTTCTCGAGCTCTCCCGTCTCCTCGCCGATCTTCACCATCTGGCTGACCATCGGGGGGAAGATGGGGTTGTCGACGAGGGGCTGCGCGATCGGGACGCCGGCGCTGACCTTGGCACCGACGTCGGCGAGCGCCTCCTCGACGACCCAGTTCCCTGCGGTCTGGCCGGTGATCTCGAGCGCCTTGAGGATGTCGACTCCCGCCGAGACCAACGTCGACAGGGTGCGCGAGAAGCGGGCCATGGTGACCTTGAGGACGACCTGGCCGATCTTCATCGGAATCTTCAGCTTGATCCGGTCCCAGTGCTGGCGGCCGGGCTCCGTCTTCTTGTATCTGCGGAGGCCGAAGATGAGCGCGCCGAGCGCGGGGAAGATGATGTAGTACTTGGTTCGCAGCAGATCTGACGCGCTGACGACGTACTGCGTCAAGGTCGGCAGCTCGCCGCCGAGCTGTCCGAAGATCCGGACGAACACCGGCACGAGAAACATCAGCAAGCCGGTCAGGACTAGGCTCGCGAACACGAGCACCATCGTCGGGTAGAGCATCGCCCCCTTCACGCGCCGCTTGATCTGCGTGGCCTTCTCGATCTGGAACGCGACACGGTCGAGCACCTGGTCGAGGATGCCTGCGGCCTCGCCGGCCTCGACCATCGAGATGAAGAGGCGATCGAAGATCTTGGGGTGACGGGCCAACGCCTGGGAGAGGAGGAGGCCGCCCTCGACGTCGGCGCGCAGCTCCCTCACCACGGTGGCGAAGTACCGGTCGTCGGTCTGCTGCTCGAGGATGACGAGCGCGGAGACGATGTTCAGGCCAGCCTCGATCATCGTCGCGAACTGCCGGGAGAAGATCTGCAGCGTCTTCGGCTTGACCTTCTTGAAAGCGGTCCGTGCGCCCTCCTCGCCGCTCGCCGGCTGCTCCTTCAGGTAATGCGCGAGCAGGCCGCGAACCCGCAGCTGCTCTCGCGCGGCAGCCAGGTCCGGTGCGTGCAGCTCACCCGTCAGCTCCAGGCCCTGGGCGTTGATGGCGGAATAGGAGTAGGCAGCCACGCTACGCGTCCTAGTTACAGGAAGACGCCATTAGGAAGTGGGGCCGCATGCTCAAACCCATCGGACGAGCTATCGGCATGGGGGTTGAGGCCCTAAAGGGCCCTGCCGATACCTCTCACGTGCACCTGCGCGCGCGTGACGAGAGCGGCTTCGGCATGCTCGAGCTCCTGATGGCCATGGTGATGCTGAACGTCGGCATCCTCGCCATCGTGGGCGCGTTTTCTTCGGGCAACGTGGCGCTGGCCCGGGCGAGCCGGATCTCCACCGCCGCCGCCCTCGCGAACAAGCAGATGGAGGTCTACCGCGGCCTCAAGTACGACAACATCCTTTTCGTCACCTCCGAGTGGAACTCCGCGACGGCCGATTCGACATACACCTCGGACGTCGTCTATCAGCAGAACATGGCGAGCCCGACGCCGCCGAAGGCACTCGTCCCGACGGTCACGACCTGCCCCGCGAACGTGCCGTCGACCGCGTGTGACCCGAGCTACACGACAACCGGCGCGGATCACAAGTCGTACCGCGTCGACACGTACCTCTACTTCGACGCGCCGACCGGAGGGAACCAGCTGAAGACGATCTCGGTCGTCGTCCGCAACGGGGACAGCGTGAGTCAGACGTACGCGCGCGCCACGTCGACCTTCGATCCGTCGACGGGGCAGTGCACGACCCCGCCCTGCTAGCTACGGAGCAGCCGGCGGGATCGGGACCGTCGTCGCGGTCGTAGTCGTCGTAGTCGGCTTCGCGGTAGGCACGGCCGTGCCAAGCGGCTTGAGGATCAGCACGTAGCGCGTGCCGTCCGCCGTATTCATCAACGTCACCGGCTTGTTCTCCCTGAGTGTGATCGTCGTCGCGCCGGTCGCGTACGAGCCGCCGACGATCGACACCTTTGCGGTGTGCGCGGTCAACGACACGAGGTGGAAGAGCGGAACGATCGACGAATCGGTCGGCGAAGCCTGCGGGAAGTCGGTTCCGGTCGGGACCGTGTAGAGCGTCCCGTTCACCGAGATGACGGCGCTGCCCGGATGCGGCGCCTTCCCGGACCTCCCGGCGGAGCCACCCGAGCTGGGCGGGGTCGAGCCCGATGGACTGGAGCCCGAGCCGGCGGAGGAGGATGGGCTCGACGAACTCGAGCTCTCGTCGCTCAGCTGCTGCGCGAACGGGTCCTTGCTCGCAAAGCGGCTGAAGGAGGTCAGCTGGCCGTCCTGGACCTGCGGCATGGAGCTCGAGGCGCCCGAGCCCGTCGGAGTCGTGCTCGTCGCGCCGCTGTCCTGTCCCGCGCCTTGCAGCGTCGGCGCGGCGAGCGTCGGCGTGCCGGGCGGAGGCGCAGCAGTCGGCGTCGAGGCCGCAGACGCGGCGGGCGGCGACTTCGGGTGGAGCTGCTTCAGCACGCGAGGCAGCTGGAAGGCGAGCAGGCCGAGGAAGACCACGCCGAGCACTGCGGCGACGATCTTCTGCTTCTTCTGCTTCGCCTTGAGGGGATCGACTTGCTTCCTCGCCATCAGGGGGCTCCTGCTGCCGAGGCTCCGCTCGGCGTCGTTTGAGCTGGGGTCGTTGTCGTCGCAGAAGTCGTCGTCGTGCTGGTGGTGTCAGTCGCCGAGGTGGTCGTCGTCGGCGCGGGTGCGACGAGCGGCGGGGGCGAACCCGAGCCGTAGACGAAGGCGTCGACCACGAGCGAGGCCTGGATCTGCGGGAAGTGCAAAGGACTCTCGTTGAACGTCAGCGTGTCCACCGAGAAGAGCCGTCCGGTCGCGTCGAGTCGTCCGCCGTGAACGGAGACCAGGGAGCGAAGCCGGTAGAGGAAGTCCGCGAGGTTGTAGAAGTTCCCGTTGAAGGTGACCGAGATCGGGATCACCTGGTAGCTGCCGACCGCCGCGCCCGACTGCGGGGAGATGGAGTCGAAGCGGATCCCGGTGTCACGCGCGAGCTGGCTCAGCTCGAGCAGCAGATCGGGCATGTCAGTCCGATTCGGCATCGCCTTCGCGAGCCGGTACACGTCTGCGACCTCGATCTTCGGCGCGGCGCGGGCGGCGGCGACTTGCTGCTGGTACGCGTCCAGCTGTGCCTGCACCTCGGCGGTCTGCTGCTTGAGCGACTTCAGCTTCGTCCCCTGCGGGTGGACGAGCAGGAACCAACCGGCGAGGCCGAGGAGGAGAACGCCGCCGACGATGATGCCGATCAGCGCGGCGGGATGAAGTTGCTTCGGAAGGTTCACGAGCTTGCCGCTCCCGCCACCTTGATGTCCGCCGCGATCGAGAACTCGACGACGTTCTGGCCGTCGACGACCGACAGGGTCGAGCTCTGGAGCTGCACGTTGGTCAGGTCAGGGACGACCTGGAGCCGCGAGAGGAGCCGCGCGACGCCGTCGTGCGAATAGGTCCGGCCCTCGATGATGAACTGCGACGGCGCCGCACCGGCGGCACTGATCGCCGCGTTCGTCAACGGGGAGATCGGCGACTTGGCAGAGAGGGTGGTCAGCCAGACGTCGTCGGGAAGGACGAGCGAGAACTCGCGAAAGACACGGTCCCAGGACACTCGGCTGGAGAGCGCGGTGCTCAGAGCCGTCACGCGTGCGCTCTGCTCGCCGGCCAATGCCTTCTGTGCCGTCGAGGGCCCAACAGGCGGAGGAGGCAGTGCCTCGTAGCGCCTTTTGAGATCGTCGAGCTTGTGCTGCTGGGCGGCGACCTTCCCGCTGCCCATCATGAACATCGCGCCGAGTGCGGCCGCGACGAGAACTCCGGAGCACGCGCCGACGAGAACCGGGAGGCTCTCCTTGCGGATCGACTTCTGGCCCTGATCGCGAGGCTGGAGGTTGACGGCGCGCATCAGTGGCTCTTCCGGTGACGCTGGTGGATGCCCGGGTCGCGAGCACCAAGCCAGGCAAGGACGCAGGGAGCACCCGGGCTTGTCAGCCCGGGCGCGACTGAGGACGCGGCCTGCCGCCGCGTGAACGCGGGCCGGGCGCCGCCGAGTGTCGCCGGGAGGGCCACTAGTCCTCGATGCCCAGGCCGATAGCGACCGCGAGCGAGCCCAGCTGCTCCGGCTCGCCCACCTTCTTAGCGATCTTCATCCGCGCGAGCGGATCGCCGACGCGGACTCGCACCCCGATCAATCGCTCGAGCTCGCCGGCAAGGCCTGGCAGATGCGCCGTGCCGCCGGTCAGGACGATCTCGCCGATGCCGAGAGAGCCGGGTTGGTTCTGGTAGTACTGGAGCGACGAGACGAGCTCGCGCGCGAAGGCTTGGATTCCGCGTCGCATCGCCTCCCGCGCGCGCTGAGCCTGGTCGGACGTCAAGCCTTCCGGGACCATCTCGTCGGTCAGCGCCAGTGCGCGCTTCGCACCCTCGACCTCCGACGGCGCAGCGTCGAGAACGCGCGCGATCGCAACGTTAAGCGCCGAGCCGCCCCAGTCGAGCACTCGGGTGAACTCGCACACGCGCCCGTCCGAGACTGCGAAGGTCGCACGCTCGTGTCCGATCGCGACAGCGACCAGCGCCGCGGTCGGGTCACCCTCGACGCCGTCCTGCGGCGCCTGCAGTGCACGTAGCAGCGCGAACGCCTCCAGGTCGATCCCGGTGAGCGTGATGCCTGCCTTCTTGCAGGCGTCGACATAGCGATCGATCAGCTCCCGGTATGCGACGACCAGCAGGATCCGCCGGGTCGGCTCGCCTTCCTCGGTGACGCCTTCGCTCAGGACCTGGTAGTCGAGCACCGCCTCGTCGATCGGGATCGGGAGCGCCTCCTGCGCGCGGAACCGCACGGCGTTGGCGAGCTGTTTCGGATCCTCGATGCCGGTGATCTCGAACGTGCGGACGCCGATCCGGTTGTTGGCGATGCCGAGCCGGACGCCGCGCTTGGGGAGACGGTGCATCGAGAAGAACGCCTTGAGAGCCTCCGACAGCGCGTCCGGATCGCGCAGCTCTCCTCCGACGACGATGCCCGCCTCGAGGGGGCCGCGCGCAACCTGCTGGAGCTCCGCGGTGCCGTTGTTCGAGACCTTGGCGGCAGCGAGCTGAGACGCGCCGATCTTCAGGCCGACCAGGCGCTTCGCGCCCCTCGAGCCGAGCTCCAGGTTGCGCTTCGCTCGCTTTGGCTTCGGAGCCTTCGGCTCCTTGGGCTTCTTCTCTGCTTTCTCTTTCGGCTTCCGCTCCGCCTTTGGCTTGGAAGTCTTCTCGCGCTTTTTGCCGCCGAACGAGAGGTCCTTCTTCCAGAACGGCACCCTCCGCTCGTCCTCCGCTGCAGGCTCTTCGGAAGCGCCGACGGTCTCGACCGATTCGGCCTGCGGAGTCTTCTCTCGCTTCTTGCCCCCGAACGAGAGATCCTTCTTCCAGAACGGGACCTTCGGCTCGTCCGAGACCGGCTCGTCGGCCTCTACTGCCCTTTCGCCCTTCTTTCCGCGGAACGACCGATCTTTCTTCCAGAAGGGGACCTTCACCTCGTCCACAACGGGCTCTGGCTCCTCGGCCTCGGTCCGCTTCTTGCTTTTCTTCCCTCCGAACGAGATGTCTTTCTTCCAGAACGGCACCTTCGCCTTGTCGGGAGCAGGCAAGGGCAGCTCTGCCTCCGGCACCGGCGGATGAACCACGTCAACCTCGACGGCAGGCGGTATCGCCGGAGGCACATTCCACGGCTCAGAGTCGGGCTCCGGGTCCGGCGTCACCCCCGGTGTCGGTTGTGCATCCTCGGCTGCCGGGGGAGCTGAAACGTCGGCCAGGGGCTGTTGCTCGGCGAGGAGCTCAAGTTCATCTACGGGCTCCTCCGCCGAGGGCTCGGCGACATGCTCGTCCGCCGACTTCGGGCCGTACGAGATCGCCCTCGTCCACAGCGGCTCGGACTGAGTCTCCTCTACTTCACTTGGCTCGTCCGTGGGCGTTGCGGTCGGCTGCAAGCTGATCTCGCGCTTCCACAGAGTTTCCTTCGGCTCAGCGGCAGGCTCGACCGAACCACTGTCTGCGGCAGGTGCGTCCTCTTCTGCCGGCGTCTTCTCGAAGCTGATCTCGCGCTTCCAGAGTGTCTCCTTCGACTCGGGCGCGGGCTCGATCGAGAGAGGGTCAGGGGTCGAGTCCTCGGCCGGCCGTGTCTCAGACTCCGCGTCGGGCTCGGGCTCGCGCCCGAACGACACTTCCTTCCTCCAGATCGGCTCGTCGCCCATGACCTAGGCTCCGGCGACGCGTAGACCTGCACCGAGCTCTTCGGCCTGACCGGGCTCGTCGAGATCCGAAGAAACTTCGACCGGAAAGCCCGCGCGCTCGAGCAGGCCGATCAGCTGAGCAGGGCGGCTCGACCGCGAAAGCCCGACCTCGAAGTCGACGACGCGACGCAGGATGAGATCAGCGAGCGACTGCTCCATGGTCTGCATGCCGCGGCCCGTGTTGGTCTGCATGACCGAGTAGATCTGCTCGACCTTGCCCTGACGGATCAGGTTCCTGACGGCATCGTCCGGAAGCAGGATCTCGAGCGCGGGCACGCGGCCTGCGCCGTCGGCGGTCGGCAGCAGCGCCTGGGTGACCACGCCCTGCAACGAGTTCGCGATCTGGATGCGGATCTGCTCCTGCTGCTCGGCAGCGAACACGTCGATGATGCGGTCGATCGTCGACGGTGCGCTTTGCGTATGCAGCGTGCCGAAGACGAGGTGTCCTGTCTCCGCGGCGGTCAGTGCCGTCGCGATCGTCTCCAGGTCGCGCATCTCGCCGACGAGGATCACGTCGGGGTCCTGTCTCAGCGCTGCGCGCAACGCGTCGGCAAAGCTCGTGGCGTCGGGACCGATCTCGCGTTGGTTGACGATGCAGCGCTTGTGGCGATGGAGGAACTCGATCGGGTCCTCGATGGTGAGGATGTGCTCGGACCGGTTGCGGTTGATCTCGTCGATCAGCGCGGCGAGCGTCGTCGACTTACCGGAGCCGGTCGGCCCCGTTACGAGGACGAGACCTCGCGGTTTCTCCGCCAACTCGTGGAGCGACGACGGGATCCCGAGCTCCTCGAGCGTCTTGAGCTCGGCGGGGATGAGGCGGAATGCAGCGCCGACGCACTCACGCTGGAAGTAGACGTTGACGCGGAAACGGGCGAGCCCGGGGATCGAGTGGGAAAAGTCAAGCTGACGATTCAGCTCGAACTGCTTCTGCTGCTCGCTCGACAGGATCCGGTACAGCACCTGCTGGGTGTCCTCTGCGGTCAGTGCCGCGAACTCCTCGAGCCGCCGCACTTCTCCTCGCACGCGAACAACAGGGGGCGTCCCCACGGTTACATGGAGGTCGGACGCATTGCGCGACACCATGTCCTCGAGCAGCTCATCGATGGAGTTGACCGGCCGCATAACTCGAACGAGTCATCGGCAGGCCGGTGTGGATGCTTTACCTCCTAACGACGCACCTTTTCAGGGGTCAGCGATCACCCTTCTGAGGGGTCACCCACGGTGGGGGATTCGGCCGATGCATGTGCGGCCAAACACGATTCCGCCCCATGGAAGGAGCCCCAGTATGACCAGCAAGATCCGGCAGCGGCTGGCCGGTGAGGAAAGCGGTTTCACCCTCATCGAACTTCTCGTTGTCATCATCATCCTCGGCATCCTGCTCGCGATCGCGATCCCCTCGTACCTGAGCTTCCGCGATCGAGCGAAC
>JBKPEC010000079.1:0-20339 GCA_046728195.1 Actinomycetota bacterium
TCCCCTCGTGTACCGATTGATGCAGGTGGAAGGGCCGGGCAAGCCCGAGCCTACGCTCGGCTGATGGCGTTGTGGGACCGACTGCGCGGTCTCGAGGTCGCGGTCGAGGACGTCGCCACGGAACGACGGTCGGTCGAGGTGTCGACCCAGTTCACGCGGGTGACGACCACGGTCATCCTCAGCGGCGGCGGCGAGACGGGACGCGGGGAGGACGTGACGTACAACGCCGAGGATCACGAGTGGTTCCCCACGCCGGTCCTCGGGGGGAGAGCGACGCTGGCGGAGCTCTCTGCGGAGCTCGATCGGTTACGGCTGTTCGAGGGCGAGGCGAAGATGCAAGCCTCATCGGACTACCGGCGCTGGGCATTCGAAAGCGCGGCCCTCGACCTGGCCCTGAGGCAGAACGAGCTGTCCCTCGGCGACGCACTCGGCCTCGAGTACAGACCGGTGCGCTTCGTCGTCTCGACGCGCGCCGAGGCCTTCGCGTGGCTGGCACACGACCCCGGGCTCGAGCTGAAGCTCGACCCGGAGACGGACTGGGACCGTGCGCTGATGGAGCGGCTCGCTGCGACCGACCGCGTCCGCGTCCTGGACTTCAAGGCCTATTACCGCGGTACGGGCGTCGACCTCGCTCCGGACCCGCGGCTTTACCGGACCGCCGCGGAGCTGTTTCCCGAGGTGGTGCTCGAAGACGCGTCGCTGGAAGGTGAGTGCGGAGCCGCGCTGCGCGGCGAGGAGCGCCGCCTCAGCTTCGATGCGCCGATCCATTCGGTGGACGACCTGCTCGCGCTGCCGGTGACACCCGGTTGGCTGAACATCAAGCCGTCGCGCTTCGGCACGCTCGCGCCCCTTCTCGAGTGCATCGAGCACTCCCGCGCAAACGGGATCCAGCTGTACGGCGGAGGCCAGTTCGAGCTGGGCGTCGGCCGGCGTCACATCCAGGTGCTGGCCTCGCTCTTCTATCCGGATGGTCCGAACGACGTGGCGCCCAGCGACTACAACACGGGCGAGCCCCGCCCGGGGCTGCCCCAGAGCCCGCTGCCGGCACCCTCCGCCGGCGGATTCTGAGGTGCGAGATACTCGCCCCGTGGCCTGGACGCTGAAGGGCAAGGTGATTGTTGCCTGCAACTGCGACTACGGCTGCCCGTGCAACTTCAACGCCCGCCCGACGCAAGGGAAGTGCGAGGGCGGCTGGACGTGGCACGTCGACGAGGGCCGCTTCGACAACGTCGATCTCAGCGGCCTCAACTTCTCGGTGTACGTCAACTGGCCCGGCGCGATCCATGAGGGCGGCGGCGAGGCGGTGATCCTCGTGGACGAGCGTGCCGACGAAAAGCAGCGCGAGGCCATCGCGAGGCTCGTGTCCGGCGACGTGGGCGGGCCCTGGGGAGTCCTCGGCTGGACGTGGCCGACCGTTCACGGCCCGCTGGCGGTGCCGTACGAGGTGGAGCTGAATGGAATGGAGACGCGTGTCCGCGCCGGCGGCGTCGTCGAGCTGCAGATGCAGCCCGTGCGGAACCCGGTCACCGGTGTCGAGACGATCGCGTCCGTCACCCTTCCGAGCGGGATCATCTACAAGGACGCGGACCTCGGCGCGTCCGCGACCTTCCACGTGCGCGACGGCATCTCGTACGACCATTCCGGTCAGTACGCCTCTGTCGGACAGTTCGACTACAGCGGCCCGCCGGCATAGTGGAGACCTTCAACGTCTTCAAGGCGGACGACTGGGAAGAGGAGAACGACCGCGACGGTTATCGCCACCGCGTGACCGCCTTCGGCCGGCGTCTCGGCGCGAAGCTGCTGGGCGGCAGCCTGTACGAGCTACCACCGGGTGAGAAGACGTGGCCGTACCACTACGAGCAAGGCTCCGAAGAGTGGCTCATGGTCGTAGCCGGCAAACCGACGCTCCGTTCCGCGGACGGCGAGCAAGAGCTCGAGCCCGGTGACTTCGCCGTGTTTCCCGAGGGCCCGGCCGGTGCGCATCAGGTGATCAACACGACGAACGAGCCCGCGCGCGTGATCTTCTTCTCGTCGAAGTCACCGCTCGCCGTCGTCCACTATCCGGACAGCGGCAAGCTCGGCATCTGGTCCAGCGGTGGCTACCAAGCGATGCTGCGCGACGACCCGAAGCTCGACTACTGGGACGGCGAGTAACTCCGCGCGAAAGCTTCCGCTTTCGCGCGGTTTGAGGTACTGCGCTTGCGCGCGTAACGCACGCGGGCGGAGCCCGCGTGCTCTTTTTGGGGTTTGTCGTGAGCGGTTGGGGTGGTCCACGGGCGGTGGCGCCTTCGGCGTCGCCGCCCGGGTGAGTCCGGCCTGCGCTAACGGCGGCTGCGCCTGCCGTTAGCTCCGGCCCGCTGTGTTGGTGGTCAGCCCGCGGTTCGAGCAGAACCGCTCAAGGGCGGAAGCTAAGACCAGGCGAAGCCGGGCTTAGCGTCCGCCGAACTGATGCGGGCACGGACGCCTTTGGCGCCCGTGCCCGCACGGAAGGGAACAACCGCCAAGGCACCAACACAAATGAGAGTGCGCGGGCTCCGCCCGCGCACGTTACGCGCGGAGCGCCGTACCTAATCCCGAGCGAAAGCGTCAGCTTTCGCTCGGTGCCAAGGGGAGAGCGCAGGCGCCCAGGAACAGAGTGGCGAGACATCGCCGTTGCGTCCGTTCAGATGGCGCAGGCCCAATGCGTGTTCGGCCTGCATCATCTTGTGGATCTGCGTCGTGCCCTCGTAGATGATCGGGGCGCGCGCATTTCGGAAGTACCGCTCGATCCCGTATTCCGCCGAGTAGCCGTATGCGCCGTGGACCTGGATGGCGAGATGCGCGGCGCGGAAGGCGCACTCGGTCGCGTGCCACTTCGCCAACGACGTCTCGCGCGTATTGCGCAGCCCCTGATCCTTCATCCACGCGGCCTGCATCACGAGCAGCTTCGACGTCTCGTAGCCGAGCACCATCTCCGCGATCATGTCCTGGACGAACTGGTACTTGCCGATCGGTTGCCCGAACGTCTCTCGCTCGCGTGCGTACTCGACCGACCGTTCCAAACAAGCACGGACGACGCCGCACGCTCCGGCCGCCACGGTGAACCGGCCCTGGTCGAGGCCGTACATTGCGATCTCGAACCCCTGGCCCTCCTCGCCGATCAGATTCTCCGTCGGCACCTCGACGTTCTGGAAGAAGAGCTCCCCCGTCGAGCCGGCCCAGATCCCGAGCTTGTTCTCGGTCTCGGCCGTCGTGAAGCCGGGCATGCCGCGCTCGATGACGAAGGCCGAGATGCCCTTGTGCTTCGCCGCCGGGTCCGTCTTCGCGAAGACGAGAGCGTGGTCGGCGACGTCGGCGTAGGAGATCCAGTTCTTCGACCCGTTGAGGACGTACACGTCGCCTTCCGGGCGCGCCGTCGACTTCATCGCCGCCACGTCCGACCCCGCTGCCGGCTCGGTCAACCCGAAGCACGCGAGCTTCGCGCCGCTCGCCTGGGGCACGAGCCAGCGTTGCTTCTGCTCCTCCGAGGCGTACTTGAGGAGCGCGAGGGAGTTGAGGCCGACGTGCACCGAGATCAGCGTGCGAAAGGCCGCCTCACCGCGTTCGATCTCCTCGCAGGCCAGTGCCTCGGAGACGAAGTCGAGGCCCGCGCCGCCGTATTCCTCGGGGATGACGATCCCGAGGATCCCGAGCTCGGCCATGCCGGCGATCGCCTCGCGGTCGAGTCGGTGCGCGATGTCGTTCTCGACGGCGTTCGGCATGATCCGCTCGTCGACGAACGCGCGGACGGTGTCCTGCAGCAGACGCTGTTCGTCCGTGAGCTCGAAATCCATGACGGCTTAGTCTACGGACGCCTTGGGCGTTGCTGCGCTCATCACCTCGGCCGCGTTGCTCGGACTGACACCGCACCAGAAGGCCGCGCTCGTCGTCGTGTCCGGCCTCCCTGCCCCTCGCGGCGTCGCGGGTGTGATCGTGCAGAAGTACAGCCGAGACCGGCCACGGCCCGGGGACGCGTTCGTGGTCGCTGATCAGGAGGGCGGCAAGGTCAAGACGTTTCCCTCGCTGCCACCTGCGAAGTCCGCGCGAGCCGTGCGCACGAGGGCGGAGTCCTATGCGGCGGGAGCCGCGACGGGGCGAGCTCTGCCAGCCGTCGGGGTCGATGTCGACCTCGCACCGGTACTCGACCTGCCCGACGGACCGCTCGGGGCACGCCAATTCCGCTCGACGGTTCTCGGTGTCGCCTTCGCGCGCGGGCTCCTCGCGGTTGGACTGGGGACCTGCGTGAAGCACTTCCCCGGGCTCGGGTCCTTACCGTTCTCGACGGACGAGCGGCCCTACGTGCGCGGGCGCGTGCGTGAAGCCGACCTGGCTCCGTACCGCGCGGCCGTCGCGGCAGGCGTTCCGTGCGTGATGGTCGGCCACGGGGTCTATCCCAGCCTCGGCCCGCGCCGGGCATCGCTCGAGCCGGCGACCTACCGACTGCTTCGCAGTCTGGGCTTCCGTGGCGTCGCGATGACGGATTCGCTCGACGTCGTCAACGGGCACGCCGAGGAATGGGCGGTGGCGGCGGCCCAGGCCGGCGCTGATCTGCTCCTGTTCACGAGCGGAAAGGATGCGGCCAAGGCGATCAGCGCCCTGGTGCCGCTGGCCCGGGCTGGTCTGCTGGACACGCACGTCCGGCGCGTCCTGCGTCTTCGGGCAGCGTTTGACTGACGAGTCAATCAAGCTACGCTAAGCACCCAGATGGCGACCATCGAGGAACAGACAGCGGGCGGCGTCTCCTTCGGGCTCACGGACGAGCAGAACGCGCTCCGCGACCTCGCTCACGACTTCGCGGAGCGTGAGATCCGGCCGAAGGAGCGGGAGTACGACGAGCACTCCACTCACCCTGGCGAGGTGATCGCGAAGGCACACGAACTCGGCCTGATGAACGTGCACATCCCCCGGGCCTACGGCGGTCTCGAGCTTGGGGCGTTCGAGGGGATGCTGATCGGAGAGGAGCTCTGCTGGGGCTGCTCGGGGATCGGGACGGCCATCGCCGCCGCCGGCCTCGGACACGGCCCCGTGATCATGGCCGGCACCGAGGAGCAGAAGCAGAAGTGGCTGCCGCCGCTCATCGACGAGGTCGTCCTGAGCTCGTTCGCGTTGACGGAGCCGAACGCGGGCTCCGACGTCTCCGGCATTCAGACGACAGCCGTACGGCACGGCAACGACTACGTCCTCAACGGCTCGAAGATGTTCATCACGAACGCCGGACATGCGTCATGGTTCACGGTGTTCGCTTCGACCGACAAGTCGAAGGGCCACCGGGGCCTGACCGCTTTCATCGTCCCGGCTGACTCGGACGGCCTCGTCATCGACCGGCATCTCGACAAGATGGGCCAGCGGGCGACAGACACGTCGGCGATGTCTTTTCAGGACGTGCGCGTGCCGGTAGAAGACCGTCTCGGCGCAGAGGGCGAGGGCTTCAAGATCGCGATGAGGACGCTGGACTTCACGCGGCCGGGCACTGCTATCGGCGCAGTCGGCGTCGCGCGCGCGGCGTTCGAATACGCGGCTCAGTACTCGAAGGAACGCGTGCAGTTCGGGATGCCGATCGCCATGAACCAGGGCGTGAACTTCCTGATCGCCGACATGGCGACCAAGATCGAGGCGGCCCGGCTTCTCTGCTGGCAGGCGGCCTGGATGATCGACAAGGGCCTTCGCGCAACGCTCCAGTCCTCCTACGCGAAGCGCTTTGCGGCTGACATCTGCATGGAGGTCACCACCGACGCGGTGCAGATCTTCGGCGGGTACGGATACATGAAGGAGTATCCGGTCGAGAAGCTGATGCGCGACGCCAAGCTGTTCCAGATCTACGAGGGCACGTCGCAGATCCAACGCCTCGTCATTGCCAGAGAGCTGCTCATGCCGCGGGAATGAGGTTCGAGCGCCTCGACCCGTCCCTTCAGACGGACGCCCGGCAGAGCCGGGCGTCCTGGATCGAGGCGCCGCAAGCGGCGCCTCGGCAGATCCAACGCCTCGTCATTGCGCGTGAATTGTTGATGCCGCGCGACTAGCGTGGCGCTCGAGATCGATCTGAGCGGGCGTGTCGCCCTCGTCACGGGAGGCTCTCGTGGGCTCGGCCGCGCAGATGCGCTGACGCTGGCGCGTGCGGGCGCGGACGTCGTGATCGCCGACATCCAAGTCGAATCCGACTCGGGCACCGCGGCCGAGCTCTACGGGCCGATGGCGCAGGCAGCGCGCGCGCAAGGGCTGGTGTACACCGAGGCGACGGCGCGCGAGATCGGCGAGCTCGGCCGGCGTTCGGCTGCGATCAAATGCGACGTCACCGACCGTGAGCAGGTCGACGAGACCGTGGCCAGAGTCGTCGAAGAGTTCGGCTCTGTGGACATCCTCGTCAACAACGCCGGCACGCTCGATCACCTCGCGCAGCTGTCCGACCAGTCGCCGGGGCTGTGGGAGCGCGACCTCCGGGTCAACCTCACCGGCTCCTTCAACTGCGCGCAGGCCGTCTGGCCGCACATGAAGGAACGAGGCTGGGGCCGGATCGTGAACATGGCCTCGGTCGCCGGCACGCTTGGGGGCTTCGGCCAGGCGAGCTACTCCACGACGAAGGCGGGGCTGCTCGGATTGACACGCACACTTGCGCTCGAAGGTGCACGCTACGGAATCACGTGCAACGCGATCGTGCCCGGAGTCATCGGCACGGAGGCGTTTCTCTTCGGCAACCCGGAGATGAACGAGCGGATGGTGCGACGGACTGCGATGCGTCGAGCAGGCGAGCCGCAGGATGTTGCCAACGCGATCGCCTTCCTCTGCTCGGATCTCGCCGGCTACATCACCGGCGTCGGGCTGAACGTCAGCGGCGGCATCGAGCTCTTCACCTTCTGACGGCCTGCCCGAAGGCCCGCCAGAGCCGGGGCTAGACTTCGTCGCCTTGACCGGGCGGCGGCGTCCATCTCGTCTGGTCCGCTCGAGGTCCAGGCCCAAGCGGCGTCCGCGGACGCGGGCTCAGCGCCGCGTGCTCCTGCAGCGGGGCGTCATCCTCCTGGTCGGCCTGGTGCTGGCAGTGACGGCGCTCGGGCTCGCGTTCGCCGGCTCTCCCTCCCGCCTGGCGAGCGGCGTTCGCATCGCCGGGGTCGACGTCGGGGGCAAGACCGCCCGTCAGGCCCGTGCGATCCTCGCGCGCCGCGCCGAAGCCCTCGCCGCCGTGCCCGTGACATTCCGGGTGGGCTCGCACACCTGGCGTCTGGAGCCGCGACACCTCGGCGTTCAGGTCGACTGGGGCGCTGCGGTGGACGCCGTGCGCCGGCAGGGCGAGGGGTTCGGGCCGTTGCGCGGCTTCAAGCGGCTCGACATGCGCTTCTTCGGTGCCGACGTCGCACCGCCGACGCAGGTTTACGACGCCGCTCTCCGGTACAGGCTGGACGAGATCGCCGCTGCCGTGAACGTTCCTGCCCACAATGCGTCGATCGTCCTGGGCGGGCTGACGCCGGCAGTGATCCACAGCCGGACCGGCCAGATGCTCGACCGCACGGCCGCGGCTGCGACGATCGTCCGCGCGCTCGCGAGCCTGAAGCGGGAGCCGATCGGACTGCCGATCGAGGTGGACCACCCCAAGATCAAGGCTGGGGACCTCACGGTCGCAAAGGCACAGGTCGAGACGGCGCTCTCCGCCCCCGTACACCTGACGCTCGGCGCCACCCGCTGGAACCTGCGCCCGGCTCGGATAGCGCGCCTCCTCGAGCTGCCTGCGGACGGCCGGCGAGAGCTTCGCATCGGCGGCGCCGGCGCGACGAAGTGGCTCGCGGCGCTTGCACGGCGAGTCGACCGTCCGCCCCTGAACGCCGACTGGGCAATCGGGTCCAACGGCTCCATCCGCGTCATTCCCGATCAGCCGGGGCAAGAGCTCGACGTCGAGCAGAGCGCGCAAGCCCTGTTCAGAGCGGCACTTGTGACCGCACCAGACCTTCGCTCGGCGAAGCTCGTCGTCCACACGAAGGACGCGGACCGAACCACGGCGGATGCGCGGGCAATGAAGATCAGCGGGCTCGTCGCCGCTTACCAGACCTTCTACGGCGGAGAACCGAACCGCATCCACAACGTCCAGCTCGTCTCGCATCTGATCGACCACCACGTCATCGCCCCCGGCGAGACGTTCTCGTTCAACCAGACGACGGGCGAGCGCAGCGCCGACAAGGGCTTCCGCGAGGCGCCCGTGATCATCAACGGCGAGCTCCAGACCGGCCTTGGCGGCGGCGTGTGCCAGGTCTCGACGACGGTCTTCAACGCGGCCTACGAGGCGGGGCTGCCGATCGTCTCCCGGACGAACCACGCGCTCTACATCAGCCACTACCCGCAGGGGCGTGACGCCACCGTGAACTACCCCGACACCGACCTGAAGTTCACGAACGACACGGGCCATTGGCTGTTGCTCCGCACCTGGGTCGGATCATCCTCGCTGACCGTGGCCCTTTACGGGACGCCGGTGCACCGCAGCGTCATCAGCGAGACGGCACCGCTTGTCGTCACGGGGCCGCCGCCGATCAAGAAGGTGCCCGATCCGGCGCTTCAGGTCGGAGCTGCCGTCGTCGAGGACAGTGGCTCCCCGTCGCGGAAGACGAGCGTCGAGCGCAAGGTCTACGACGCGAGCGGCAAGCTGCTGTACGACACGACGTTCTACTCGTCGTATCGGGGCGAGACAAGGGTCATTCGGGTGGGCACCAAAAAGAAGCCGAAGACTGAAGCCCAGACGACGACCGGGACCACGACGACCACCCCGGCCCCTCCGAAGAAACCGACAACTACGACGACGCCTCGGCCTTAGCGATCGCTTCCGCCGGCGCGCTAGCGGCAGTCGCTCAGCGGACCGGGGGAAGATCTGTGGGAGCTGGAGGTTCCCCCAGCGGAGAAGCTTCGGTTCGACGAATCGCTTCTGCCAGGCCTTCCGGGATCCGCACGGGGCGGAGCGTCTTCGCGTCGACACAGGCGTGTGAGGTCCAGCCATCCGCGATCGCGTCGCCGTTCCTCCTGACCTCATAGTCGAACCTGAAGCGCGCGCCGCGGAGCTCTCCGATGCGGGCGTGAATGCGAAGGCGGTCGTCGAAGTGCGCAGGCAGCCGATAGCGCACATGCGACTCGAGGACGAACGACTCGAGCCCTTGCCGGCGTAGCGCCGGGTACCCGCCGGCGTACTCGTCCAGATACGCGATCCGGGCCACCTCGAACCAGACGAGGTAGTTGGAGTTGTGCGCGATCCCCTGAGCGTCGGTCTCGGCGAAACGCACGGTCACCTCGGTACTGAACCGGAAATCGGCCACGTTACGGCACTCTAAGCCCGTGACGAGCGGTGTTCGCGAGCTGGCCGCCCTCCTGCGCGGGCGGCAGCCTTGCGTCGTCCTCACCGGCGCGGGCATCTCGACCGAGAGTGGGATCCCGGACTTCCGTTCGGCCAGAGGGCTCTGGGCGAAGTACGACCCGATGGAGTACGCGACGATCACGGCCTTTCGTCGCGACCCGGTCAGGGTCTGGGAGTTCTACGCGCTCCGGTTCTCGGCACTGAGTGAGGCTGCTCCGAATGCCGGCCACCATGCCCTCGCCGAGCTCGAGCGTCGCGGGCTGGTCGAGGCGGTCGTGACCCAGAACATCGACGGTCTGCACCAGGAGGCCGGCTCCGAGGACGTCCTCGAGGTGCACGGCTCCATCCGCACCGCTGGTTGTCCCGAGTGCGGGAAGCGCGTTCCCCTCGAGGAGGTCGTCGCCTCCCTCCACCACCGGCCGGCCCCGCCGTGTCCGCGTTGCGATGCGATTCTGAAGCCGGACGTCGTCATGTTCGGAGAGCTGCTGCCCGAGGCTGCGATCGAGCGGGCCGTGGAGCTGGCGCGTGAGGCCGGCATGCTCCTAGCGGTCGGCTCCTCGCTCGAGGTCTACCCTGTCGCAGGACTGCCGGACGAGACCCTGGTGGCGGGCGGGGCGCTTGCGATCGTCAACCGCGGACCGACGCCCTTCGACGGGCTTGCAGACGTCCGGATCGACGCCGCTGCGGGCGAGACGCTCGCCGCCCTTGCGGCGGAGCTAGGGCGGGGTTAGGCCGCAGCCCGTTTGATCGTCTTCTCTTCGAGCAGTCGCCGGCAGTCGGAGCAGACCTTGCGCTCCACGTGGTACGGAACCCCGGCGCGCTGCCGAATCGCATGGATCGTGACGGCGGTGTGCTTGTGCCTCCGGAGAGTCATCCGTCTCCTCAGAGTAATGAGACGTTCGGTTGCCGTCAGTTGTTGTCGGCAAATGTTCACCGAATCTGCACACCCTCTTGACGGTTTACGCTGAAGTCGTGCGTGGTCTGACTCTGATCGCCGTACTCGTTCTGGCCTGCGCGGTCGCTTGCGGGAGCCAGGTCAAACAGTCAGAGCAACCCCGTTTCGCCTCTTCCTCGACGTCCGCGACGACGACCCCGAGCTGCGCCGACGGCTACTTCAGGCGACTCGGCTCGGCACAGCTGGCCTACGCGGCGGTCGTGCGGTCGCGGGCGACCGTGAGCAGGCGGCCGGGTGGGCCGGTCCTGGCGCGCTTCGGGAGGCTGAACGTCAACGGCGTCCCGACCGTCTTCTTGATCCGAGGCGCCCGCCTGGGGACGGATTGCCGGCCGAGGAGCTATCTCGTTCAGATTCCGAAGCGGCCCAACGGCGTCACCGGCTGGGTGCCCGTGGATCAGGTCACGGTGGCCCGGGTCAGGACGAGGATCGTTGTCGACCTCTCCCAGAAGCGCGTCACGCTCTACCGCAACGGCCGGAAGGTGCTGAGCACTCCGGCTGCCATCGGGGCGCCGGCCACGCCGACCCCGACCGGCCGCTTCTACGTCAACCAGCGGCTCATCCCGGTCGATCGCAGTGGCCCGTTCGGGCCGGGCGCGGTAGGCATCTCGGCCTTCTCCGATGTCCTGACCGGGTGGACGCAGGGCGGTCCGATTGCCATCCACGGGACGAATGCGCCCTGGTCGATCGGCAAGGCAGTCTCGAACGGCTGCATCCGGATCCCAAACCCCGCGCTCAGGCGGGTCTTCGCCCAGGCTTTGGACGGCACGCCTGTGCTGATCCGAAACTAGAGTGCGCCCGTCTGAAATGAACGGCCGATGCGAGTGGAGTGGCCGCCGCGGCGTCAGCCTAGGCGTAACCGAGCCCAAAGGCCGGCGTGGTCCGAGGGCCACAGGCCGGAGATCCGGTCGCTCGGGTCCTCTCCGACGATTCCCGCGGCGACGGCCTTCCACCCGTTGCGCAGTAGCACGTAGTCGATCCGGCTGTAGAAGGGCCCGCCGAGCTCTCGCAGGTCGGCCCCATGGCAGCACGTGAGGCCGACGTCTTTCGGGTGAGCCTCCGGCCAGGCGTCCTGGAAGCCGGCCGCGAGCAGGTTCGCGCGCGTCGGCGTTCCCGTCCCGTCCGCGCGCGAGTTGAGGTCGCCGAGGAGCACCGTCGGCAGCTTCGTCTGGGCGGGCCCGGCTGCCAGCTCCTGCCCCTGAGCGATCTGGGACGCGTCGTTGAACGACTCGAGGTGCGTCGTGATCACGCGGAACGTTCGGTCCGCAACCGTTGCGTCGGCGAGCACCCAGCCGCGCTTCGCGATCACGAAGCCGCCGAAGAGCGGAGTCGTCGTCGAATACGTGCCGCTTCGAACCCGCCGGATCTTGATCTTCCTGTCAGTCCGAACGAGCAGGCCGTCGCGAACGGTCAGGCGGATGTCCATCGCGGGCGGATTGCCACTGGGCAGCTCCGCGTCGGTCTCGGGACGGATCGCGAGGAACCGGTAGTGCAGCTTGCGGGCGGCGAGGGCCTTGCGGAGCTCGCGGGCGTAATCGAGGGCGACGGTCGTGGCAGGCGTGACGGTGAAGTCGGCGGGCTTCTGCGTTCGGTAGAGCGTGAGCTCCTGGAAGCCGACGAAGTCTGGACGGGTCGCGCCTATCTCCCGCGCGATCGCCTTCGCCCGGAGCGGGAAGTCGTTCGCCTGAACCTGCGCCCAACCCCTCTCCACGGCCGAGAACGCCTCGCTCGACGACTTGGCGCTGACGATGTCGTCGAGGTTCGCCCCCAGATAGAGGTTGCGGGTCATGACCCTGAGGGTCAGCGGGGCGCGCTTCGCCTCTCCGATCGAGGCCGCACCTAGAGCCAAAAGGAGAACCAGTGGGACGGCCAAGGCGGCGAGCGCCTTCACCCGACGAGCGTAGGCACGACGGCCGTCCATCGCAACTGGCACGATAGGACCGTGGCCAAGCCGAAGCAGAAGAACATCGTGGAACGGCTCGCCGATGCCGGCGAGGAGGCACTGCAGCGAGTGGGAAAGGCTCCGGGCGCTGATCGGGCAATGGCAGCTCTCGGATCGTTGCGCGAGCGCGTGGACGACCTCCAGAAGAGCGTGCGTGAAATCCAGCGCCTGGAGAAGCGCCTCGCCGCGATCGAACGTCGGCTCGCCAAGCTCGAAGGCAAAGGGACGGCGAGTCGGAGCCGCAAGACGTCCGCGTCGCGCAAGAGCTCCGCAGCTTCGCCCACGCCTCCGGCCTAGGGCGCCCGCACCCGCAGTGCCTTCGGGACAAGCTCGAAACGCGCAGGCGTCGTTCCTGGTTGCTCCCCGTCGAGCTCGACCGGTAGCGGTTCCGGCGCCTCGACCGCGACCGTTGCGCCACGCAGTAGCTCGGCGCGCGGATGGGGTAGATGCTTGCCGCGGAACGTCTTCGGCAGGGTGAGGAGGAGGTCTCGCTTCGTCAGGTCGCCGATCAGGAGGACGTCGAACGCGCCGTCTGCGAGGTCGGCGTCCGGACAGATCTTCATGCCTCCGCCGATGTATGGGCCGTTGGAGACGATGACGTCGTGCATGCGCCCACGGCGCGTCTCGTCGTCGACCGTCACGTCGACCTCGGTGTTGCTCCAGCGCGCGAAGACGGCGAACGTGGCCCACACGTACGAAACCTTTCCTCCGAGTGCCTTCGTCGTGTCGTTGGCGCGTTGCGCGATCGCCCCGCTCATCCCTGCGCTGGCGACGTTGGCGAACCACGACGTCCCTTCGCCGCCCGCCCAGGGCCTGTAGGTCGCGCGGCCGAGATCGATCGTCCGAGCGGGGCCGTTCAGCGCAACGTCGATCGCGCGCTCCGTCTTGCGCGGCAGGCCCAGGGACCGGGCGAAGTCCCAGCCCGTCCCGCGCGGAATGACGGCCAGCTCGACTCCCTCGCGCCCTGCGATCCCGTTCACGACCTCGTGGACCGAGCCGTCGCCGCCGACGACGACGAGCAAGTCGGCGCCGTCGTCCGCGGCACGCCGAGCCAGCTCCGTCAGCTCACCCGGCCCGCTCGAGAAGAGGGCGTCGCCGGCGAGCCCGCCCGACGCGGCGCGATGTGCGATCTCCGGCCAGCGCCGACCGGTCGACCCGTTCGCCGACGCCGGATTGACGAGGAAGACAGTGCTAATGCTTCTCGTCGGCCGTCACGGTCACCAGGGCGACACGGGTCATGCGGTCGACTGCACCGCGGAGCTCATCGTCGGTGATGCGCTTGAACTCTCCCTCGACGACGATGTCGCTGACTGTCAGGAGACAGCCGGCCTGGACGCCGCGGAGCGCCCCCACGGTGAAGAGCGCGGACGCTTCCATCTCCACGGCGAGCACGCCGCGCTTAGACCAGCGCTCGTACTGATGCTCGTCCGGGTTGTAGAAGACGTCGCTGGAGACGATCGGGCCGACGTGCATCGACTGGCCGATCTCCTTGGCCGCGTGGACGGCGCCGTGGATGAGGTCCCAATGGGCCGTTGGGCAGTGCGGCTCGTACCCCACCAGGTGGTCGGCGGTACGGTCGTCCGCGACGGCGGACAGCGCGACGATCAGGTCCCCTAGCTCGTGGTGCGCCTGCAGGCCGCCGCAGGTCCCGACGCGGAGCAACTTCTTCACTCCAAGCTGGATCAGCTCCTCGAAGACGATCGTCGCCCCGGGGCACCCCATCCCCGTGCCCTGGACGGAGACCCGCTTGCCCTTGTACGTGCCGGAGTAGCCGAGCAGTCCTCGCTCCGAGTTTCGCTGCACGACGTCGTCGAAGTAGGTCTCGGCGATGTACTTGGCACGCAGGGGGTCGCCGGGGAGAAGACACGCTTCAGCGTAGTCGCCCGGCTCGGCACGAATGTGGATCGGCATGGCTCGGACCCTAACCTCGGGGCGTCGCTTGCGACGCCCATAAGAGGATGGCGGACTTTGCCCGGCATCAGTTGATCCGCCTCGTGGGTGACGTGCCGACCGAGGTATCCAAGCGATTCGCTGTGCGAGCATCCCTGCCGTGAGCCATGCGATCGAGCCGAGGCTGGACCAGATCCTCGACTTCTGTGCGCGGGACCCGGTCGAACGCGTCTTCCTCGAGGACGTTGCGCGACGACGGCTCGGTCGCTTCACCGCCTTTGCCGAAGACGACCGGCTGACCGCGCTCTGTCACGTCGGCGCGAACGTCGTGCCATCCGGTGCAGCCTGCGGCCGCTTCGCCGAGGCTGCGGCCCGTGGGAGGGCGCGGATGATCATCGGCGACGAGCGGGCGGTCGATGAGCTGTGGGCCGAGCTTGCCGCCTACGTGCCGAGCCCACGCGACGACCGGCCGGGCCAGCCGGTGTACGCGATCTTCGAGCCACCCGACCCCGGCCACTCCGGCCTGCGTCTCGCAACCGAGAGGGACTTCGACCTCCTCCTGCCCGCATGCGCTGCCGCACACCAGGAGGAGATCGGGATCGACCCGCTCGCCCGTGACGCCGACGGGTTCCGCTGGCGGACGAGATCCCAGATCGAGGAGGGCCGGTCGTGGCTGTGGGTCGACGGCGACACGATCCTCTTCAAGGCCGAGGCATCGGCGTGGACTCCCCGCGCGGTGCAGGTCCAGCAGGTCTGGGTCGATCCGCCGGCGCGGAACAAGGGAAATGCCCAGCGGGGCATGCGCGACCTGTGCCGGCTCCTGCTCGAGCGCGTACCGGCCGTCTGCCTCTTCGTCCGGCCGGAAAACGAGCCTGCAATCCGCGTGTACGAGCGCATCGGGATGAGGCGGGCCGGCTCGTACCGCTCGCTGATCTTCTGACGTCTGCCCCAAACGGGTGATGGAGCGTTACCCGTGGAGGCGCCGAAAATGGGGGCGTGAAGCCCCGCATCACTGCGGCCGCGGGACTCGCCCTGGCGATCTTCGCCACCGGCTCCCTCGTGCTCCTCGTCGGTGAAAACAGCAAGGCAGCTGTCATCCACACCTGCTCGGCTACGGATCGCCAGTTCCTCGGAGCGGCTCAGCTGAACATGGCCGCGCTCGGCACCCTCTCGGAGGACTATCTCCAGGGCGAGGCCCAGGCGGACGACGTGATCATGCAGACCGACGCGGCGATCGCGAGTCTACGCAACACCAACCCGAGCGATCCCTCGCTCTCGAAGACCCGCGCGATCCTGCGCGCGATGTTCCTGGAGTACGGCCGCGCGATCCGCGCGGACAAGCATCATCACGATCCCGGAAAGTACGTGTATCGCGCCTACGGCCTCGCCAATTTCGCCCACGACGTCCTCAGCCAGGCGCAGCCTGCGTTGGCCAAGCGTGGCTGCGACGTCAGACCTCTTCTTTAGCCCGCCCGAAAGCTGCGCTTTCGCGCGGTTTGGGTACTGCGCTTCGCGCCTAACGCACGCGGGCGAAGCCCGCGTGCTCCTTTTGGGGTGTCGTGAGCGGTTGGGGTGGTCCACGGGCGGCGGCGCCTTCGGCGTCGCCGCCCGTGTGAGTCCGGCCTCCTCTAACGGCGGCTGCGCCTGCCGTTAGCTCCGGCCCTCGGTGCAGCTGGTAAACGCACGTTCAACCGAGGCCATCAAGGCCGGACGCTAAGACCAGGCGAAGCCGGGCTTAGCGGGAGGCGACGTTATTCGGGCGCGGACGCCTCCGGCGCCCGTGCCCGAACGGTAGGGAACAACCGCCTGAGCACCAACACAAATGAGAGTGCGCGGGCTCCGCCCGCGCACGTTCCCCGCGACAAGCGGCGTACCTAATCCCGGGCGAAAGCGTCAGCTTTCGCCCGGTTCGCCGAGGAACGAGCGGGCGTCGTCGACGACGCGTAGTGACAGGAAACGCTCACGGAGCTCGGGATGCGGCTGCAGCGCGTCGTCCAGGTCTTCGAGCGCGCTTTTCACGTCCTCGTCCCGGCCCTCGAGAAGGGTCTCGATCGCCTGTCGCGCCCGCTCTCGCAGCACGTCGGGCAGTTCCTGGACGGCGCGGCGCGCCTCCTCCTGCTCCTCGGTCCACTCGGCCGCCTGCTGCTCGGCTTGCCGGCGCCGCCAGGCCTGAAAGAACTCCGTCATCCACTAACAATCGGCCTTTCCCGTTTGCGCTGTCTACCCTGTTCGGGTGCTGCAACACCGAGTCGAATCGTTCATCAAGTTTCACGAATTGATCCCCGAGGGTGGCGAGGTGACCTGCCTTGTCTCGGGCGGCGCTGACTCGACCTGCCTGTGGCACGTCCTCAAGGGGCTCGGTTATCGCGTGTCGGCGCTGCACGTGAACCATGCGCTCCGCGGCGCGGACTCCGACGAAGACGCTCGCTTCTGCGCCGCCCAGTTCGACGCGGAGGTCGTCGACGGCAGCGGCGGGACGACCGAACAGGAGTGGCGCGACATTCGCTACTCCTTTGCAACGGATCGCCTGCGCGCCACGGGCCACACGGCATCGGATCAGGTCGAGACCGTGCTCTACCGGATTGCCGCGAGCGGCGTGCCCGGGGGGATCAAGCCACGCCGCGAGGACGGAGTCGTGCGGCCGCTCCTCAAAGTCTGGCGCGACGAGACCGAGGCGTACTGTCGCGCTCACGGGCTGGACTTTCGGGCCGACGCGTCCAATCCCGACACGAAGCGCGGGCTGATTCGGGACGAGATCCTGCCGCGCCTGCGCCGATTGCATCCGGCTTCCGAGCAGAACCTGCTCCGGCTCGCGGAGGGAAAGGCTTCGGCCATCGACGAGCTCCTGGCGTCCACCTCCGGCTCCAAGCGCCTCGACCTCGGCGGCGGCCTCACCGCGGTCCGCGAGTACGAACGCGTCTGGCTCGAGACCACACCCGTCTCACTGGACCGCGAGGTGGTGTGGGGGGAGTGGCGCATTGCCTCCGACCTCCCAGGCCTTAAGGTACGGGCCTGGCGTGCCGGCGACCGGCTCGCCGGACGAGCGAAGAAGATCCAGGACGTGTTCGTCGACGCAAAGGTTCCCCGTTCCGACCGCGAGTCGTGGCCGCTCGTGGTACGAGGCGACGAAGTCGTCGCCGTCCCCGGGATCGTCGAGGCGGAAGGAGTCACGGCCGAACGTGTCGGCTCACACTGAGCTGGAGCGCGGAGTGACCGAGGTTCTCATCGACGGGGACCGGCTCCGGTCGCGCGTGCTCGAGCTGGGGGAAGAGATTTCTGCCGACTACGCCGGCCGCGACCTGCTCCTGATCGGCGTGCTGAAGGGGGCGGTCTTCTTCATGGCCGATCTGATGAGGACGCTGACCATTCCGTGCGAGATCGATTTCATGGCGATCTCCAGCTACGGCGCCCAGACGGACTCGTCGGGCGTCGTGCGGATTCTCAAGGACCTGGACATCAACATCGAGGGCCGGCACGTCCTGGTCGTGGAGGACATCATCGACTCGGGGCTGACGCTTTCGTACCTGATGAGAAATCTCGAAGCTCGGGAGCCGGCGAGCCTCGAAGTTTGTGCGCTTCTGACCAAGCCCGAGCGCCGTGAGATCGACGTTCCGGTGCGCTACATCGGGTTCGAGATCCCGAATCGGTTTGTGATCGGGTACGGGCTCGACTTCGCCGAGCGATACAGGAACTTGCCCTACGTGGGCGTATTGGACTCAGAGTTGGTGCCGGAAGGCGTCTAGTTCACCTTCTAGCTCCCCTCAATCGGGGGCTGTAGCTCAAACCGAGGCTGGTACCCTGCCGAAAGAGGCCTAGTGAATCGATTCTTCCGCAGCGCGCTCTTCCCGCTCGTGATTATCGCGGCCCTCGTCTGGCTGGCGTTGCAGACGCTCGGGGGCCACAGCCAGAAGTCGACCAAGATCACGCTCTCGGACGTCCAGCAGCGGATCGTGCAGTGCCAGCCGAACACGCCTGGCTGTTCGATCCAGGAGCTGATCTTCAACCCGAACAAGCAGGAGCTCTCCGGAAAGCTCTCGAACGGCGACAAGATCTCCGTCCACTATCCGAGCGACCAGTCTGCCGCAGATCTCCAGAAGCTGATGGCAGACCACGGAGTGCAGTTCGACTCGAAGGGAACCGGCTCGTCGCCGTGGTGGTCGATCCTCACGTCGCTGCTTCCCTTCGTCCTCCTGTTCGGATTCTGGATCTTCCTCATGAACCAGGTTCAGGGCGGCGGCTCGAAGGTGATGTCGTTCGGCAAGTCGCGGGCGAAGCGGATGACGCCGGACTCGCCGAAGATCGGCTTCAAGGACGTCGCGGGGGTCGACGAGGCGGTCGAGGAGCTGCAGGAGATCAAGGAGTTCCTCGAAAACCCGAAGAAGTTCCAGGCGCTCGGCGCACGGATCCCCAAGGGCGTCCTCCTGTACGGGCCGCCCGGTACCGGTAAGACGCTGCTCGCGCGCGCGGTTGCAGGCGAGGCGGGTGTGCCGTTCTTCTCCATCTCGGGCTCCGACTTCGTCGAGATGTTCGTCGGCGTCGGCGCATCGCGCGTGCGCGACCTGTTCGAGCAGGCGAAGCAGGCGTCGCCGTGCATCGTCTTCATGGACGAGATCGACGCCGTCGGCCGTCACCGAGGGGCGGGTCTCGGAGGAGGTCACGACGAGCGCGAGCAGACGCTCAACCAGCTCCTCGTCGAGATGGACGGGTTCGAGCTGAAGGACAACATCATTCTGATCGCGGCGACGAACCGGCCCGACATCCTCGATCCGGCCTTGCTTCGCCCGGGACGCTTCGACCGGCAGATCGTCGTCGATCGTCCCGACCGGAACGGCCGTCGCAAGATCCTCGAAGTGCACTCGAAGGGCAAGCCGCTGGCGTCGGAGATCGACCTCGACACGCTGGCTGCGGGAACCCCCGGCTTCACCGGCGCCGACCTGGCGAACCTCGTCAACGAAGCGGCGTTGCTCGCGGCCCGGCGCGGCAAGAAGGTGATCGAGCAGGAGGAGCTCGAGGAAGGAATCATGCGAGTGATCGCCGGCCCCGAGAAGAAGACGCGGCTCTTCTCGGAAGAGGAGCGGAAGATCACCGCCTACCACGAGCTCGGTCACGCGATCGTCGGCCATTTCCTCGACCAGGAATCCGAGGTGCACAAGATCTCGATCATCGGCCGCGGCCAGGCGCTCGGCTACACGATCTCTCTGCCGCGAGAGGATCGCTACCTGACGACGAAGCAGAACCTGATGAACCAGCTGGCGATGACCCTCGGAGGTCGGGCTGCCGAGGAGATCGTCTTCAACGAGGTCACGACCGGCGCCGCCAACGACCTGGAAAAGGTGACAAGCACGGCCAAGCAGATGATCATGCGCTTCGGCATGAGCGAGAAGCTCGGGCCACGCGTTCTCGGCCGAAACCACGACATGCCCTTCCTCGGACGGGAGATGGGCAACGAGCCCGACTACTCCGAGGAGATCGCGCGCGAGATCGACGACGAAATCCGGCGAGTGATCGAAGAGGCGCACGACACTGCGACTCGCGTCCTCAGAGAGAACATCGACGACCTGCACCGGATCTCGATGATCCTCATCGAGCGCGAGACGATCGACAAGGACCAGTTCGAGCGCCTGCTCGCCGGTGAGTCCGAGGAAGCCGTCTTCCCAGACGAGTCGCCGGCGCCCTCGGCAACGCCCGAGCCGGAAGACGAGAAGAAGCGCAAGCCGGCGGAGCCGAAGACGCGGCCGTTCCCGATCCCGGGGGCGACCATGCAGCCTCCGCCCGAAGGCGCGAAGGGCTAACGCGCGGAAGTCCGCCGCGGCTTTGCCGCGGCATGATGACCTCCGCGCGAGAGGTGCCGGCTGGCGACTGTCGGTGAGCGACGACGGGCAAAGCCCGCCGTCGCGGCGAACTGGCGCGCGGCCACTGCGCTTGCGAACTTCTGGGGTCAGACCCCTACGGGGTCGGACCCCGGCATGGCGAGTCCGGCCTGCCAGGACGCCCACAGATTGGCGTAGCGCTCGCCCCGCTCGACGAGCTCGTCGTGGGGAGCGACCTCGACGACGCGGCCGTGCTCCATGACGACGACGCGATCGGCGCGCTCCGCGGTGGACAAGCGGTGCGCGATTGTCACGACCGTCCGCCCCTTGGCGACCGCTGCGATTGCGCGCTCGACGGCGACCTCCGTCGCCGGGTCCAGACTCGAGGTCGCCTCGTCGAGAACG
>JBKPEC010000080.1:0-17416 GCA_046728195.1 Actinomycetota bacterium
TCCGTTGAGCGAGAACTTCACGGGCACCTTGTCGCCCGCCTTCATCGGCGTGGCGCCGGGGTAGGCGACGATCGGAGACGCGAACCCCGTGAAGTCGTAGAGAACCGAGTACGAGTGCGTCTCACGCGCAACGTTTCCGGCGCGGTCGTAGGCGGTCACTGTGAACGTCTTGATTCCAAAGCTCGACGTGTCGACGGGAGCGCCGTTCCCAACGTCGCCCTTGCAGCTCTGGAGACCCGAGCCGTTGTGATCGTCGCAGGAGTACGATGCCCACACCTGTTCGCCAAGTGTGTACGTCGCACCGTTGCCGGGGCTGGCAAAGCTGATCGTCGGCGGAGTGCGATCGGCAACCGAGTAGTGGATGGTCTCCTGATCCACGTTGAATGCCTGGTCAACGGTGGTGACGGACAACGAGAACGTGCCGATCTGGCTCGTGTCGATCGGGGCGCCCACCGGAATCGTGCCGGCGCAGTAGCCCTCGTACAGCCCGAGCCCGCCCGGGTCGTCCTCGCAGGCGTAGTCGGCTGTGACGTACGAGCCCTGGTCGAAGACCGCTCCATCGGTCGGCGTGCCGAAGACGACATGCGGCTTCGTGATGTCGATCACCGTGTAGGTCGCGTACGCTGTCGTCTGGCGTCCCTCGTAGTCGGTCGCGGTCACCCAGACCGTGTGCGGGCCGGCATGGAACGTGTCGAGCTTCGAGCCCATGGGCTGGCTGCCTTCGCAGGAGACGATCGCCGAGGTCGGCGAGACGCAGAGGAATCCGAACGTCTCGTCGTACCCCTGCGGGTAAGCCCACCCGTCGGTGACCGACATGTAGACGATCGGGTCGTCCGGACCGGCGGATGCAGCGGCCGGCAGTCCGGCAAAAGCGACTGCGGCGATAGCGGCGACGAGCAAACCCCTGCGCATGGAACCGTCGCATCTTGGGACGGCCTGGCGGCGCTCGTATCCCCCAGCGGGGGGAGAGACCTAGGAGTGTGCTCGGAGAAGCCACCGGAGCGGTGTACGCCGCCGGAAGGACTAAAAGAGCCTCTACTGGCCGCGGGCGACGTCACGCTGCATCCTTTCGAGGATGCCTGTAATGACGTCTTCAAGCTCGCGGACGTTGTAGAGCTGCATGTTCTTGACCTGCCGGATGCGCCTCGACCCGTTCGGTCCGGCCACCTCCGAAACGGCGATTCCGGTGTGCTCCTCCTTTTCTTTCCCCTTCTTCTTGTAGAGCGTTAGCGACGGCCGACTATCTCCACCCGAGTCGTGCCGATCTCCAGGCCGCGCTTGAGGCGATCGACGACTAGTTGCCCGGAGGAAAGTCGTGCATTTGCGCCGACCGGATTTGTGGAAGAAAGCAAGCTTGCGAAGACGAATGCGCGATAACAGACGTTATGTCAAGTTGGCGTGGATCGGCCTGCTGGGCCTGCTGGCGGCCCTCGCCTTGGCCTCCCCTGCCCAGGCGGAGATCGTTGCGCCGACGCAGGGCCCGGCGCTGCTCGCAGTCGCACCCGACGGTTCGCCGAGCGTCGCGTTCGTGTCCGGACGCGATCTGGTGCTGGCACGCCGTGCCCCGGCCGGCTGGAGGTTCGCGCGTCTCGGCCGGGTGGCGGGCCCGCGGCCGGTCCTCGCGGGCCTGGTCGTTGACGGGCGCGGCCGCTCGAGCGTCCTCGTTGAGGACGAGCGCGGCGCCTGGCTCGCCCTGGCCCGGCCTGGCACCAAGCCGCGGGTCGTGGCGCGGCCGCCGAAAGGCGCCTCACTCGGGTCGGCCGGGTTGACGCTCGACCGCTCGGGGCGTCCGGCGTTCGCCTACGTGCTCCGGCTCGCCAACGCCAAGACCTGGCTCCGCCTCGTCACAATCGACGCGCGTGGGCGCCTGCACACGCACGGGATCACGAAGGGCGGCTTCCCGGCCAGTGCGCAGGTTCCGGGCTCCGCGCCGGTCCTGGTCCGCGGCCGCTTGCACGTCGTCGAGACGTTCACTTCGGCAGCGATCGACTGGCACCCGAAGCAAGGGGGCGGCTGGGAAGGCCAGTTCCTGTTCGCGAGCCGGGACGGCACCCCAGCGGGCCGCGTCGGAGCGGCGGCAGAAGGCTCGAGCCTCTGGTCCTCGTGGACCCAGCTCTACGGCGACACGATCACCGTCCTGCTGACGCTGAGCGCCGAGACGCAGGAGACGGAGATCGTCGTCGACCACGGGATCTTCGTTTCGCTCCTCCTCGACGGCGGTCGTCCCGAGGTCGGGGCGTACGACTGGGTCGAGCTGAATGACGCGTTCGTTTACGCCGGCGTGCTGGCGGACGCCGACGGACCTTTCAGCGAGCTCGACGGGCAACTCGTCGGCTACGCCGCCGCACCCGGCGGCAAGCGTCAGGTCCTGCTCGAGACGGACAGCGGGCTCGAGTGGTTCGAGTCTCCGGCCCGCCCGAGTATCCGCGTCTCACTCTCCGCTAACTCGGCCGGTCACCTCGCCGGCCGAGTCGACGGCGCGAGTGGCGGGCTCGTCGAGCTCTTCCGGGAAACGGGAACGACGCGCACTCCGCTCGGCACCGCTGAGCTGGCCGCCGACGGATCGTTCGCGTACAACGACTCGGGGCCAACCTCCCCCACTCTGTACCGCGCCGTGTACGTGGATCCGGCGACCAACATTCCGTACGCATCACTGCTGCGCACGCCGGTCGGCTGACGAAGGGCATCCGCTCCCCCCTCAGGCCGGCCGGGCTTGTGACTAGTCTTTGCCGCCATGCGAAATGACCGTCTGCTCGCGGCGCTGGCGGCTGTCGTCGGCCTCGTGCTGATCGCCGTCGGCGTCATCTACATCGCCTTCAACGAGCACGACATACCGTCCTTCTTCCCGGGCCACGTGTCGCACCCGGCCAGCCACCACCACGTGAAGCACGGGATCGCGGCGATCCTGCTCGGGCTTGCGTGCCTCGCGTTCGCCTGGTTCCGTACCGGGCCGCGCGAGCGCACGGTGTCGCAAACCTAGTGCTCGTCGTCGCCGCGAGCGACCGCCTGATCACGTACTTCCAGGCGGTCGTGATCGGGGTCATCCAGGGGATCACCGAGCTCTTCCCGATCTCGAGCCTCGGCCACGCGGTCATCCTCCCGAAGCTGTTCGGCTGGGATCTGAACCAGGACAAGCCCTACTTCCTCGCCTTTCTCGTGGCCACGCACCTCGCGACCGCGATCGTCCTGTTCGTGTTCTTCCTACCCGAGTGGGTGCGCATCCTCCGCGGGCTCGGCCGCAGCCTCCGCGATCGCGAGATCGCCCCAGGGGACGCAGACGCACGGCTCGCGTGGCTACTCGTCGTCGGCACGATCCCGGCCGGTCTGATCGGCCTGCTCTTCGAGCACAAGCTTCGGACGCTGTTCGCGAATCCGAAGGCCGCCGCGGCCTTCCTGGCCGTCAACGGGTTGATTTTGTTCGCGGCCGAATACCTGCGCCGGCGCGCGCCGGGCGCCGAGGAGCGAGCCCGTGAGCTCGAGCAGGCGCCGCAATCCGAGACCGCGCCGGAGGCGGAGAAGCGTCTCGCAACGCTCGGATTCAAAGAGGCGGTCGGCGTGGGGACGGCGCAGGCGGGTGCGCTCTTCCCCGGGATCAGCCGGGCGGGCATCACGATGGGAGGCAGCCTCTTCGTCGGATTGACGCACGAGGACGCCGCGCGTTACGCGTTCCTCCTCGCGACGCCGATCATCGCTGCCGCCGCCCTCCTCAAGTTGCCGGACCTGATCGGCTCGGGCGGCGACGGCGTGCGCGGTCAGGCTCTCGTTGGTGCGCTCTGCGCGGCGGCTGCCGCGTGGGTATCGGTCAAGTTCCTGATGCGCTACTTCCAGACGAACACGCTGACGCCGTTCGCCGTCTATTGCCTCTTTGCAGGTATTGCCGCACTGCTCGTCTTCGTGTTCTAGAGTTGCTTCCACAGCCTTGTCCACACATTGGAAGAACGGCTGTGGAGATGTTGGAAAAGGAAAACTCCGCAAATTGCGGCCACGACCTTTTCCGCCCCCTTGACCCACTTGCTTGAGACGTTAGATTGCGACTTGCGCCGAGCACGGAGCGCAAGTAGGTCGAAACTGAGTCCGAAGGCAGTAGCCGGAAGGCGAAAGTCAGCGGAAGCGGTGGACGAAAGCGAAACCGGCTCGGCGAATTTTTTTGGTCCCGCACATGCGGGACCGTTCATTTTGAGAAGTAGTAGCGAGCTAGGATCCGCGCGGGTGCACCTCCGACTTCCGAGCATCGATCCCGGCGTCCGCGCGTTTCTGTGGGCGTTCTTCCTCGCGCTCTACATCTGGGGCTTCCTGCTCGCGGTGGGGATCGACAAGGGCACGGCTACCGTGGTCGGCTTCCTCTCGTTCGGCGGCATCTTTCTCCTCGTGCGCATCTTCGGCGGCGACGAAGAGCTCTAGAGGGTCGGGCGAACGGTCCGACGCACGGCGAGCGCACCGACGAGCAGCCGCGCGAGCTCGCCCCCGAGCACCGCTTCGAGGCGGAGGAACGCGGGCGGGCGGGAGTCGGACTCCCTCGTGAGGGCAGAACAGTGCTCTAGCAGCAATTCTGAGCCTCTCTCGCCCTGGGCTAGCGAGCGCTCGGACATGGCTCCCTAGCTATCGGACAAGGCCGTCACGGCAGCGATCCCTGAGGCAAGGCTAAAGCCGCCCCCCGGGCCTGCCGGGGGGCGGCGCTCACGGGTGCTAGCTCACTCGCTCGCGATCGCCCGACGTCGTGGCCGCGTCGCGGTCGGCGCTCAGCGGCTCGTCTGCCGCGGGACCGTCCGTCGTGCTGGCGGCCGGTTGGCGACGGCGCCGGAGGATGCCATGGCGACCGTCTGAGGGAGTCGTGTCCGCCGTGCGGTCGACGTCTGCGCCTCGTCGCACCGCAGGGCCGGCGGTGTCGAACGAGTAGCCGAAGACCAGGCCGATGCCGAACGCGAAGACAGAGACGTACTCCTTCAGGTCGTTGACGAGACCATCTATGTGGATGTCGCTCGACCACGCGAGCACATGCCGGTGGAACCAACCGTTACCGGGCTCCGCAGCGAGCACGATCCACAGCGAGACGAAGGCGATCGGAACGAAGGCTGTCAGCAGGAAGCTGATCGCGAGCCTGGGCCACCCCCACTTCGTCCAGCCGCCCAAGAGCTGCGACAACGCCATCACGAGCCCTGCGCCGGCAATAAGCCCATAGACGGCCCAGAAGCCGCCGACGGTCTCGCCGTTGATCCGGGTCGCCAACCAGATCAACAGACCGGCGGCACCCGCCGCGATCAGCGTCGTCGTCGCACGTGTAAGTCCATACATTCGATCACCTCGCTACGTCGATGCCGGGTTGGTACCCGGGTTCGCGCAAGATGAATCCGCAGCTCTAGAGCGCCAGGCGGCGGCTGTCGAAGGAGGCGGAGTACAGCTCGGCCCGGAACTCCTCAACCGTCCTCGCCACGTCTTCTCTGAAGAGGTGCTCGATGACCCCGACCTGCGAGTCGTTGTGGAACGGGAGATCGATGTGCTCGTGGGAGACGAGGTTGACTGACGTCCGCTGACAGGTCGGGCAGCGCACGGCGAGCCCGAGCGAGCCGTCCCCCGGAGCGAGCAGGAAGAAGGAGGACGGAAAGACGGGACGCGGACGTTCCTCCGGGTAGCAGAAGAAGCTCCAGGGCCACTCGCCCGCTTTGATCCGGCGCGCGGCCAGGTCCGACAGCTCTGCCTCGAAGCGGTCGACCTGGGCGGTCATCACGTTGTAGAAGAGACCGCCCTGAAGGCCGAGCGGCGCCCAGTCGAGGTCGTCGTGCGTGACGAGACCCTCGTGCTCCTCCCCGCACGCGCACGCGAACAGCACCTGGAAGACCGCGGGATGGGCAGCACCGGGCAAGCGCTCCAACTGTCGAAACGCCGAGAGCGTGACACGCACTTGGCCCCGTGAGGGACACGGGAACGTGAACCGTCCCGTCAACGCGTCGTACATGATGCGTTTGTAGTCGGCACGGCGGACGGCAAACCTGACCCGGGGTCTGACCCCTTTAGGGGTCTGACCCCAGCCGTCAGTACTCGATCAGGGCGTGTAGGTCGTACTTCGACAGCCGGTCGCGGCCGTGCAAGAACGTCAGCTCGATGATGAAGCAACAGCCGACGACCACGCCGCCTAGATGCTCGACAAGCTGCCCGGCGATCGCCTCGACCGTGCCGCCGGTGGCGAGCACATCGTCGTGGATGAGCACGCGTGCTCCTTTCGGGATCATCTCCGGATGGAGCTCGAGTGAGTTCTGTCCGTACTCGAGGGCATAGCTCGCGCTGATCGTCTCGGGCGGCAGCTTCCCCGGCCGCCGCGCCGGAACGAAGCCGCAGCCGATCTCCTTCGCGATCGCGGCGCCGAGGATGAATCCCCGCGCCTCCGCGCCGAGCACGAGGTCCGGCTTTCTCTCGGCCCCCCACTTCGCCAGCTGCTCGATCGTGTACCGCAATGCCTCCGGATCTGCCAGCAGCGGGGTGACGTCCTTGAAGCCGACGCCCGGCTGCGGCCAGTCCGGGACCTCGCGGACCTTCTCGGCGATATTCACCTGATCATGTTGACGCAAGCCGGCGGACGGCGCGCCAGAACAGGATCTGGCTGAGCCCTTGCGCGAGCTCCGCCAACGACTCGAGGTCCTCGAGACCCGCCCGTCGGCGCTCCGGATTGCGGGCGCGCAGCGCCGGGCCGACCGCCTGCTCGATCAGCCCCGCCTCGCGGTCCGCTGCGGTGCGGAACCCGCGCAGATGTCGCGGCGCAATTCCAAACTGAGCCAGCCGGCCGCACGCGCGCGCGATCTCCGCGTCGAGCTCGCGATAGCGCTTTTGTCCCCCCTGGGCGCGCGGCGACAGCAAGCCGAACTCTTCGAGCTCGCGGGCGAGCCGCTCGTCGACCCCGGCGCGCTCGCACAGCTCCCCGAGGTCGAGCTCGTCCTTCTCGTCGCCCAGGATGGCGGTCGCCCGCCGCCTCTTGCGGTCGCGCGCGACCGGAGAAGCAAGCTCTTGCCGGATCACGCGCAGCGGCAGGAACTCGTCGCGCTGCAAGCGCAGGATCGTCTCGAGCCGTTCGACGTCGTCCTCGCTGAACAACCTGTAGCCGCCCTGTGTCCGTCGCGGAGCAAGCAGTCCCTGGTCCTCGAGGTAGCGGATCTTGGAGATCGAGATGTCCGGGAACTCCTCCTTCAGCATCCCGCAGACAGCGCCGATCGTCAGCTGACGCGTTTTTGCAACGGTGGCCATCAGCGGTTGAGAAAGGTCAGCCGGTACTTGCCGATCTGCAGCTCGTCTCCATCCTCGAGCTGCCCCGACTCGACTCGCTTGCGGTTCACGAACGTGCCGTTGAGGCTGCCTTGATCCTCGATGAAGAAGCTGCCGTCCCGCTCGACGAGGATGGCGTGCTTGCGGGAGACCGTGACGTCGTCGAGGAAGATCCCGCAATCGGGCGAGCGACCGATCGTCGTCTCGCCGGTGGGATGGAAGGTCTCCCCCGCCCTGCCGCCGCCCGAGCGGACGACGAGCGCCGGGCCCTTGATCCCGAGATCCTCGAGGACGCCCGACGGTGTCTCGTCACCCTCCTCCGCGGTGAAGCTCTGCGTCGCCTCGGAGCCGCCCTCGTCCTTCACGAGGAGCGCACCGCAGCGAGCGCAGTAGTTCGCGGCTTCCGGATTTTGAAAGCCGCACTCCTGGCAGTAGATATGCGACACCTACGTCGGTGGCGAGGCCTTGGAGGTGAGGATCTCCGTCAAGTGGTCGACGTCCACCTGGTCGAGCACGCTCTGCCCCTGGGTCTTCTGCAGGCGGGCGACGAGCTCGGCGCGCAGGATGTCGATCTTCCCGTGCAGGAGCCGCCGCTGGTAGGAGACCTCGTTTTCCTGTCGCGTGAGGTCGCTGATGAGCTGCTTCAGGTCGGCGTCGGAGAGCGTGGCGAGATCGGGCAGAGGTTCCAAAAGGCCTGCCTTTCGTGGTCGAGGACCGTCCCAGTAAAGCAGCGGCCTCGTAAAGGGTCAAGTTGTACTTGAGCCTTGTCCCTGGCCCTAGGCGGTGACCGCCGCCCCCTCGGTCTCCATGATCTCCTCGACCATGGCGTGGAATTCGGCCTCGAGCTCCTTCGATTCCTCCTCCGTCCGGCCCTCCGCATAGATGTGGACGAGCGGCTCGTCCGGGTCCGGGAGGATCTGCGCCCAGCCCCGCTCCTCGAAGACCTTGATGCCGTCCGTGAGATCGAGCTTGCGGTCGCGGAGCCGCTCGGTCATGAGGCGCATCACGACGCCCTTGAGGGCCCATGGGCACGGCACCTGCCGATGGACGAGCGTCGGCCTCGGCAGCTCGGCGACGAGCTCGGAGAGGGGCCGGCGCACCGGTGCCAGCAGCTCGAGTAGCTTGCAGAGGCTCGCGATCGCGTCGTAGGCCGGCAAGAACTCGGGGAACACGTACCCCCCACCGACCGCGCCCGCGAAGATCACGCCGTCCTCGGCCGCGGCCTTGGTCAGGTCTCCGAGCGACGCGGGTGTCCGGATCACCTCGAGCCCAGTGCCCTCGAGCAAGCGGTCGACCTCGCTCGTGACCGTGATCGGGAAGGCGAGCTTGCCTCGCCGCCCGTTCGTTCCGATCAGCCGCAGGAACAACAGCAGGCTCTGCTCGACCGGGATCTCGCGCCCGCGCTCGTCGACGAGGTACAGGCGCTCCGCCGCACGGTCGAGGACGACGCCGAGGTCGGCGCCGACGGCCGGCACGAGTTGCTTCACCTGCCCGATTGCCTCGCGCAAGAGCGTCGCGCCGCTGTCGGAGCGGTCGGTCGTGAAGCCGTGCGCGGAGACGGCCTCCACCCCGAGCGGCCCGAGCAACAAGGGGAGCACGAACGAAGCGGCGGAGAAGCCGTAGTCGACCACGAGCCGGAACCCGCGTGCACGGATCGCCTCCACGTCGAGGCTGTCCAGCAGGTCCTGCGCGTAGCTCTCGCGCACCCGGGCGGGATAGCTGATTCCGCCGATGTCGCCGAACGCCGCGCGCCGTAGCTCACCACGCGTGAAGTTCTTCTCGATCTCCTTCTGCATCGCGGCCGAGAGCTGGATCCCGGGCTGCTCGAAGAAGCGGATCTGCACCACCTCCGGGTCGGCCAGGCTCGTGCCGACATGGAAGCCGGCTTCGTAGCCCTCGGTCTTGAGCAGGTGACGCGCCACCGCCGCCGGCAGGACGCGCAGGTCGGCGACCTCCAGGCCCGCGGAGGTGAACCCGGAGATCATCGCCCGCTTGATCATCCGGCACGCCGATGAGGACTCGCGGCTCGCCGCGACCCGCGCCCCCCGCTTCAGGGCCGTGCCCAGCGCGGCCGCGACCCGCACGGCGACGTCCGGCGTCAGGTCGACATTGACCAGACCGGCAACGCCGTCTCGGCCGAAGAGACGGGTCGACGCTCGCGACTCCCAGATGAGGCTTTCGTGGATGTGCGAGCCGGACTCGACCTCCTTGTAGGGGTAAATCCGGACGCCCGGCATGATCACGCTCTCCGAGCCGATCGTGACCTCGTCGCCGATCGCCACGCCCTCGTGGATGCGCACGTGACTGCGGATGTCGCACGAGCGGCCGAGAATCGCGCCCTCGATCAGGGAGCTGCGCCCGATGTGCGTCGAGGCATCGATGACCGAGCGAGTCGTCCGCGCACGCTCGCGCAGCGTGACGCTGTTCGAGAGCACCGTGTGGGAGCCCACCGTCGCGCCGGGAGCGAGACGGCAGTAGTTCCCGATGTAGGCGGGGCCCTCGATCTGCTCGAGGTCGGCGATGTCGACGCCCTCCCCGAGCCAGACGTTCCCTCGGATGCGAATGCCCGGGATGTTCAGGCGAACGTTCTCTTCGAGCGCATCGAAGTTCGCCTGGCGGAACTGGTCGAGGTTGCCGATGTCCTGCCAGTAGCCGTCCAGGACGTATCCGTACAACGGCCGCCCCATCTCGAGGAGATAGGGAAAGAGCTCCTTGGAGAAGTCGTAGGGCCGGTCGGTCGGCACGTGCCTGAGCACCTCCGGCTCGAGCACGTAGATGCCGGTGTTGATCGTGTCGGAGAAGACCTGGCTCCACGACGGCTTCTCGAGGAAGCGCTCGATCCTCCCCTCCTCGTCCGTGACGACGATCCCGAACTCGAGCGGGTTGTCGACCGACTTCAGGCCGATGGTGACCGCCGCGCCTCGCTCCTGGTGGAAGGTGATCAGCTCGGTGAGGTCGACGTCGCAGAGTGCGTCGCCCGAGATGACGAGGAACGTCTCGTCGAGTTGCTTCGCGGCGAGTCGCACCGACCCCGCCGTGCCGAGCGGCGACTCCTCGACCGAGTACCCGATCTCCATCCCTAGCGTCTCGCCCTGGCCGAAGTAGCTGCGAATCGCCTGCGGGAGAAAGGCAACGGTGACGATCACGTCGTTCAGCCCGTGCTCGCGCAGGAGCTCGAGGATGTGCTCCATGCACGGCTTGCCGACGATGGGAACCATCGGCTTCGGTTGATTGGAGGTGAGCGGACGCAGGCGCGTGCCTTCGCCGCCCGCCATGACGACTGCCTTCATCGCCTCACCTCTTTCCAGGCTGTGACTGCGTACACCAACCCGGCGGCGACCGCGAGGATCAACCCGCTCCAGAAGATCCAGTAGGGCCATCGGGTCGAGGGATCGGTGACGATCAGGAAGCCTATGCCGGCATAGAGCAACCACGTGGCCGCCTTGCCGAGGATGTTCACCTCCAGCCGATACCCCTGAGGTGTCGCAAGCTTGTACCCCGTCAGCAGCAGGAGGTCGCGGCCGAGGATGACGACGAGCCCTGCCCAGGGCATGTGGTCCTGGACGAACAGCAGGATGACGGCCGCATCGATCATCAGCCGGTCGGCGAGCGGATCGAAGATCCGGCCGAACTCGGACTCGACGCGCCAGCGCCGTGCGAGATAGCCGTCGATCTGATCTGTCACGCCGGCGATGCCGAACACGATGCCAGCGGGCCAGCTGTGACCGCCGTCGGCCTGCAGCATCAAGACGACGAACACAGGGATCAGCAGCAGGCGCGCGACCGTCAGGGCGTTCGGAAGCTGCTGCAAAGCGACGGGAACGGCGCGGGTCGCCATCGGTGTGGAAAGGATACGCGTGTGGCCGAGATCCTCAGCCTGCCGGGCTTCGTCGATGCCCATTCACACAGCTTCCAGCGCGCCTTGCGCGGTCGGACGGGCGGTGGGGACTTCTGGGCGTGGCGCGAGGTCATGCTGGCCGAGGCGGAGCGCCAAACGCCCGAGTCCGTGCGCCGCGAGTACTTCGAGGTGTACCGGGAGCTGCGGGCCGCCGGCTATACGGCCGTCGGCGAGTTCCACTACCTCGGCTTCGCCGAGGCGCTCGCGGCCGCGGACGCTGCAGCGGAGGCAGGCGTCGCGATCGTCTTGCTGCTGGCCGCGTACGGACGCGCGGGACTGCCGCGGTTTCGGCAGAGCTCTGTCGCCGACTACCTGCGCCAGATCGAGGCGCTGCGAGAGCGCGGCATCCTCGTCGGGCTCGCGCCGCATTCGGTGCGCGCGTGCCCAGCCGATTGGCTCGAGGAAATCGGTCGTTACGGGGAGGTCGAGAAGCTCCCCCTGCATGTGCACGCGGACGAGCAGCCGCGCGAGATCGAAGAGTGTCTCGCCGAGTACGGCGTCCGCCCGATCGAGCTGCTCGAGCGCACGGGCTGTCTGGACGAGAAGACGACCGTCGTGCACGCGACACATGCGGATGACTCCGAGCTCGATTTGATTGCAGGGGCGGGCGCGCGCATTTGCGTCTGCCCCACCACCGAGGCGAACCTCGGCGACGGGTTTCTTCCCGTGGAGCGCGTCTGCGAGCGCAGCATCGGCATTTGCATCGGGTCGGACTCGAACGTCCGCATCGACCCGCTCGAAGAGCTACGTGAGCTCGAGGGGATCGCGCGCCGTCAGACCGGACGCCGCAACGTCATCTCGACTGAGACCCTTCTCTGCTTCGGGGCCGACGAGGGTGCAGGCGCACTCGGTCTCGAGGAGTGGGACGACGTCGAGGTCGACCTGACGCACCCGTCGCTCCGCGGGGTCGAGGACGCTTTCGAAGGGCTCGTGTCGGGCTGCGGCGCAGACGTCTTTCGCTAGCGGTGCTCGAACTGCGACGTCCAGTAGGCAGTCCGCCTGATGTACGCGCGCGCCGCATTTCGTCCCCGCAGGCCGTACGTGCCGACGTAGCTCTCGTAGCGGCCCCCACGACCGGCCGGCTCGATCTGGGTCCCCTCGCCCCACTCATTGTATGACGTGATCGTGACGAGGTCCGCCTTCGCATCGAGCGCCGCTCTCCACATCGAGTCGTATGTCTCGCCGAAGAGTCGGGGCTTTACGCGAGAGTCGCCCGTCGCCTGGGACGCTTCGTAGCCTGGGCCAACGGACGGTGCGCACAGAATCCCCATCGCGCGCGCCTGCGTGCAGAAGCGGTCGAACTTCGAGCCGTCGTACAGGAGGATGTCGTACGTGTAGAAGCCGGCGAAGCCTGCCCGGGTTGCGAAGCCGACGCGGCTCGTCTGCGCGAAGAGGCGTAACCCCATCGGCGGTCGAGTCACCCGACTCCAGTCCTCCGCGGAGAAGTCTTCCGTGCGGTAGATGAAGATGTCACGGAGCCCGAGGCTGCGGAGATAGACGAGGTCGGCGGCCACCGAGTCCATCGTCCGGCCGGCATACGGCTCGAGCTGAACGGCTACCTGAAGATGCCGCCTCCTGGCCGCGCGCATCACCCCGGGCAGGCGTTCGTCCTCGAGCGAGCCCCTCCCCCACCACGAGCTGACGACCTCGTCGACGCCGGCCGCGGCGATGTCCGCCATCTGGGCACGCAGGACGCGCGGGTCCCCACTCGAGTACGCGCCCCGGATCGGGAAGAACTGGGAGGCGAGATCGAAGGGCGGCGTGTGCCCGCCCTGGGTCCAGTGGGCGTACCCGCCGTCGTGGCGCGGATTGGAGTACCAGGGATAGAAGAAGATCGCGGTCCGCGGCAGCCCGGCCTGAGCAGACGCGGGCACGGCCAGGAGGAGGAGCAGCAAGGCCGGGAGGAGGCGCCGCATCAGCCGTAGCTTCTCACTCTCGGCGGATTGCGTGGATCCCCAGGACGAGGCATTCGGCCCGGCGGGCTCCGCGCCGATGCGGTGATATGGCTCTCTTCAGCTGGATCCGTTCCCGCTGCGGCGAGGAGGCCCAGACGATGGCCGAGTACGCCGTCATCCTCGGCGTCATCACCCCGGCGATCGTCGTGGCCTACGCGCTCTTCTCGGACGACATCGCCAGGCTGATCGACGGCGTCCGCGGCATCTTCGGCGGCTAGTCGCCGGACTCAGGGGAACACACGCCGGCCACTGATGAGTGGCCATCCGCCACGGTGCGGCGTACACTCGTTCCATGGGAATCCGCTCCATGATCGATCGTGTCCTCGGTCGGCCCGCGCCTGAGCCCGAAGAGCCCCCGCCCGCTCTCGACGGCGGCGAGAGCGAACGGGAAAACGCGGAAACAATCGAGGAACGGCTCGACGAGGTCCGAGAAAACCAGACGTTCTATATGCCTTGAGCGGCTGACGCTCTCAGCATGAGCTGACACGCTTCGCGTTTCTGGCTACGTGCCGAAGCGTTTTCGCACGTGCGCGGACATCGATGGCGGAAGGGTGCAAACTCTCCGGCAGCTCGGACCCTTCGATCCCGTTTTCGTTGCAGCCTCCGCGGCGTCACTGCTGCAACTGGACTTCGAAGTCCGCAATTTGCGAAAATAGCCGTGGCCCGAGCGCTGGCCTAGCGGCCCTCGGCACATGCACACGCTACGGCACTACCGGGTTCGACTACGGCGAAGCCGCAGGCTGCCCTATCGACTCGCCAGACTGCTCCTCCCGATATCCATGTTGCTCTTGCTGGTCGTCGCAATTTTCTTCTTCGGCGGCACGCGCCACTGACCATCACTCACCGCGCTTCGTGCCGGGTACCTCGCCGACCCTCTCGCCGGCGTCGCGTGCGGGATCTCGGGCGAGCTTCTCTGTCAGTGCAGATGTGTCGAACAGCAAAGCCTCGCGGAGCATTCGTAGCTCATCCTTCAACTCCGCGAGCTCCTCGGCGAGGTAAAGGACTCCCCACCTCAGGATCTCGTCCCGATTGTCTTCGTGTCGAATGCGCTGCTTCGATTGCTCAATCGTCGAGACAGGCCGCAATCGCCGACCATCGACGATGAGATTCCCTGCCCTGTGCTGATCGCGGATTCTGGTCTTAAGGAGTGACGGATCGACCTGCCGCCAAGCGTTGACGCCGAAAAGATGATCCAGCGTCTCGTTGCTAACTCGGTATTCCTGACCCTGTACGCGGACTGAGATCATGGGGTAAATCCGCCGCAGCGTCGGATGAGAACTCGCCTTCATGCTACAGGCTCGGCACGCGAGGAAGCAATTGCTGCGAGTTCGCCCCGTCCCTGCGTACTTCGCCCTTGTCCTTGCGCCGACCCGGCGGCCGTCCTTTTGACGTTTCGTGGCTGGGTCACATGCTCCGAGGGAGGGTCGCGGCCCGCGCGGAGTTAAGGACGGTCCTCCCCTTCGAGCTTCAAAGTGAAGGCCGATCGCCTTTCGGGGAGAGCGGACTCGTCGGGCTCCTCTCCTGCGGAACCAACGGTCGCAGCTCGCGTGTCAACCGCGCGCTAGGGGGCGGTTGTCCGAGACGACATTCAGTTCCGCATGCCGGCGACGTAGAGAGTCGCCACGAGGAAAAGCAACACGATGGAGGTCGCCCCCAGCACTCTGGCAAGTTGGTATGGCCGACGGTCGCTTCGCCGAAGTCGAACCCGGTAATGCCGCAAGGAGTGCATGTGCCGCGGTCACGACTACCAGAAGCTGAGCGGACCCGGTGCTGATCTTTCTCAACGCGGCCCCCTCGATTCTCTTGGACGAGTTCGCCTCGGAGCGTTGCGCCGGCTTCCTATTCGGGCGCCCGGATGACGGCTCTCCGAGTTCGTCCCGCGCGCCGGTCGTCTGTTAGCCCAAATGACCTAGGCGGTTCGGCCCCTAGTCGCAGCGACGAAGTCAACCTATCTTCCGGCTCGGGTCCGCAGACTGGGCAGTTGCTGCAGGCGCCGGGGTTGGGGGACTCCGCCCCGGCGCCGGGCCCCTCAAGGCCTTGTGACCCCGGAAACGTTCCGAATGATCGCGTTGACGGCGTCAGCGAATCTCTCCTAATCGGGGCGCCGAGATATGAACTCCGTAACGTCGCGCAGTAGGGGTCTCGGCGCTTGGCGGGCAGCATCAGTCTCGTGGCCTGATCTCTACGCGCGGATGAAGTGCTCGAGGCGGCCGCGAGCCGTGCACCGGGTCCGGGCAGTTCATTCCTCGTGGAGAGCCAGCGCCACCGTCTCGTCGAGCGTCAGGCCTGACCCCGCCTCCCACTCAGCCTCGAACCGCTCTCCGAGCCGCTCGCGCGCAGACCGCTCCGTTCTCTCGAGGAGACGACCCTCGTATCGGGGATCCATCTCGCGTCCTTTTTCATCGGCGAATGTCCGGACCGCTGCCAGGAGCCGCGTCGCCGCCGCGGCATCGGCTTCAATCCGAACGGCGGCCAGGAGAACGAGTCCCTCCATGATCAACCCGGGGGAGGCGAGATCGACCGCGTTCGCGAGCGCGCCTTCCAGGAGCGGTCGTGCCTCGGCATATCGACCAGCCACCACCAGTGTGTATCCCACCGTGATCTCCGCGTTCGTCGCCTCCCATGGCAGCCCAAGCTCACGGAAGAGCGCTGCCGCCTGCTCGAGCGTCTCTCGTGCCGCGTCAAAGCTTCCCTCGTCCACGAAGGTCATGCCGCGCAGGAAGGTGACCCAGCCGAGCCCCGCGTCGTTGCCGAGTTCGCGCAGAAGGCGCTCGCACTCGTGGAGCAGCCGTCGGCGCTCGCCGAGATCGGGCTCGTCGAAGCTCAAAACGCGAAGCGCCCACTCGATCTGGCGCTTATCGTCACGCTCGCGGGCGAGAGCGAGGCTCTCCCGAGCGTAAGCCCGGGAGACCTCGGCCTCACCCAGATTCGCAGCCGCGAGCGCCGCAGCGCCTAGCGCCTCCCCTCGAAGGTGGGCGTCGGCGTGGGCCCCTCGTTCGAGCGCGGACGCGAGCCATCCCTGCAATTCCCGTAGGCTCGAGCGCGTCCAGAGGCGCCAGAACGCAAGGGTGGACAGACCAAGCTCGCGCTCGACGTCGCCCGAGGCCACGAGCCAAGCGAGCGCGCGGCGAAGGTTGTCGAGCTCCGGATAGAGCCGACGTGTCGGCTCCACATCCTCGTCAGGAGCGCCTCGAGCGCCCGTTTCTGTAAGCGCGATGAAGTAATCGGCGTGCCGACCGGCGAGCACTACTGCCTCGCCATGTCGCTCGAGCCGCTCGGCTGCGTACTCCCTAATCGTCTCCAGCATCCAGAAACGCTCCCCTTGTCGCCGGAGCAAGCTCTTGTCGATCAGCGACTGGAGGGTGTCGATGTCGGCTTCGCAGATCTCTTCGGCCGCCTCGAGCGTGCATCCGCCGCGGAAGACCGACAAGCGTTCGAACAGGAGCCGCTCCGTCTCGCCGAGGAGGTCGTAGCTCCATTCGATCGTCGCCCGCAGGGTCTGCTGGCGGGGATCGACCCCGCGGCCCGCCTTGAGAAGGTCGAGCCGTTTGGAGAGACGGTCGAGCAGCTGCTCTGGAGAGAGGACGCCGACGCGGGTGGCCGCGAGCTCGAGGGCGAGCGGGAGGTTGTCGAGCCGAGAGCAAAGCTGCTCGACGATTGGGTCAGGCTCGAACCAAGGATCGGCCGCCCGCGCCCGGGCGGTGAAGAGCTCCGTCGCATCCTGAGGCTCGAGCGACGGGACCGGGTACGCCTGCTCGCCGGGAAGCCGCAGCACCTCGCGGCTCGTCACGAGGAGCTGAAGGTTCGGACAGGCGGCGAGTAGCCCAACGAGCTCGCCTGCGGCATCGATCACATGCTCGAAATTGTCGAGGATGAGCAGAAGCCGGCGGTCGGCAATGCGGTCGGCGAGGCCGTCCCTCGCGTCGAGCGCCTGGGCGGCCACTACGAGCACGAGGTTCGGGTCGCGCAGCGCAGCAAGCGGGGTCCAGAAGAGGCCGTCGGGATACAGGTCGGACGCTTCCGCGGCCGCTTGGAGCGCGAGTCTGGTCTTGCCGGCTCCGGCGGGGCCGGTCAACGTGAGCAGGCGCGCGCCCCGGCTTCCGAGCAGGGTCGTCACGTCGTCGAGCTCTCGTTGACGCCCTAGGAAGGGCGTCGCAGGAATCGGGAGGTTCGTCTGGTGCAGGCTTCTCAGAGGTGGGAAGGCTTCGCCGCCGAGCTGATAGAGCCGCTCCGATGCGGCGAGGTCCTTCAGGCGGTGTTCGCCGAGGTCGCGCAAGCTGCCGCCCTCGACCAGCGATGCGGTCGAGGACGA
>JBKPEC010000081.1:0-4770 GCA_046728195.1 Actinomycetota bacterium
CTGGGAAGAGCGGAAACTCTTCGAATGGGGCGCGTTCATTCGACCGATCGAGGACTACCCGCTGATCCTGGCGCGAACGAGGCGACCGCGAACCGGCAAGTACGCCTGGGAGCGGCGAGAGGCGGACGAGCTTGTCAAGTGCTTGGTTCAGCGATTGAACATGGTGGAGTACACGCCCCGCCACGGCGGCGTCGAAGGGTCCCGAATCGTCGAGCTCCTCGAGGGTGGTGCGGCGGTACAGCGGTCCCGCCGGGGCGTCTGGATCGATCGCGAGCACGTCGTAGCCGGCGGCGGCCAGCTCGGGGGCGACACCGCCTTCGTGGCCGCAGCCCACCTCGAGGACGCGACCCGGCGCGGGCGGCAACTGCGAGAGTGCGAACTCGGTGAACTCCAACACGGTCAGCCTCGCACAGGCACGCCGGATTGCGATCCGCTCCCAGCTCCTCGACGGATCGGCGACGGACGTGCTGTCGACCGTCCGGAAGCTCGGTTTCCTCCAGATCGATCCGATCGCGACCGTGGCGACGCCGCAGCGACTCGTCCTCTGGAGCCGGCTCGGGCCGTACGACGTCACCGAGCTCGACCGGCTGCTGTGGGAAGAGCGGAAACTCTTCGAATGGGGCGCGTTCATTCGACCGATCGAGGACTACCCGCTGATCCTGGCGCGAACGAGGCGACCGCGAACCGGCAAGTACGCCTGGGAGCGGCGAGGCAAGGAGTTCCTGCGGAAGAACGCCGGCTTCCGCCGGTATGTGCTGCGCGAGCTCGAGCGGCGCGGTCCGCTCCTCGCACGCGAGCTCACCGACAGCTCCGTGCGGACGTGGAAGTCGCACGGCTGGCACGGGAACCGCAACGTGACCGTCATGCTCGAGCTGCTGGAGGCCCGCGGCCAGGTCGCGGTCACCGGCAGGCGCGGCGGGCACCGGCTCTGGGACCTGGCCGAGCGCTGGTTTCCGGACGTCGAGCCGCCGCCGCTCGAGGAGGCCGAGCAGATCCTGGCCGACAGGCGCTGGCGCTCGCTCGGCGTGCGGAGGGCTCGCAACGGCGACTGGGACGTGCACCCTGAGGCCCAAGACGGGCCGGTGCCGAAACGGACGACCTTTCTGTCGCCCTTCGACCGCCTCGTCCACGATCGGGACCGCGCAGAGGCACTCTGGGACTTCCGCTATCGCCTGGAGATGTACGTGCCCAAGGCGAAGCGCGAGTATGGCTACTACGTCTTGCCGATCCTGAGAGGAGACCGCCTCGTCGGCCGCATCGATCCGGCTCTCGACCGCAAGACAGGCGTGCTCTGCGTGAACTCCGTCTACTGGGAGCCCGGGGTCGAACCCGTATCCCTGAAGAAGCCGCTCCGCAGTCTCGCGACGTTCATCGGGGCGGGTAGCATCGACGGGGCCTAGTGCCCCTACCGGCAATACTTGTCGGCTTCTGGCCCGCGATCACGCGGCCCCAGAGCCCACCGTCGGCCTTGCCAAGTTTGTTTACCTTGGCTGCGACCGAGTGCGGCCTCTGGCTTGGTGCTCGCGACCCAGAAACTCAACAGCATCACCGGCAGGGGCACTAATGGACTTCGAGACGCGCGCGATTCACGAAGGACAGGAGCCCGATCCCACGACGGGCGCGCTGACGACGCCGATCTACCTCACCTCGACGTACGTGCAGGAGGCGGTCGGTGAGCACAAGGGCTACGACTACTCGCGGGTCGCAAATCCGACGCGCACGGCACTGCAGCAATGTCTTGCGTCGCTGGAATCGGCCGAGCACGGGATCGCCTTCTCTTCCGGTCTCGGCGCAGTCATGACGATCATGCATCTGCTGACACCCGGCGATCGCGTTGTGCTGATCGCGGACGTCTACGGCGGCGTCTACCGGATGACCTCGCAGGTCTACGAGCCGAAGGGCTACGTCTTCGACTACCTACCGGCGGCCGACTTCGAGAATCTCCCCGACCACCTCGACGATCGCACACGGCTCGTCTGGATCGAGACGCCGTCGAACCCGATGCTCAACATCGTCGACATCCGGAAGGCTGCCGAGGCGGCTCACGACGCCGGCGCGATCCTCGCGGTCGACAACACGTTTGCGACGCCGTTTCTCCAGCGGCCGCTCGAGCTCGGAGCTGACATCGCCGTCCACTCGACGACCAAGTATCTCGGTGGTCATTCCGACGTCGTCGGCGGCTTCGTCGCGACGAACGACCCGACGATCGCAGAGCGCATCCTGTTCCTGCAAAAGTCGCTCGGCGCGGTTCCGAGCCCACTCGATTGCTGGCTCGTCCTCCGCGGAATCAAGACGCTGGCGGTGCGGATGCGCCAGCACTGCCACAACGCGCACGCGATCTCGGGACTCCTCGAGCGTCACCCGCGCGTCGAGCAGGTCCTCTATCCGGGCCTGCCACGCCATCCAGGCCATCAGATCGCCGCGCGGCAGATGGAGGACTTCGGCGGGATGATCTCCTTCACGGTCGAGTCCGAGGAAGAGGCTGCGGCGCTCGTCGCGCGCACGAAGTTGTTCAAGCTCGCGGAGTCGCTCGGAGGCGTCGAAAGCCTGATCGAGCTGCCGGCGCGGATGACGCACGCTTCGACGGCGGATGCGCCGTTCGCCGCCCCTCCGAACCTGATCCGTCTCTCCGTCGGCCTCGAATCGCCGGAGGACCTGCTCCTCGATCTCGACCAGGCGCTCGTCCTCGCCGCGGCCGGCGCGAGTACCTAGACGCGGGCCGCGGAACCAGGGTCCCGCGGCCGGTGTAGAGCCGGCATGAAACGTCTACCTGTTCTCGCAGCGGCGCTCGGCGCCGCATTGCTCTTTCCCACCCTCGCCGCCGCGAAGGGCCCGGACCGCGCTTCGATCACAGGGCCCGGTCTCGCACAGCCGGTGGTGCTCGAGGGCGAGGGTGAAGGCGGCTCGTCGCCGCTCGCCACGCTCGCCACCGAGGGCGGGTTCTTCGCCCAGATGTACGGTGCGACGGGCTTCGGAAGTCTCGCCGTGCGGCCAAAGCTCAGCCTCGGTCCGCGCTACCAGGTTGCATACCGGGTTCCCGGGGGCGAAGAGGGCGCGTCCACCGTGCAGCAGGACCTGTACCCGTATGCCGCCCGCGGTCCGGTCACGTACATGACGCGCGGCCAGCTGTTCTGGGGAACACAGCGGACGGTCGGCGGCTGGGTCCGCGGAACGCCGGGCCTGAAGGCGATGCTCGTTCAGGCCGGCCTGCCGGCAACCGCTCCGCGGAACCGGGCCGCACGGGCCCACAAGCTCGGCGTCGCACTCGGCGCCGGTGCCGGAGTCGCGGTTGCCGCGGGAGGGTTCGCTCTGCTCTACCGGCGCCGCCGCCACACCTCGCATTGAGGCTCGTGGGAGGATCCGGGCTCAGATGAGCCCGGATCCTCTCGACCTGCATCACCTGGATAGGGAGCGCGTAATCGCCTCCTACCTCCTCGAGACCGACGACGGTCCCGCGCTCTTCGACTGCGGGCCGACCACTTGCGTCGACCGTCTGCAGGAGGCGCTCGCCGAACGAGGGATCGAACTTCGGGACATTCGGCGTCTCTTGCTCTCACACATCCACATCGATCACGCGGGAGCGGCCGGAGTGCTCGTCCGTCTCCACCCCCAGCTCGAGGTCTACGTCTCCGAGGTCGGCGCGCCCCACCTCGTCGACCCGACCCGCCTCGAGGCGAGCGCGCGTCGCCTCTACGGCGACAGCTTCGATGTCTTGTGGGGAGAGCTCGCACCGGTCCCGCAGGAGAACATCCGCATCGCGCAAGACGACGTGGCCGGGCTCGACTGTTTCCCGGCGCCGGGTCACGCCCGACACCACGTGTGCTACCTGGCGCAGGACGGCACCCTCTATGCCGGCGACGCCGCGGGCGTCCGTATCCAGCCTGCCCGCGTTGTGCTTCCGCCCACGCCTCCTCCCGAGTTCGACCTCGAGGCGTGGCTCGGAACCATCGACGAGATCGAGCGGCGCGCTCCGAGGCGGCTTGCGTTGATCCACTTCGGGGTGGCCGACGGCCCTGAGCGGCACCTCGATGAATTGCGCGCCCGGCTGCCGCAGTGGGTCGACCGCGTCGTCGCGGGAGCTACGGAGGAGCAGTTCATCGAATCGGTCCGCTCCGATCTGTCAGAACCCGGGCCCGACCTGAGCCTCTACGAACAGGCGATGCCCTTCTGGCAGTCGTACGCAGGCTTGAAGCGTTTCGTCGACACGCGTGGACTGTCGGAATGATGAACCTGCTGGCCGGGGCACCCGGCCGGCGCAACTACCGCTTCCCGGCGGCGGCGATGGCTGCTTCGTAGGCCCCGACGTAGTCGCGCACCATCCGCTCGGGCGAGAACTTCTCCTCGACGTAGCGGCGCAGCTCGAACGGATCGAGCTGGTCGGCGGCTTCGAGCGCCTCGGGCATCTCCGTGTAGCGATCGACGATGATGCCGCTGCGGCCGTCCTCGATCACCTCGGGCACGGCGCCCCAGCGCGTCGCAATCACCGGGGTCCCGCACGCCATCGACTCGATCATTACCAGGCCGAACGGCTCCTCCCACTCGATCGGAAACAGCGTTGCGCGCGCGTTCTGCAGGAGCTCGACCTTCTCGCCGTGCGTGACCTCGCCCAGGTATTCGATCCCGTCGACGAGATGCGGCTCCACGAGCTCGTGGAAGTACTCCCGCTCCTTCGGCTCTTGCAGCTTGCCCGCGATCTTCAGCGGCATGTCCGTGGCCATTGCGACGGCGATGGCGCGATGCGCGCCCTTGTCCGGGCTCAACCGGCCGAGA
>JBKPEC010000082.1:0-7550 GCA_046728195.1 Actinomycetota bacterium
CCCTGAGGCTCCTCCCGAAGATCGAACGCGACGAACATGCGCGGGAAGACGAAAACGGGATCTGATCCGGGCACGAAGAACGCGCCGGTCACCCAGCCGCTCGGGTAGGACGCCTCGCCGAAGTTGGGGATCAGCCGCTCGACGCCGGTCAGGTACTCCAGATCCGCGGACGGCGCGAGGAACAGGACGTCGACGCCCTCAGCTTCCATCCGTTCGGCCAGCCGCTTCTGCCTCGCTGCGTAGTCGAACACGAGGTGCGAGTCTAAGCTCGTCCGTATGGGCGCGCGCCATGACGTCGTGGTCGTCGGTGCGGGGATCGTCGGGCTTTCGATCGCGTTTCACCTGGCAGAGCGCGGCGCGTCGGTCAAGGTGGTCGACCGCGCGGGCGTTGGCGCGGGAGCCTCCGGCCTGCAACCCGGCGGTGTGCGGCAGCAGTGGGGCACTCGCGTCAACTGCCTGCTCGCGCGGGAGTCCATCCAGTTCTACGCCGACGCCGTCGAGCGGCTTCACATGCGCCTTGATCCAGGCTTTCGCAGCTGCGGCTACCTCTTTCTCGCGCACTCCGAGCACGCCCTCGAGCGGCTGCGCGAGAACGTCGTGTTGCAGAACGCGCTCGGAGTCCCGTCCCGGATCGTCTCGCCGGCCGAAGCCGCGGAGCTCGTGCCTGGGCTGGACGTCTCCACCGTTGTCGGTGGCGCGTGGAACGACGAAGACGGCTACTTCGACCGGCCGCATTCGCTCGTCGAGGCGTTCGGCGAGCTGTCGGACGTCGTGATCGCGGAGGTCCACGACGTGGGAGACGTGTCCGCCGCCGCCGTCGTGGTCGCGGCGGGAGTCGACACGGCTCGGCTGCTCCCCGAGCTGCCGATCGGATCGGAGCAACGGGATCTCTTCTTCAGCGACCCAATCCACGAACGCTTGCTCGAGCCTCTGGTCGTGTCTCCGGAACGCGCGTTTGCGGCGAAGCAGCTCGCCGACGGCCGCGTCCTCGCGAGCGATCTCAGGGCCGGCGATCGCGCCAATGTCCGGCGCGGCTTCGAGGAGTTGCTCCCTCGGCTCGTCTACGTCACGTTGCCAACCTGCGTCGCCGGTGTCTACGACGTGACGCCGGATCACCAGCCGATCCTCGGCCAGGTGCGCGACGGCGTATGGGTCGCTGCGGGCTTCAACGGCCGAGGATTCATGCTGGCGCCCGCGATCGGCCGCATCATCGCCGAGGCCGTGCTCGGCGAGCCTCATGATCCCCTGCTCGACGTGCTGAGGCCCGAGCGGTTCGCAGACGGCCGGCTCGTGCCCGAGCCCAGCGTTGTCTAGCGAAGGCGGGGCAGGACCTCCGTGCAGAGCAGCTCGACGCCGCGTGCCTCGGGGACTCCGTGCGGCGTGCCGAAGTCGATGCGTCCGACCCCTGCGTCGAAGACGGCTTCTGCGTGAGAGGCGACCTGCTCCGGCGTGCCCGCGAACGCGAAGAGGTCGAGCACCTCGTCCGAGATGAGCGCGCCCGCGGCTTCGTCCTCGCACGTGGCGACGAGGGCTCGCACGCGTGCGATGAGCTCCGGATCGACGGAGAGGGTCGGGTCGACGTCCGCGACCACTGCGAGATACATGGCGACCTCGCGGCGTCCCATCGCGCGAGCGAAGTCGCCGTCTTCATCAACGACCGTCACGGCGCCGATGACGATCCGGACGTCGGGATTGTCGATCCACTCTCGAACCACAGACACGACAGCCGGATTCGCACTCCCGCCGACCTTCAGTTCCTGCGCCGTCTCGCCGGCCAACGCCGCGAGGCGCGGGGACCACGTCCCGATGAGGAGCGGCACGCTGCGACGCGCCAGCGGATAGCGAAGGCGTTCGCCCGGTGGCAGGGAGAAGCGTTCGCCGTCGAAGCCCAATTCGTCCCCCGCCAGCAGGCGGCGGACTACTTCCCACGCCTCGCCGATCGCCTGCACGGGTTGCGCTTGATCGACGCCTAGTGGTTCAAGCCAGGCGCCCCGTGCCAGGCCGACGAAGGCCCGCCCGGCGCTGGCCGCATCCAGCGTCGCGATCTGCCCCGCGATCTCGACCGGATGCAGAGTGAACGGGTTCAGGCACGAGGGGCCGACCCGGACCCGCTGCGTTGCGCGCGCGATCTCGAGGAGCGCCGGCAGCGCGGGCTGGAACCACAGGTCGTTGAACGACGTCACGACGTCGAAACCGGCGTCCTCCGCAGCACGCGCGAGGGGGCCGTACTCACCAAGCGCCTTGTCGGTCTGCAGCCCGAGCCCGAGCTCGCGCCGGACGTCGCTCATTGGGCGACGTCCGCCCAATGAGCGGGGGAGGGGGCGTACTCGCCGGGGGAACCGGGAGGTTCCCCCGGGCGTGCGTAAAAGAAGGGGGTTCGTCGGGGAAACATGGTTTCCCCCACGGGAGCGAGCCAAAGGCGCGCGACGCGGTGAGCGACGCTCACGTCAGGTCTTCGGTGCGGAGCGTGCGCTCGCCGATGCGCTCTATCCGCATCACGACGCGCTCGTCGGGGTCCGGGCAGGTCACGTGGGAGTCGTGCTCCAGCCAGTCCGACTCCGCCAGCTGGCGCTGCTTCGCCGCCAGGAACGGCAGGACAGATTGGAGCGCGTAGATGCAGAAATGACGGCCCTCGGGAATACGGATCCGGCTCGACTCCGTCAGCTCGAAGTAGTCGCCCACCTGGAGGCCGCAGACCGAACGGCCCTCGATCCGTTCTACGGTCACCCGCAAGTCGAAGAGACGCATCTCGGTCACTTCGGGCCAGCATATGATCGAGGCGCGTGGAGCGCGTCAAGGACAGCGGCGGGTTCGGTGAAGCTGCCGCCTACTCTCGCGCTGTTCGCTTCGGCCGGCAGATCGCCGTCAGTGGTACGGCGCCGCTTGCGGACGGACGAGTCCTCCACCCGGGCGATTCGTTCCGGCAAGCGCGGGCCGCGATCGAGCGCGCCCTCCGGGCTGCGGCCGAGCTCGGGGCGAGGCCGGAGGACGTGGTCCGGACGCGCCTCCTTCTCGCCCCTGACTGCGACTGGCGAGAGGCGGTCCGTGCCCATGCGGAGGCGTTCGCCGGAATCGATCCTGCCAACACGACCTACTACGTCGGCGGCCTTATCCCGGACGGTGCACTGATCGAGGTGGAGCTGGACGCCGCTCTCGCCTAGGCCGCCTCGGGCCTCGGCGGAAGCGGCGGCAGATCGAGGTCCGGGTCGTCGCCGTCTCGGTCGCCCCCGGGAAGGTCGCCCCAATCGTCCGACTCGAAGAACTCCCCGACGATGTCGTCGGCGTGCGAACCCGGCATCACGGCTCCTTTGTCGTTGGTCGAGCCGCAGCGCTCACGCGAAAAATGTCGGCCCCGGGGGGAGAGGGGAGAATCCCTCGATTCGGGGCCGACTTCCGCGGAGTTGTGAGGGAGACTAGGCGGCGCGCTCGAGGCGCTCTTCGACGCGGGCCCGGGCGACGATGTGGTCGCGGTTGCCGAAGCGAAGCTCTGCCTTCAGCGTCCGCTCCTCGTCCCAGAGCTGCTCGAGGCGTTCGCTCAGGCTTCGGAGCTCTTCGGCGGCTTCCGGGTTGTGGCCCTGAGAGAGGATGTGCCACAGCTCGGCCCGCCGTTCGCTTGTCTGCTCGATCTCTGTATGAATCTCGTTGACGGTCATACCCCTGAGAACGCGGTCCCGGGGCCTCTCATTCCCGCGGGCCGAGGAAGAAGAACAGGAGGACCAGGGCACCCACGACGGCCGCCGCCACTGCGATCGTGTTGAGGGCGGTGATCACGGGAAGCCGGGCGCGTCCAGGGGCCTCCGGACGTGCTCCCGGAGTAGGCCCATCAGTAGGTGGGCTGGAGGGGCCGCCGCTTGGCGACCAGGAGGATGGTCAGAGCGCCGAAGGCGAATCCGCCGATGTGGGCGAAGACGGCGACCCCGCCGGTCTGGTCCGGATGCGTGAGCCCGACGCTACCCACCCAGAGCTGTAGGGCGATCCAGATCCCGAGGAACCAGATCGCAGGGATCTCGCGGAAGAAGATCAGGCCGAGGAAGAACGCAGTCAGAACCCGCGCGCGCGGCAGGAGGACGAAGTAGGCGCCGAGCACTCCTGCGATCGCCCCGCTGGCGCCGATGTTCGGCACGCTCGCGTCGCGGGTCGTGCCGAACGCCAGCGTCACGAAGGTCTGCAGCGCTGTGGCGGCCACCCCCGCGGCCAGATACCAGAAGAAGAATCGCACCCTGCCGAGCGCGTCCTCGACGTTGTTGCCGAAGATCCACAGAAACAGCATGTTGCCGAGGATGTGAACCCAGCTTCCGTGCATGAACATTGAGGTGAACGTCCCCTCCCACCACGAGAGGTGGTGGGTGAAGACCGTATTGCCTATCTGGACGGGCTCGCAGGGTCCCTGGACGGTGCAGGGGTAGTAGCCGTCTTTGACAACGTGGTAGTCCACTCCCGGGGAGCTGAGCTCCCAGAACCAGACGAGGGCGTTGGCGACGATGATCCCGACCGTGACGACGGGGAAGGCCCGCGTCGGGACGTTGTCGCGGAGCGGGATCACTCCGCGTTCTTACCGGATCGCGAGGTCGAATTGTCTGGAAGGCGCGCTATGAGCGCGCCCTTATGCGCGTCCCGCCCTCTCCAGCCAGCGCAGACTCGAGAGCGCTGAAGTTCGTGATCAACGTTTCGCCGCCGAACGCGATCGCTGACTCGATCTTCGGCCGCATCGACCCCTCCGGGAGCTCCGGCAGCAGCAACTCGGCTTCCCCGACCGAGAGCTCGCGCAGCTCCTCCTGATCGGGCTGTCCGAAGTGGCGATAGACCGCGGGCACCTCGGTGAGGATCAGCAATCGGTCGGCCTCGAGGCCCCGCGCGAGCAAGGCCGACGCGCGGTCCTTGTCGATGACTGCGTCGACGCCCGCGAGGCGGCCGCCGCGCCTCACGACCGGGATGCCTCCGCCGCCGCAGGCAATCGCCACGGCGCCGCTGGTGGCGAGTCGCTGGATCAGCTCGAGCTCGACGATCTCCAGCGGCTCGGGTGAGGGAACGACCCGGCGATAGCCGCGATTCGCGTCCGAGACCAGAAGCCACCCACGCTCGCGCTCGAGCTGCTCCGCCTGCGCGGACGAATAGAACGGGCCGATCGGCTTCGTGGGGCGATCGAACGCCGGGTCGTCCGAGGCCACGCGAACGTGCGTCAGGATGCAGGCGGGCTCGCGGCCGTCCAGCGCCGGCCGGAGCTCCGCGGAGATGAGCGCGCCTATCTCCGCCTGCGTTTGCGCCACGGCTACCCACAGCGGTAACGGTGGTGCCTCGTCCGCCGCACGTTCTTGCCTGAGCAGCTCGTTCCCGACCTGCGGTCCGTTGCCATGCGTGAGAACCAAGCCCGGCTCGGCGAGCAGGGGTTGGAGGGCGGCGACAGCGCGGCGGAGATTGGTGAGTTGCTCGGCTGCTGTGCCTCGCTCGCCCGGACGCATGAGCGCGTTTCCGCCGAGGGCGACAACCGTGCTCACACGAGTGCTGTTTGCAGCAGTCCCTTCTCGGCGAGGACTTGCTCCAGCGTCGGCTCCCCCATCTCCTGCAGCCTGTACGTGACCCGAAGCGCCTGCTTGTCGAGGTCGATCAAGCGCCGGAGATCGATCGGCGTTCCGATCAGGACCAGGTCGACGTCGCAGCGGTGAATGGTCTCGCGGAGATCCTCCATCTGCTCACGCCCGTAACCCATGGCGGGCAGGAGCGTGCCGACGTTCGGATAGTCCTCGAACGTCTTCGCGATCGAGCCGACCGCGCAGCGGCGCGGATCGACCAGTTCGGCCGCCCCGTACTGCTTCGCCGCGAGCACGGCCGCACCGTAGGTCATCTCGCCGTGGGTCAGTGTCGGCCCGTCCTCGACGGCGAGGACACGCTTACCCCGGATCTCCTCCGGGTCGCCTTCGACGTGGAAGGGAGACGCTGCGAGCACAACAGTGGCGTTCCGCGTGTTGTCGTGGATCGAAGTGAGGACCGCGTCGATGCCCTCCTGCGTCGCGCTGTCGATCTTGTTCACGACGCAGACGTCCGCCATGCGCAGGTTCGTCTCGCCCGGGTGATAGCGCAGCTCGTGTCCGGGGCGATGAGGGTCGACGACGACGATATGGAGATCCGGGTTGACGAACGGTGTGTCGTTGTTACCGCCGTCCCAGAGGATCACGTCCGCCTCGCGCTCGGCGGTACGGAGTATTCGTTCGTAGTCGATGCCGGCGAAGACGAGATTGCCCTCGGCGAGATGGGGCTCGTACTCTTCCCGTTCCTCGATGGTCGCATCGGCGGCGTCGAGATCCTCGTAGCGCTCGAAGCGCTGCACGGCCTGCCTTGTCAGGTCTCCGTAAGGCATCGGATGGCGCAGCACGGCGACACGCTTGCCGGCTTGCCGGAAGAGAGCGGCGACATGACGCGTCGTCTGACTCTTGCCTGATCCCGTTCGAACGGCGCAGATCGCAACGGACGGCTTGGGCGTCGCCAGCATCGTGTCGTGCGGCGAGATCAGATGGTATGACGCTCCGGCGGCGAGCGCGCGCGATCCGATGTGCATCACGTGCTCATGCGTCACGTCCGAGTAGGCGAACACGACTGAGTCGATCTCGTGCTCGCGAATGAGTTCCTCGAGCGCAGCCTCGGGGAGGATCGGGATGCCCTCCGGATACAGCGACCCCGCCAGCTGAGCTGGGTAGCGGCGGTCGTCGATGTTCGGGATCTGCGTCGCGGTGAAGGCGACGACCTCGTACTCGGGACGGTCCCGGTAGACGAGGTTGAAGTTGTGAAAATCGCGGCCCGCTGCCCCCGCGATCAGGACTCGAGTTCTGGCCATGCATAAATCTTATTCATCCACCCGGATGCTGCGCGAAAGCGTTCGCTTTCGCGCAGATTCAGGTACTGCGCTTCGCGCGTAACGCACGCGGGCGGAGCCCGCGTGCTCCTACGGGGTTTGTCTTCGGCGGCCTGAATCGGTCCACGGGCGGCGGCGCCTTCGGCGTCGCCGCCCGTGTGAGTCCGGCCTGCGCTAACGGCGGCTGCGCCTGCCGTTAGCTCCGGCCCGCTGTGGTGTGGGTGGACGCGCGGTGCGAGCAGAAGCGCTCAAGGGCGGAAGCTAAGACCAGGCGAAGCCGGGCTTAGGTTCCGCCGAACTGATGCGGGCGCGGACGCCTTTGGCGCCCGTGCCCGCACGGTAGGGAACAACCGCCTGAGCACCAACACCAAAAAGAGTGCGCGGGCTCGGCCCGCGCACGTTCCCCGCGATAAGCGGCGTACCTAGGAATCGGGCGAAAGCGCAGCTTTCGTCCGATGGGCAGAGTAAGCTCCGCGCGACCGTACCCCTTTAACCCGGTCCAGTGAGGCCGGAAAGGAGTGGAATGATCGTGCCTGCGCCTACCTCGGCGGAGAAAGTCCTCATGGACGCGGAAGCACTCCGTCGGACGCTCACTCGGATCGCGCACGAGATCATCGAGGCGAACCCCGACCTCACGCGCGTGGCGCTCGTGGGCATCCAGACGCGCGGGGTTCCACTCGCGCAACGTCTCCGCCGTCTTGTC